>NZ_LN889801.1 GCF_900009145.1 Planktothrix tepida PCC 9214
GTGTCAAACCGTCCAATCTTCTGTTTTCAAACCAGGAACTTTGCTAAAGTCCCTAACATTTCTAGTTAATAATATTAAGTTACGAGACTCGCTGTAGGAAACTAATGTGGTCGGTGTCGAGCAGATATTTCACAATTCTTGATTACCTTGAATAATGGGTTGATCAGCTTGACGAAAAGCAAAGATCATAAAAATATTTAATAAAAAAATAGGGAACAAGAATAAAATTTTTATTTTGAATTGTATTAAACTAAAAGTAACTCTTAGAAAAGGGTAATGGTAATGGTGACACTGCAACTCAAACAACTTAGCGTTCCCCCTGGACAGCGTGTGCTATTTGTGGATGTAAGCTGGCAAGATTTTGAGGCGATTTTAGCGGATTTGGGCGAACATCGGGCGGCGCGAGTCGCTTATTGTCAAGGAATTTTGGAGATTACGAGATAGGATAGAATTATAGCGTTGATAATATTCTATGAGAGATAAGAAAAGAGTTTGCCACTGATACAGTTAACATATAATAGAAAGGGCGATCGCATCATCTTTACCTGTTCATCTCAACTCCCACGCCCAAACAAAGCTATAATTCTTGTTAAAGTTATTACTAAAGTCTCTATTGATAGGGAAAATCTTTCTAAAACAGACATTTGAACTACTGATAAAATGGCTCGTAATGGAGAACGACGAGCTTTAAAAAGTATAGCTGTTAAAAAAATAGCTGAAAGTAAAATTATAAAATTTAGAGATAAAATTAGTGTGGTTTTATAGGAACGTTGATTAATACAATCTCCTAAAATATTTAAACATTGATTATCATCAGTATTGAAAATAACAATATTAAATACTAAGGCTACAATAGAGAATAAAATTCCTATAGAGAAGACAACCCATAATTTTGATTTATTATTTAAAAATTTAATATCCCATACTTTCACTGATTCATCAATACTGCTACTCGCTAATATCTGGTCTGTAGGACTAAACGCTAGAGAAGTAACAACCTGTGAGTGGCTCTCAATTGTGGAGATCAGGTTTTTCTTTTTAAAGCCCCAAATTTTAATCGTTTTATCAAAGCTTCCACTTGCTAAGGTTTTTTCATCACAGCTAATTGCTAAACAAGTGATGGAGCCTTGATGTCCCTTCATTTCGTAGATGAGATTACCTGTAATATCCCATATTTTAATCAAGTTATCATGACCACCACTAATTAGAACTGGCTTTTTAGAACTAAACAAAATACTATAAGTTCCACCGCGATGACCGAGAAAAGTACGATCAATTTTTCCTGTGCTTAAATTCCAGATTGTTATATTACCATCATCACTAGCACCAGCTAAAAATTTCCTATCTTCACTAAAACTAAGAGAACGAATACAGCTTTCATGACCTGATAACGTTAAGATTTCCGACTTTGACTTGATATTCAAAACTTTAATGAAGTTATCTACTCCTGCGATCGCTAATAACTGACTATCATGACTAAATTTAATAACTACAACAGAATTTAATTTAGATCCAAAATCAAAAAGTTTTTCTCGTTTATGTAGATTCCATAATTTAATCGGTTGATTTCCACTAGCAGTTGCTAAGAATCTTTCGTCTTGGCTAACATCAAGCGCAGTGATCGCTTGATCATAAAAGTTAAATTCAACAAAGTTTTTTCGTTGATCTTTATTGATTTTAACAACCTTACTGTTTAACCAGTCCCAAAAGGTTATAAAACCATCTCCTCTACTACAAATCAATTTTCTTCCTTGGTTTGTAAATGCAACCTGGAAAAAACCATAGGGTATAGGAGACAATAATTGATCGCCAATAAAAATTTCTAGGGTTGGTAAAACTGGCTGAGTGCTAGAAGGATAATTTCTAATAATTTTAGCTATATTTTCTTTGCCATTTTTCAGTGATTTATGAAGTGATTCAACAGCTTGAGAGGCTTTTTTCTGCATTTTTTCTGTTGTTTCAGTTGCATTTTTAGAAATAACATCTTGAACTTCTGAAATCTGTTTAACAGTCTCTTGAATTTCTTTAGTCTTGTCCCTAAATTTCTCAGCAATCTTTTCTGGAGATTCAGGAATTTTCGTTGTGAGTTTATCAACGCTATCATTCAGTTTTTGGGTAGCGTCGTTAACTGCATTTTCGCCTAGTTGTTTAAGTTTGTTTAAGGGATTATCCAAGATATTTGCCAGGGGAAGGAGATTTACATAACAAAGATTATAAAACTGAGCTATTGTATTCAGATTAAAACCTATACAAAACTTCAATATTGAGTGTTGAGAGACAGAATGAGATCCGACTAAAAAGCCTCCTGTGAATCAGAGGAGGGTTAGCAAAGGTATAAGAAAAAGAGCTTCTAAAGTTGCTTCACTTCCGAAACTAACAAGGATAATATATAATTGATAAAAAATAAGTTTCGCTACAACTGTTGATTATGTTCGGATTTTCAAAGCTTTTGGATCTCTCCGACTATGAAAAATTGCCGTTATAATCACCCGACTCGATACAATCCGATAGTAAACAAGATAAGGGAAGCGACGCACCACAGACCGCCTAACATCACGATAAACTATTGGATAAGACTCTGGCATCTGGCAAATGCGATTTAATACCTCGTCTATAGAATCCAAAAAATCATCACCTAGTCCGGTTTGCTGATTTTCATACCAATCATAAGCTTCATTAAGTTCTTCACGAACTTCTGGTCTAAATACTAGGACATAATTCATGATTTTTTTATTTTCTTTTAATTGAAGCTTTTATATCCTCCCAAGTCATCACATCATCTGGATTGGTTTCATAAGCAGTAATTCGATGATCAAGTTCTTGTTTCTCTACATCTGTCAAATCAAGATAAGTTTGCTCTTCTGCTATACTATCCCAAATTGCTTGTACAAGACGAATCCGGTCTACAATACTCAGAGATGTAATTTGATTTAAGGTAGCAGTAAGATCCATGTCCATTACCTAGATAGAAGGTTTTACAACTGATACACTCAAAATATAACAGAAATAATGTTAACTATCATTTCTTGTTTAACACTGGGTATTGATGACATCTGTTTAACCATTACTCTATTGTTGATTTAAGCGATCGCTTCGCTCTTAATCTTATTATAATTCCTAAATTAAAAACCCTCCCCGAAATTACGGAGAGGGTCACAAAGGATGTTTTTACAGTTGTTTTACTTCCGAAACTAACTTAGCAACAACATCCTTAGCACTGCCAAACAACATCATGGTTTTGTCTTTGTAGAACAAATCATTTTCCACCCCAGCAAACCCAGTATTCATACTGCGTTTAATCACAATGGTATGTTTAGCTTTATCGACATCCAAAATTGGCATTCCATAAATGGGGCTATTTTTATCTTCCCGTGCGGCCGGGTTCACCACATCGTTTGCTCCGATAACTAATGCCACATCGGTTTGATCAAACTGTGGATTAATGTCATCCATATCATATAACTGAGGATAGGGAACATTCGCCTCTGCTAACAGTACATTCATGTGTCCCGGCATCCGTCCCGCCACAGGATGAATGGCATATTTAACATCCACCCCATTACTTTCTAATTGATCCACCAACTCCTTAACACTATGCTGGGCTTGGGCTACAGCCATACCATAACCGGGGACAATGACCACAGAACGGGCATATCCTAACATCATCGCCCCTTCTTCGGGGTCAATACTGCGAACCGTTTGATCGGTTGCAGTGCCTCCACTGGCAGCCCCAGAACCGGCTTCTCCTGTGCCAAACCCAGCAAATAGCACGTTCGTTAAAGAACGGTTCATCGCCTTACACATAATCACCGTTAAGATAATCCCCGATGCCCCCACCAACGCCCCAGCAATGATTAACAGGTTGTTCATCACAACAAACCCGGCGGCAGATGCGGCTAACCCCGAAAAGGAGTTTAACAGAGAAATCACAACGGGCATATCACCGCCACCAATGGGGATGACAAATAACACGCCTAATATTAGAGAAATGAAAACTAACCCTAAAAAGACCGCCACATTAAACGGGGTTAGGCAAATATAAACACTACCCAAACCAAAGGCAACAAACAGCAGAATATTAAACTGTTGTTGTAGGGGAAATAAGATGGGAGAACCACTCATAATTCCCTGTAATTTGGCAAAGGCAATCATGGAACCTGTAAAGGTTACACCTCCAATTAATACCCCTAAAATAGCCGTAATGGTTGTGCCTAAAGGGGGAGATTCTGCTAAAGCTAAATACCGCCAAAATTCTCCCACCGCTACCATGGAAGAAGCTGCACCCCCTAAACCATTGAGTAACCCCACCATTTGGGGCATTTCTGTCATTTGAACTTTATACGCAATTACTGCCCCAATAACTGAACCAATAATTAAGGCGAGAGCGATCATTTCATAGTTCAAAACTTGCCGATCTAACAGGGTGGCAACAACGGCAATTAACATCCCAATAGCTGCCCATAAATTGCCGTTTCTGGCTGTTGCTGGAGATCCTAATTTTTTTAATCCAAAGAAAAACAAGGTGACAGCCACTAAATAGCTGAGTTGTATTCCCGTTAAACGAATATCCATTAGGCTTTAGCCTCCTTTTTCTTAAACATTTCCAGCATTCGATCTGTGACTAAAAAGCCACCGACAACGTTAATCATGGCGAGAATAATGCCAATAAATCCAAGAATCACGGTGACATTCCAATCGCGATCGCCCGCAATAATTAACGCGCCTAAAACGGAAATTCCTGAAATCGCATTAGCCCCAGACATTAAGGGTGTATGCAATGTCGGCGGAACTTTGGTAATCACTTCAAACCCCGCAAAGGTCGCTAAAACAAACACAAACAATGCGGAAATTAAGGTTTCAGTAGTCATAATTTCAGAACAATTGACAGTTAACTGTTTACAGGAGACTGTTGATGATTGAGGCTTAAGGCTTGTTTAACTCTTTCGGAACGAATTTCACCGTTATGAGTTACACAAGCTCCATCGAGAATATCATCTGCAAAATTGAGGTTGAGTTGCTTCTCTTTGTTAATCATTAATGTTAATAAAGCCGAGAGATTTTTGGCATAAACTTCGCTGGCATGAATGGGCATCGAAGACGGTAAATTAATCGGCCCAATAATCGTTACACCATGTTTAACCACATCTTTTCCCGGTTCGCTGCATTCACAATTTCCGCCTTGTTCGGCTGCCAAATCAACAATTACCGAACCCGGTTTCATGTGGGCTACCATGTCTTCTGTTACTAATACAGGTGCTTTTCTACCGGGAACTTGGGCCGTTGTCACCACCACATCAGAGGCGGCGACGTGCTGCGTCAGAACTTCACGGGTGCGTTCCTTGGCTTTTTCGGAGATTTCCTTGGCATAACCGCCTTCAGCAACGGTATCTTCCTCCAGGGACACATCCACAAATTTGGCCCCTAAACTTTGGACTTGTTCTTTAACTTCGGGACGAATATCAAACCCTTCGACAATAGCACCCAGCCGTCGGGCGGTAGCGATCGCTTGTAACCCAGCAACCCCGGCTCCCAAAATCAACACCTTAGCGGGACGAATGGTTCCGGCAGCCGTTGTTAACATAGGGAAATATTTCGGTAAAGCCGTTGCTGCAATTAATACCGCCTTATATCCCGCTAAGTTCGCTTGAGAAGATAAGGCATCCATGCTTTGGGCGCGACTGGTACGGGGGATCAGTTCCATACTAAAAGCGGTAACGTTCTGGGCTGCGAGTTTCTGAACTAATTCAGGATTTCCCAAGGGGTTTAAAAAGCTAATTAACACCCCCCCAGAACGCAGTTGAGACACTTCAAAGTCTTGCAAGACCCCCACTTTCAACAGCACATCTGCCTCACGCCAAACGGTACCTTGATCAGCGATTTTTGCCCCCACCTGTTCATAGGTGCTATCGGAAAAACAAGCCCGTTCCCCAGCCCCAGCCTCCACCCACACTTCCACGCCTTGTTTCACCAAACGAGCAACAACATCAGGGATGAGGGCGACTCGCCGTTCATCGACCTGACTTTCTTTAGCAATACCAATTTTCATAAAATCTCCTCATAATTGTGTTCACTGTTAACGATTAGCTTGACTGTTGACTGTTGATGATTGACTTTGAAAAGTCAGCGAACCCTGGTAGGCGTAGCATTCCTTCTCCTGTCGCCCCTACTTCCCCTACTCCTCCTCTCCCCCTGCGATCTTTCCTCTCTATCCCGAGTTGTGTAACAATAGAGTTCTAATTTTGCATCGTAAAGCTAAATGCCTGATTTGGATTCTTATCTTTAACTTGTCTTTATCTAGTTCAGAAAACTTAAACAAAATTTCACTGTGTTACGGGAGTGTGTATGCGACAACTATTTTCTGCGATCTTGATTACGGGTTTGGCGGTGACGGGTTTAGCTGAAATAACTCAAGCCCAAGGTTTACCGGGTATTACCTTACTCAGTGGCCCCGATAAAACCAATATTTTAAATTATTTTCTTGAAAGCGGACGTTCAGGGGAGTGGGATCGCTACAAACTCAGACTTCCAGCCGATAAGTTGAACTTAGCGATCGCAGAAGTTTCCATCACCTATCCCGACTATTACAAAGGGACGATAGATCCCGACCGGGTACAAATTCGGGTTCAAAATAAACCAATTCCCTTAGAAGAAGTGATTTGGGATAAAGAAAACCATATTATCCAAATTTATCCTCAAGAACCGATTCCGGCGGGTACGAAAGTTGAAATCGTGATGTCTAACGTCAAAAATCCCACCTTTGGGGGGGTTTTCAACTTTAACGCCAATATTCGTACCCCTGGAGATGTTCCCATGTTGCGTTATGTCGGAACTTGGATTTTGAGTATTGATGATTAATCTTCGTTGCCAGAGTGCCCATTGTTAAGAGGGATCAGTCCCGATTAACAGATTACTGTGAAGCCGGGAGAGAAAGTCCAACAATTGTGATATACTGAAAAATTGTGACTTTTGATTAAAAATTAACGAAAAGGCACCGGAGGTAAGCAATGGCTCAACAAACCCTGCAAGGAACAAACCGCAAAAAGAAAAGAGTTTCTGGCTTCAGGGTAAGGATGCGGACAAAAAACGGCCAAGCCGTGATCAAAGCCCGTCGCAAAAAAGGACGGGCACGTTTAACGTTTTAATTCCTTGCTCCGAATTAAAGACACCCTATTGCTATTCCCACGAACTCATGGCGATCCCGATGGTCAAGCTGAGGGAAATGGGTGAATTTGTGGGTGGCAGTACCTGATTCATGTTACCCAAAATCAATCGACTCCGACATCCCAAAGACTTCAAAGCCGTCTACAGCAAAGGACTGCATCGAAAAACCCCTCATTTGACCTTGAGGGCGTTACGAGGTCAACCTTATAGAACAGAAAAGAATTTAACAAACTCCGCCTCTGTTCACCCGACTCGGATGGGAATTTCCATTAGCCAAAAAGTCAGTAAACGGGCTGTTGTCCGAAATCGGATCAAACGCCAAATTCGGGCAGCTTGGCATCAGTTTTTACCCCAGGTATCCCCCGGTTGGGATGTGGTGATTGTCGTCAAACCAACAGCCGATCAGTGCAATTATGCAGAAATTCTGCAAGAATTAAAACAGTTGTTGGTAGAAGCAGAGGTTTTAAATGGGTATACGGGAGGAAAGTTTTTATGAAGGAGGCCCCGCTATCGGCGACCTCATTATCAATCTATTAATAGGGCTGACGATTATTGGCATCCCTCTCACCATTGGGGCAATTGTCCGGGCGTTATGGCTGCGCTATCGCATCACCAATCGCCGGATATCCGTCATGGGTGGATGGATGGGTCAAGACCGTACTGATATCGTCTATTCAGAAATCGCCAAAATCGCGAAAGTTCCTAGAGGATTTGGGGCTTGGGGGGATATGGTATTGACCCTAAAAAATGGTTCTCGTCTGGAACTCCGGGCTGTTCCTCGTTTTCGAGAAGTCTATGACTTTATCCTAGAAAAACTCTCGCCCCAAGCTCAAAAAGCCAGTGCTGCGATGAGCCGATGATCTTGATATGGGACAACATCGCCCTTAACAGGATTGAGTTCCTTCCTGTTGAGCCTCAACGCTGATCAATCAACTGGGTTGTCACCCGCCTATCGGTCAAGTGTTGGCGAATGGTTCTTAAAATTAATCTATATTCAATCCAAGCAGTTCAATAAACTCAAAAGAATGGACTTTGGTATCGGGTTTCTTTCCAACAATGTGATGTTGCCGATCCTAGATTTTTTCTACGGGATCGTGCCGAGTTACGGTTTAGCGATTGTGGCGTTAACCTTAGTGGTGCGCTTCGCGCTTTATCCCTTGAATGCGGGTTCAATTCGCAATATGCGGCGAATGAAAGTAACCCAACCGTTAATGAAAGAACGGGTTGACAAAATTCAACAACAATATAAAGATGACCCGGAAAAACAACGGGAAGAAATGAGTAGAGTCTACAAAGAATTGGGAAATCCCTTAGCCGGATGTTTCCCGCTTCTGATTCAAATGCCCATTCTCTTCGCGTTGTTTGCCACATTACGGGGTTCACCCTTTTCAGACGTTAACTATACGGTTGATGTTCAAATTTTTCCCCGTGAACAAATTCAACAAATTCAACCCCAAGCCTACGCCACTAAACCGCAAAACTATTATTTTGCTGATGGAATTCATGCCTCTGTTGTGGCAATGATTCCCAGTGGAAACCGTTTAGGCGTTGGAGATCAAGTCCCCGTTGAACTCCAAACCGTTGAGGGTAAACCCTTACAAACGGAATTAGCTCAATATCCAGATGTGCATTTAACCCCCACCTGGAAAGTTCTCAAAGGAGAAGACAAAATTCAAGTCAATGAAAACGGTCAAATCATTGCCTTGGCTCCTGGAGATGCCAGTATTCAAGTGGGCTTGAGAGGATTAGCATCGGATAAAGGATTCTTGTTTATTGATGCCTTGGGTCGCGTGGGAGCCGTTGATCCCGATGGTACGATTCACTGGGATATTGTCGGCATGATTCTAGCCTTTGGGGTGTCTTTATACCTCAACCAAGTCCTCTCTGGACAAGGGCAAGGTTCCAGTGGGAATCCTCAGCAAGATACAGTGAATAAAATTACTCCGGTAATTTTTAGTGGGATGTTCTTCTTCTTCCCCCTCCCCGCAGGTGTGTTGCTGTATATGCTGGTTGCCAATATCTTCCAAACCATTCAAGCCTTTATTTTATCGCGGGAACCCCTGCCTGAAAACCTGCAAAAAATTGTGGAAGAATCCAATAAAACCGCTAAATTGGCGACGGCGGAAGGGGAAGAACGAGAAGCGTTACCCTTTGAGCCGAGACGTTCTAAGAAAAAGGCGCAATCCTAGCAATGAACAACAGCGATATACAACAGGGTCAAGAGTGGTTGGAGGAATTGCTCAAATTAGGGGGCGTTCCTTCCACCGTCAAACCGAGTTTAGAGGCAGACTCCTGTTGGTTAACGATAGATGAAGTCAATCTCACCCCCGAACAAGTGGCTATTTTGGTGGGCCAGGATGGGGAAGTTTTAGATGCGATTCAATATTTACTTAACGCCATTCACAACCTAGGCAAAGAGGACGAAGAACGCACCTCTTACACCGTAGAACTGAACGGATATCGAATTCGACGTCATTTAGAACTACGGGCTTTAGCTGATCATGCCGCGAATCGTGTCCGTCAAACGGGCGGGGAAGTGGAAATTAAGTCCCTTTCCTCGGTCGAACGGCGTCTGATTCATCATTTTCTCGAAGAAAGCGATGATTTAGAAACCTATAGTCGGGGACAAGATCCCGACCGTCGTTTGGTGATTAAAATAAAGGGCTAGACGAGGACTTCTTGTTTAGCCTTGTTTATTGTTGGAGGGTTTGAAAGTAATTATGGACTCTATCTATATCCCTCATTTACTGAGAACACAAAACCGATCTTTAGAATTCGAGTTTCAAGAGTTTTTTCCAGACCTAGAAACCTTAACTCCGGTTCGGGGTCGGATGCGAGTGAGCCACAAAACCACTTATCTTGAAGTTGTGGTACAAGCTGAAACCATTGTCACTCTCACCTGTGACCGATGTTTAAAACAATATAATCATCGGTTAAAAGTAGATACGTCCGAATTGATTTGGTTGGATGTTTCGGCTGATCAACTGGATACTGCAACGGGTGAAGTGGAAATTTTGCTGGATGAACCAGTAGAAAGTTTACACCCCCAAGGTGATTTTTTAGCTGGGGATTGGCTGTATCAGCAATTATGCTTGGCTCTGCCTCTAAGACAACTCTGTGATGGCCCCTGTGAACCTCCAAAACCGGCTGCAATCGAACCCCAGACCCTTGTTGACGGGCGCTGGGCTGCGTTACAAGCTTTGAAGCAAAATCTACCAAGTTGAGGGATCTGTCCGTGGAACAGGCATCTTGCCTGTTAACCTATGAAAACCTGTTAATCTGTTAAAACCTGTTAATCTGTTAAAACCTGTTAACAGGCTGCTATTAACAGGCAAGATGCCTGTTCCACGGATTCTACACTCCTGTTCTTTCTATGAGCAAATTCAATGAAGAATTGAAGCTACTATTGCGATCGCGCTACGCGATTATTTATATCCCGACTTTAGAAGAAGAACGAGTTGAAACTGCGATTAAACAAGCCGCCAAAGAACAAGGAAATCGTGCGGTTTATGTTTGGGATTTTGTTGATGGATATCAAGAGGGAAATCCTAATGATTTAGGGGCTGGAAAGCGTAATCCTTTACAAGCGTTAGAATTTATAGAAAAATTACCGGAAGCAATGCCAGCAATTTTTGTTTTAAGAGACTTTCATCGATTTTTAGAGGATATTTCGGTTTCTCGGAAATTAAGAAATTTAGCGCGAAATTTGAAATCTCAACCTAAAAATTTAATCATTATTTCCCCTCAAGTTTCAATTCCATCTGATCTCAGTGAAGTTTTAACGGTATTAGAATTTCCCTTACCCAATAAAACTGAGATCAAAACAGAAGTTGAACGATTATTAATGGCAACGGGACATCCGATAGAGCCTCGGTTACTCGATGAAATGGTACGTTCTTTTCAAGGATTGTCTTTAGAAAGAATTCGGCGAATTTTAGCCAAAGCGATCGCCACCCATGGAGAATTACAAGCAGATGATCTGGAATTAATCTTAGAAGAAAAACGCCAAACGATTCGCCAAACTCAAATTTTAGACTTCTATGCAGCCCAAGAAAATATTTCCGATATTGGAGGGTTAGATAATTTAAAAGATTGGTTATTAAGGCGGGGAGGAGCATTTTCTGAACGGGCAAGACAATATGGTTTACCTTATCCCAGAGGATTATTATTAGTCGGAATTCAAGGAACCGGAAAGTCCTTAACTGCAAAAGCGATCGCCCATCATTGGCATTTACCGTTATTAAGATTAGATGTAGGGCGTTTATTTGCAGGGTTAGTGGGAGAATCAGAATCTCGTACCCGACAAATGATTCAATTAGCAGAAGCGTTAGCACCTTGTGTGCTGTGGATTGATGAAATTGATAAAGCCTTTTCAGGAGTAGATGGAAAGGGAGATTCAGGAACAACGAATCGGGTATTTGGTACATTTATTACATGGTTAGCCGAAAAAACCTCTCCCGTTTTTGTAGTTGCAACTGCCAATAATATTCAATCTTTGCCTGCGGAACTGTTAAGAAAAGGGCGATTTGATGAGATTTTCTTTGTGGGATTACCCTATCAAGAGGAACGAAAAGCAATTTTTGAAGTGCATCTATCTAAACTCCGACCTCAGAGTATTAAAAATTATGATATTGAACGGTTAGCTTATGAAACTCCTGATTTTTCGGGGGCGGAAATTGAACAAACTTTAATTGAAGCCATGCACATTGGCTTTAGTCAAAACCGAGATTTCACAACCGATGATATCTTAGAAGCCGCGAGTCAAATTGTTCCCTTAGCCCGAACTGCGAAAGAACAAATTCAGTTTCTTCAAGATTGGGCGGCGGCGGGAAAAGCGCGTTTAGCGTCTCGACAGAGTAGTTTAAATCGTCGTTTGTCCAGTTGATGAGATCAAGAAACCGGGTTTCTAACCTATTTTTTCCTGAAAAACCCAGTTTCTGTCCTTGTCCAGTTGATGTTATCATGGTTGTTTTTAATCCTGTTAAAAATTCATGTATAGACCTGCTCCCAAAACTATGAATCTTTATGGTGTTTTTAAATTTATCGTTGGCTTTTTTCTGGCTATTTTAATTTTAGCGGGTGCAACGGTAGCAACAGCTTTATATTTTGCAGCGCGTTTAGCAGAACTTCCAGAACGTCCCACCTTTCCCAATGATAACCCCAAGGCAAAGGTCGCTTCAAAAGCAACAACTCCTCAACCTCAAGCTACTCCCACACCCACCCCAACCCCAGCAGAAGAAAAGCTGGAACCCGGTGCTTATCGAGCAATTGTGACACAGCCCATTGGTTTAATTTTACGCGATAGTCCTAGTACAGACGCGAACCGAATTGGGGGAATTGCTTATAACGAAAAAGTGGTGGTGTTAGGAGAAAGTGAGGATAAAGGATGGCAAAAAGTTCGGGTTTCTCAGGATAGCGATCGCACCGGATGGGTTAAGGGAGGAAATACAGAAAAAATTGAATCAGAAAACTAATATTTAATCAAATATGGTGAATCAATCTCTAAATTTTCTCCTGTTGAGATGGAGGATCTTCTTCAAAGTTCTCCCCTTTGTTGTCTTATTTTGCCTAATGAAATGGATAACTCATCAATTAGGATGGCAACTGGGAACCTTTGATAGTCAGATGGGTTCCTTGTTAGCTGCGGTAACATTTATTGTCGCTTTTATGTTAGGTGGAACCTTAAGCGATTATCGCATTTGTGAAGATATTCCCATCCAGATCGTTAATGCTATTGAAACCATCCAAGATAGTAACCTTTATTTAGCTGCTAGAAAGCCAGAATATGATCCTCAACCTCTGACTCAAGGGTTATTTGATATTGTTAAATCTATTTTACTTTGGTTAGAAAAAGCAGAACCTCTTGAACAGATTGAAAAAAATCTAACCGATTTGAATCAATTATTTGTTACTTTTGCTATCAATTCTGATGCTCCCATTGTCGCTAGAATTCAAGGGGAACAAGCTAAAATTCGAGTGTTAGTTACCAGAATAGAACGAATTCGAGATACAGAGTTTATGACTCCAGCCTATTCCTTACTCAAAATTCTTTTAGTTTCTTCTCTCTTAGCTTTATTACTGATAGAAACTCCTGAATTTACCATTAATTTAATGATTTCTGGACTCATTAGTTTATCCTTATCCTATATTCTGGTTTTAATTTATGACCTCGATAACCCCTTTGAATATGATGGAAAATCGAGTGCGGATGTTGACTTATCTCCTCTAAAAAAACTGTTAGAACAGTTACAACCGAATCCGTTACAAGGTTTAGTCTTATCAAACACCTTAATAGGTAGTGCTATACCCGGAAACGAAAAATAATTAGTCTTCGGGTGTAATTCCTAATGCTCGTAATTGTTCTGCTAACCGTTCCGCTCGTTGGCGTTCAGTTTCCGCCCGTTGACGTTCAGTTTCCGCTCGTTGACGTTCAATTTCCGCTCGTTCATTCCCGGTTAATAACAAATTTCCTTCACTATCCCACCAGCGCAACCAAGGTAATTCTACATTTTGATATTCACCTTGCCAAATTCCTAATTCAACATTTAGGGACGGGATCAAATAATGTCCGCGTTCATTTTGGGGCAGAAGTTCAAAGCGATTTTCTATCAAATGATAGACTTCAATACTAGCTTTTTCAACTTCATAAATTCCGTAAAATGCTGGACGAATGACTTGCTCATAAATCCAAAATTTACCCGGTTTTTTGCCTTGCGGTTCTGCTGTCCATAAGGATGTTTTATCCCGTTCTTCTGAACCATCCCCAGAGACAAATTCTACAATAATTAAAGGGGCAACATATTCTTGCCAAAGCACATAGGAACGTCGCATTTGACCGTTTAAACTGGGGAGAACATTAGGAACATAAAACCAATCTGGTGCTTCTGCTCCCCGTTGAGGTGGGTCTGTAATTCGCCAATAAATCCCACTATCTTGACCAATACAATAGTATCCGTCGGGATGAATATTTTGCAGAATCGGGTTAATTGAGTCTGTGAGTAAAATACTTTGAGGATGTTCTTGAAAGTTTTTCACAAAGGTTCCGTCTGAGTCAGGGAGTTGGGTGTGGTCAGGTAAGGTTGTTGTGAGTGGTTCGGGGGGGAGTATTGTTGTCATCGTAATATTAAAAATAAGGTTAAATTTAGGATAGCAACATTAGGCGTTTATATAATTTTATAAGTTTACCACAAATTGGCTCAATTGTCTGATTTAGCAGGGAACAGTAAGCAGTGAATGAGTTTCAGGATGTAGAAGTGTCCTAACGGTAATCCGTAGCACTATATTATTGTCCTGTAGGATGATGTTTCTTAATATTAATAACCTTAAAATTAAATAAAAGATTCAATAATTTACAGGATTCTGTTATAATGAAATTCTATTTGAATAAAAATCAGTAATTCATCTCCGGTCATCATACTTTATTCTTAATTCAGCCAACCTGATGCAAATTACTAAAACCTTATTTCAAAATAAAATTCTCAATAATGCAATCCGAAATTTTACTTTTCCTGATGATTTGCTAGACCGCCATGAAATTCTTCAACGTTGGATTAATACCCTAAAAGCAGGAACACTCGAAAAAGTTAAAGAAACATCTTTACAGGGGGATTTTTTAAAAGATATTTTTCAGGATATTTTAGGATATCGGTCTGTGATTTCAGGAGAAGGGAAAACCTGGGAAATTCATGCGGAACAAATGATTTCTGATGGAGGTGGGTTTGCTGATGGTGCATTAGGATTATTTACTGCAAGTGAAGGGAAAGCAGGAAAGGTTAAACTTCAGGGTAAAATTATTGCACCCATTGAATTAAAAAGTGCTAAAGGCGATTTAGATCGACCTGCACCCGGACGCAAACTCTCTGCGGTTGAACAAGGTTGGCAATATGCGAATTATACAGAAAATTGTCGTTGGGTGATTGTCTCTAATTATCGAGAATTACGTCTTTATCAACTCACGAAGACACCCGCTTATTTTGAATGTTTTTTATTAAGTGAATTAGCAGAAATCGCTAATTTCAAAAAGTTTTATTACTTACTCTGTCGCACTAACTTTTTACCCAAAACCGGACAACAACAATCGATTATCGATCGGTTATTGGCAGATTCCGATACCGCACAACAAGAAATTACAGAACAACTTTATCAAGATTATTATAATGTTAGAATTAATCTTGTTAATCATTTTTGCTTTACTGGTCTTAAAAATATCCCAAATCGAGATAATATTTTAATTGAAAAAGCTCAAAAAACCTTAGATAGAATCTTATTTTTAGCTTTTTGTCAAGATCGAGGATTATTACCTAAAAATACCCTCAATAATGCTCATGATCACAAAGATCCTTATAACCCTAGACCTATCTGGGATAATTATAAATCAGTATTTTCTTGGGTTGATAAAGGCAATGAAGATCCACCGATTCCGGGTTATAATGGGGGATTATTTGAACATGATCCGTTATTAGATGAACAGTTAACGGTTCCTGACCCCCTTTGTACACAACTCAAAAATTTAACGAAATATGACTTTGAAACAGAAGTTTCTGTTGATATTTTAGGGCATATTTTTGAACAATCGATTACGGATTTAGAAGCTTTAAAAGCTAAAACTCAAAACCAAGATTTTAACCAAAAATCAGGGAAACGCAAAACCCAAGGGATTTTTTATACTCCAGCCTTTATTACTCAATATATTGTGCAGGTTGCCTTGGGAGGGTATCTCAAACAAAAAGAAGATGAATTGCGCGATCGCTTTCAATTAAATACTACCACAAAAATAACTAAAAAGCAACAAAAACAGGCAGAAATTGAATTTTGGCAAACCTATCGAGATCAAGTTTTAAAACAAACCAAAGTTTGTGACCCCGCTTGCGGTTCTGGAGCATTTTTAATCGCGGCTTTTGATTATTTATTCCAAGATTATCAACGAGTTAATCAAGCCTTATCTTCCCTAGTAACAACATCAGAACCAGAGTTAGAACGTTTAGATACAATGATTTTAACTCAAAATTTATATGGAGTTGATTTATCGGCGGAGTCGGTCGAAATTACTAAATTATCGTTATGGTTAAAAACGGCTGAACCTGGAAAATCCTTAACCGATTTAGATCATAATATTAAACAAGGTAATTCTATCATTGCTGATGCTGACTTTACGGAAAAACCCTTTAACTGGGAAACAGAATTTCCTGAAGTTTTTGCTCAGGGGGGTTTTGATGTGGTGATTGGAAATCCTCCCTATGTCCGACAAGAATTATTATCCTCGATAAAACCCTATTTAAAAGATCATTATCAATCCTATAATGGAGTGGCTGATTTATATGCTTATTTCTATGAAAAAGGGTTAAATATCCTCAAACCCGCCGGAAAATTATCTTATATTGTTACGAATAAATGGTTAAAAGCAGGTTATGGAGAACCCTTGCGTCGGTTTTTTATTGAAAATAGCATTTTTGAGCAAATTATTGATTTTGGACACGCCCCAATTTTTGAGGATGCAGATACTTTTCCCTGTATTATATCCGTTTATAAATCTTACCCTTCTCAAGAGTTAGCAACTAAAACAGAGGTTAAACTTTGTTCAGTCCCTAGAGAAAAATTAACCAATATTAACTTAACTCAATATGTCCATAATGAAGGTTATGATGTTGCTTGGTCAAGATTTACAGCCGAATATTGGAGTTTAGAACGTCCCGACGTTGAGGAGTTAATGAAGAAAATTCAGCGTGTGGGAATTCCTCTTAAAGATTTTGCAGGAGTTAAACCGTTATATGGGATTAAAACCGGGTTAAATGAAGCATTTTTAATTGATGATGAAACTAAAAATAAAATTGTTCAAGCTGATCCAAAATCTGCCGAAATTATTAAACCTTATTTACGAGGTCAAGATATTAAACGGTGGAGTCCAGAATGGCAAAATTTATGGATGATTTATACTAACTCCGAAGTTGATATTAATTCTTATCCCAGTGTCAAACAACATTTAAGTCAATATAAGGATAAATTAGAAAAGAGAGCTAGTAAACAAATTTGGTGGCAAATAGAAGCTTCTCCGACCTATTACCAGAATTTTTTAGATCCAAAACTAATTATCCAACGCATAGCATTTTATCCTAGAATAGCTTTTGATGATCAGAGTTTATTTATTAATGATTCAGCTTTAATTATTCCGAGCGATAATTATTGGATATTGGGATGTCTGAACTCTCCTGCTAATTGGTATTTAAGCTTTCGTTGTCTACCCCATAAAAAAGATGAAGCATTAGCAATGGATATTCCTTATGTTCAAAATTTTCCTATTGCACCACTGACTAATATAATGTCTGTCGAGTATGATTGTATTGTCCAAAGATTAATTGAAATCACAAAAATTAATCAAACTGCTAATGATGATGTTTTAACCTGGCTACAAATTCAATATAAAGTTAAAAAAATTAGTCGAAAACTAGAAAACTTTGCCGATCTGAGTTTTGAAGAATTAATCGAAGAAGTGATCAAACAATTACCCAAAAGTAAATCATCTGACCCTTTAGGAGTCAAAGGATTAAAATCCATACGAGAAGCTTATCAAGAATATGTACCCGCCATTCAATCTCGCAAACAAGAAGCTTTAACCTTAGAAAAACGGTTATCAGATTTAGTGAATCAAGCTTATCAATTAACCCCTGAAGAAATCGAATTAATGTGGAAAACAGCACCCCCTAGAATGCCTTTTTATCCCCATTCATAAATTGATCACAGGGAACAGAGAGCAGGTTTAAATAGATTGCTATATAGCAATCCTATTTGATTTGTGGTAGGGGTAATTCATGAATTACCCCTACAGTAAGGGTTTTAGTCATAGAGGTTATTACAACCAATTTAGGCTTGCTATAGTTTCTTAAAAAAATCTCGAAAATGGGAATGATATAACCGATAATAGATTTCATTATTAATCATTTCAATTTGCAGAAATTCGATCCAATTTTCTAAGATTAATTCAATATCATATTCATCCTCATTGAATTGTTGGGCGATCGCTTCTAGGGTAATACCTTGCTGATTTTGGCTTAAACCTGCAATGATTTTTAATTGTAATTCCGTTGGGTTTCCTGCGGTCATTTGTTGCCAAAGGCTTTGATAATAGGCGGTTAGCCGGGACGGGGTTATGTGTTGGAATAGATTTGCGGTTTCTGAATGCTCCTGAAGGGGAGAAAAAGAAGATAAATCGGACATCAAAAAAGCAATCCATTCTGAAATATATTTAAAGTTATTTTCGCTATTAATTTTGAGCCATTCTAATCCTAGTTCCGGTTGAATTTGCCATCGATTTAAACTTGCTTGAAAGCCAGGATTATGAATAAAAAGCTGTAAATAAGCTTGAATATCCTGTTGATTTTCTGAGGAATAATTGCTTAAATCTAAGATTTGGCTAGGGGTTTCGGTTAATAACCCCGATTTGATTTTTAGATAGGGACGACGGGAGAGAATAAAATAGACTTTTTCGGGTAAATAACGGGGTAAATATAAAAGATTTGACCCGACGGTTTGACGGGTGATGTCAATGCGATCAACTCCATCAATGGCAATGATTAACCGTTGTTCGGGGGATAATTTTTCGCTAATTTTTTGTAAAATAATTGAGAATAACCAACCGCCCTGGGGGGAATCTTCCAGTAAGGGAATATCGGTTAATTGATAGCGATTAATTAACTGATGGCAGAGAGTTTCCAAGGTGCGATCGCTGAAATTCGGGTCTAATTCTGTTGTCGTAAAAATTAGATCGGGATACAGGTTAAGCAACTGCACCAGAATGGCAGTTTTTCCCATACCTGGATAACCCACCAGGGTAAAATATCCCCGTGAATAGCGGTTAATAAACTGTTTGATGGCATCAAAAACAAAGTTTCTGCCTGTGAAATTCAGGCGTTTTTGTTGCAAAAATTCCCCCAATTCCGGTGAATTGGAATAGGCCTCAAGAGGAGTCGGAGAACGAGAGCGATTAGGATTGATCATTCTATTCAGCTAATAAAGACCCACAATTTCTAAAATGTGTATCTGCCCCAAGCTGTCACCCGCCACAATCTTTTGACCATCGGGTGTGAAAGCACAACAGTTAAAGCCACCATCGCCCCAAAAGGTGATCATCTCCTGTCCGGTAGCCACATCCCACAGTTTCAGGGTGTTATCGTCTGAAGCAGAAACCAACCACTCCCCTTTGGGACTGATGGCCACTGCCCTTACCCAATCCTGATGTCCGGTGAGGGTACGACTTGACACTCCCACCCCTGCGCTACGCTAAAGGGGTGGGATTCTCGTATCTAGTCCAGTCAAGCAGAGACAGTTGAATATACTCTTGTTTGACTGTATTCACCGAGTTCAGGGGTGTGCCAAGCACCCCATCAGTTAAACCGGATGAATCCATTACAGAAGCATCTCTCTGTAGGTCTAACTGACAAGAAAAACCGTCCCATTGAGCTAGGTTTTTCGCAGCATTCAAATCAGAGTTATGGTAGTGACCATTAGGGCAATTGAAATCATGTCGATTTCTTTTACCAATAAAACCACAGGTTGAACAGGATTTGGAAGTGTATGGCGCAGGTCTTTTAATTAATTTCAATCCTTTAAGAGCCAACTTATAATTAAGTTTCTGTTCCAAAGAATAATAAGACCAATTATGTCGAGATTCACCGGAATCAGAACGAGATTTTTGGCTCTGTTTCATTGTGCTTCGACATCCTTCTAAATCCTCAATAACAACATCAGCATTATGGTATTCGGCAAAACGAACAATTCGACGGCTGATTGTATGATTGATTGCATCCATCCATCGTCGTTCTTTTTTGTCCCATTTCTTTAATGCTCGAAACTTTTTAGCTTCTTGAAGTTGTTTTCTTCGTTGTTGAAAATAACGTCTCCGATGCTTAACGCTTTGACCATTAAAGAACTTACCAAAACCCTGTTTAGGTGCAACTACCGCTAAATTATTCTGTCCTCGGTCACATCCTAATCTTTTCTCCGTCTTAACTTCTGGAACATCCTCAGTAATTGACAGATAGGCATACCACTTATTTCGATGTTTAATTAATTTAAAAGAACCCCCTTGAATTGTTCCCTCTAACAATCCGTCTAAAACAGGTTGCCAATGGGGAGATGCAACTTCAATGGGAATTCTTTTTTCACCTTTAAGGGTTGGAAAACTAATTGAATAAGTATTCCCTTTTAGGGTTAACTTCCAGTTTTGGTTGTTAACTTCCACAGGAAGAACTTTATATTGTTTGGTTTTACGACCTGTGGGTGATGTGGTATGTCGGATTACTTGGTTAACAAGGGCAGATTTTAACTCGGACATAATTTTAGCTGTTGTCATTTTACGCCGTTCTTTAATCGGCAATGACAACAGCTTGTTGGCAACCCGTGTGTTTTCTGCCGTCATTTGCTCAAACACCTGAGCTTTACAACGGTTGAGATCCACGAATTTCAATTTAATCGTCCGAGTTATTTTTGTCATGTCATCCATGATAACATAAGGTTGATGAATCGTGTGTATCGACAATGACAGAAAATCAATATAGAAGAAAAAACACATCAGTTAGTCTGATCAACTATCATTTTGTCTTTTGCCCAAAAAGGAGGAAAAGGGTGTTGGTTAACGGAGTGAGCAGAAGATTAGAGGAAATTATCTACCAAAAAGCAAAAGAGCTAGAATGTGATGTCCTAGCTCTGGAGATAATGCCTGATCATGTGCATTTATTTATTAGTTGTCACCCTTTGATTGCTCCACATCAAATTATGTTCAGAATCAAAGGGGCATCATCAAGAATATTAAGAAAAGAATTTCCTCATTTACTTAAACTACCTTCTTTGTGGAGTCGAAGCTATTATTGTGGGACGGCTGGTTCTGTTTCTAGTGAAACTATCAAAAAGTATATTGCTAACCAAAACTCTCACTAGCCTTCACTCCGCCTAAAGGCGGGTATTCTACATCCCACGCTTGAAAGACGTGGGCTTTGAATACGGTTATTGTAAGCCTGTACCGGGAGGAGTTAAACTGGGGGTGAGGGGACGCAAGCAAGGGCTATCCTGAGATTGGCAAGATTGGGTGAGTAGGGATTGAATGGCAGGTAACGTCTGAAAAGGTTGCAACCGTCCCCAGAGTTGGCTGATCAGTTGATTTGGGTCTTGACGGAGGATATGGGCGGAGAGGGTGAGGGTTTCCTGAAGGCGTTGCAGGGCGGTGTCGGTGTTACGATCAGCGTCGGGGGCGTTGATTAACCCAGGTTGCGATCGCAGTTGATAATCCTCAATCAGAGAATCAATGCCAAATTCGGGATGGGCAATTTTAGCGGAGAGAAAATCAAAATCCGTTAAAATTCGATAGTATTTTTTCAGATTATTATTCTCCAGACTGATGCGAGGAGCTTGCAGTTGAATCCGTTGTTTACTGGGGGAAACGTGCGTAAAGGATTGGTAAAAATTACGCTTTTTTTTATTCTTCTTCATTGTTGTTATCCTCCCCCTCATTATCATCCCAAAAGCCATCTGTATAGCGATCTAAGAGTTGGTTCGCTTCTCGTTTAATCACCGTTTGTTTCGAGAGGAAATCCGCAAAACTTTTATGATAAAGGGTATAACAGATTTCGCCTTTGTAGGGATAACTTCTTAAAAATCCCATCCAATCTTTACTTTTTAAAACGTTCTCCACATCATAAACGGTTTGATTTTGGGTACAGTTTGCGATCGCTTCTGCACTCACAGGTTTATTAATTACAGACAGCATCGCTAAAACCACTGCTTTTAAACGGTTTCGCGGTTGATCCATTCCCAACCGTTGCCAATGTTTATAATAATATTCCTCTAACCCTTTTGGGAGTTCGTTGATCCTTAAATTAGGATAATATCCTTTACTGATGTCGGGCAAAACAAAGCGCAAATACATAAAATTATAATCACTTTTTTCCGTTAAAACCTCAATAAATTCTTCTTGAGTCATTCCGGCTTTGCTAATCCAATCTTGTAAATTTTGGCAATGTTCAGGATCATGGGTGATAAAACAACGAATATAGCCTCGAATATCATTTTTAGTTAACATTTTATATTTTTCCTCCCTGAGATCTAAAATCTGTTCGAGTCCTGGGGCGACAGAAAACCGTTTTTCTTCCTGAGAATAAGGGCGACGAGTCATCAGGAAATACACATTTTTAGGGAGGGTATAAGGTAAATAAAGCAGGTTTCCAGCACCTTCCTGTTGCACTTCGTCTAAAGCATCCACCACCAGAACTAATTTTTCATCTTTTAAATCGTTATTGTTAACAGTTTCTAATAATTTCGGTAAATCAAATTGTTCAGCATCTTTGAGGTTAAACCGTTGAATCAGTTGTTGACGAAATTCGGTTAAAAATAACTCAGGAGAAGTTCTCCCGCTAGACATATCATTAAAATAATGTATCGTTTGATAATCTATTGTATATTTAGCTGCGATCGCACTTTTCCCCATCCCCGGTTCACCAATAATAACAAAATATCCTCGCTCTTTCTGGGTTAAAAATTGCTGAAATTCATCAAAAACAAATTCTCGACCGTGAAAGTTTTTAACCTTCTCTTCAATTAAAGATTCAAACCCCGTTGTTAACTTTTGGGGAGGATGGGGAATAGGAGGATCATTTTGTTGATAAAATTGTTGTCTCAGATATTGATGTAATTTATTAGATTTACCTGCGCCTTTAATTTCCTTTAATTCAGGGAAAATATTATCGAATTTTTCATAAATTGATTGCATTCGTTGTTTAATAGCCTCTACACCATATTGAAGATATTTTGCCACAGATGCTTGATCAGATCTTTGTTCTTCCGATGGAAAATATTGTAACAAGGTTTCCCTTTCCTTAATTGATAAACCCTGTTTAATTGCAATATTTTTAATAAAAGTTTCCCACTCCATCACCCAGTTCCTCCGTTAGTCGTTTTTCAATCATAACATCAAAAGCCTTGAAATCAATTTCAGGCTAAAAGCTCCAACCCGTTAAAACGGGTTAAGAAAGACAAGTCTTGAGTTATCTTTAGATAACGTAGAGACGCGCCATGGCACGTCTCTACAGCCCGAAATGCAAGTTCAGGGCATGATAACTTAAGTTGACACTAATGTGTCCCACCTCGCCCCCACAAAGCTGTTTTAACAGGTTAATGAAATTTTGTATTTCATGACCTCACCTAGAATATTAGGTTAGTTTGCTAATTGATATTATATCTAGCAATTGGGATAAATTCTTGAAAATTAGCTGAGTTTACACTTTAATTACCTCTTGATTACACCTCAATTACCTTTACACTTTTTACACCTCAAATACATTAATTGCTATACCTTTTTCTATTGCTAATCCCTAATAAATGGATATGATAAAAATATAGAAAGCAGACCAAGAGGTAACACAATGGAATTTGAAAGCCTGAAAGAAATTTTAATGAAAGATCCCAGAGTGCAAAGATTAATTGCTCAACAAAGTTCTGATAAAAATAAAAATTCCCTAATCCTTCAACCCGGAAACTTACCGTTAAAACAGTTAAAAATTGCCCAGGTGATGCCCCATTCTATCCGTTTAATTATTCCTTCAAAAGATTGCAATTCTCAACCCATTCCCAACACCGAAAAATATCAGGAAATGGTCAAACATCGTTTTAGTCAATGGTCTGGAGGCTATACCGATAAATCCGGTGAAGGCGGTTATTGTTCTCAAAGCGGTGGTTTAATGCGGGAAAATATTACCGAAGTTGAAACCTGGATGACAGAAATGCAACTGTTACAGCATTTGGATGAGTTAGAAGGTTTAATGGCTTTTTTATTAACAGAAATGAACCAAGAAACCCTGATGCTGATTGTTGATCACTGCGCTGTTTTATTAGCGTTGTAAGGATTATGGGCGAGGTCTTCTCGCCTCTACAGTGACATTTATTTTAGCACTAATTGACTCACATCTCAACAGTAAATCAATAGAATTGATTGATAATAACAGGAGGCAAAACAATGATTTTAACAGTCAAAGATGATCAAAATCTTATCCGCAAAACTGATAACTTTCTCGAACAGTTAAACGAATTAAAACTCGATGAAAGCTTAAGCTTAATTGATCAATATTTGAGCCAATTTACAGCAACCGAACTCTTAGCATCGAAAGAATGGTTAAGACAGGAAAAGTTTTATCGTAAACCGATTTTACAATTAACATCTATGAGTGTGATTGCATTTTTATGGAATCCCAGTGATATCACAGAATATCACCGCCATCATAATTATCAAAATGGATTTTCCCATGCTTTTATTAAAGTATTAAAAGGAAAAGCCTTTCATGAAGTTGCAGAAATTGTTGATGAAACTAAACCCTTTATTAAACTTCGTCAATGTTATAGCGAAATTGTCAAACCAGGAATGATTACCCAAGTTCAACCCGAACAAGCTCACGCTTTAGGTAACTTTGGATGTGGACAAATGTTGAGTATTCACCTGTATATTACCCCTGTTAAAAACGTCGATGAACAATTTTGTTTAATTTCCTAAAACTTAGAAGTCTGGGTGAGATATTCCTCACCCCCAAAAACAAATTACAATCAGAAGGTAAAACTATCATGAAAAACAATAATTTTCAAACAGAATGTACAAGTCCTTTCTGTCTGTGGGTAGAAGATGTTAAATACCCTAATCAACATTTTGTTTGCTTAAAATGTACCCGTGAACGCTGGATTAATCGTCCCTTTGATTTCACAAATTTGGTTATTATTGTGAGTGCTATTTCTCTTTTAATCCTGTTAATTGCTCGTCCCCAGTCTCCGCAGCCTCAACCTCCCATTCAACCTAATATTGGAGAAGAAACCCTCAATCCTCGTTATCTTTAATCGTTAATTCTCCTACAGATTGATTAAGAAAAGTATCCAAATTTAAAGCTTAATTGCAATTTCAGTCAAAACTGATAAAATTTTTCGGTCTAAGTGATAGGGTTAAAGCCATTCAAACATAACGGCTTTAATCTTACTCACCTAGATTATGAACCCTAAACCTTCACAACGCGATCCCCTAGAATCCGCCGTCACCGCAGCATTAGGCGCGGGTGTAGCCACTTCTTTTGCCGTCAGTCAAGGTCAAAGTCCTTGGGTTGCTCTAGGAATTACAGCCTTTGCTGCTATTGTTGCGTTAATTTGCGATCGCGCAGGGCTAGTTTAAACCTCACTTTTAACCCTGATCTACAATGGGGGGAACAAACCCTTCTACAAAGAATTTTGTGGAAGGTTGAAGTTGATGAATAATTTTTCCCCCAAAAACAATGATTGAATCCTATGCGTTTCTAGCTTTAGCCTTAACCTACGAAGATCCAACATCTGATCCATTCCCAGAATTGAATTATGTTAATTGGAAAAAGCTTTCCAGCCAAACCTATCGCTATTTTCTCGCTTTAGGGGTAGCTTTTTCGGTCTTAACGGTCGCTCAAACAGCCCAAGCTTTGGTCATGTCTGGAGATTCGGGAACCCAAGTCCGCCAAATTCAACAACGTTTACAAGAACTTGGGTATTTTAATGCGAATGTCACAGGTTATTTTGGCAGCCTGACTCAAGATGCGGTGATTCGCTTTCAACGAAATGCAGGTTTATCCGCCGATGGCATTGTCGGCCCCCAAACGCTCAGGGCTTTGGGATTAGTCAGCAGCGAACCGTCTAATCCTGGCAGTAATCGAGACTTAATTGGTCTGGGACGGGGAGACAGTGGCCCCGGCGTTTCAGATTTACAGAGACGGTTACAAACCTTGGGTTATTTTAACCAACAACCCACAGGTAACTTTGGAACTGTCACGGAAAATGCCGTAATTCAACTCCAGCAAGACTACAATCTTCCAGCAACGGGTTTGGTCACAGAAGCTACCCTCGCTGTCCTCAATAGTGGCCTTAATTCTGGTCAGAATGTTGTTTTTCCTGGTACAACCTTACAACAAGGCGATCGCGGATCTGCGGTTGCCACATTACAACAAACGCTACAAAACCTCGGCTTTTATGATGGCAATATTACAGGATATTTTGATGACCAAACAGAAGTAGCTGTTCAACGGTTTCAACAATCTCAGGGGCTCTCTGCCACTGGAGTCGTTACATCCACAACATTAGTGGCTTTAAATCTTTATGTTCCTGGGGTTCCCTCTAATCCTCAGTTTGATAATATTCTTCGATTAGGGAGCCAAGGCTCTGCTGTTCGGATATTACAAGGACAACTACAAAGACTAGGATATTACACGGGGATAGTCGATGGTGTATTTGGTCGATCTACCCAACAAGCTGTGATCAATTTTCAACGCGCTTATGGGATTACCGTAACGGGAGAAGTGGGGCCGACTACTACGTTCTATCTAGCAAGTGCAAGAACAGCCAACACCTCTACTCCAATGTTCACTCCTCCCTCTCAAATCCCCATTGTTCAACATCCTATGGCTCCTGTAACCAGTCCTTTATCAACGGTTTATTTTGGAGATAGCGGAGCAGAGGTTAGAAAAATTCAACGGCGTTTACGCGAGTTAAACTATTATAATGGCCCCATTAATGGCTTCTTTGATACTGCAACTCAAGAGGCTTTAATTTGTTTTCAACGCTCCTCTGGAATTACAGCCACGGGAATTGCTGGCCCAACAACTCAAACCTATTTGTTTAATATTCAACCCCTTTCTGCAACCCCAACTCGTACCGTTTTAGTCGCACAAATGGCTCCGCCTATTTCCGGTTCAACCAACATTCAACAGTTGCAACAAACATTAAGAATTCAGGGACTTTATAATGGCCCTATTAATGGAATTTACGATAGTTCAACACAACAAGCTGTTGCACAAGCCAGAGCTTTTTATGGCCCTAGTGCAGATACCATTCTATTTGGAGGGCAATAAATAGTAACTCCTTTTGACAACAATTACACGGATTGAATACAGGTTTTAATAAGTCTTATCTTTCCCTAATCGTCCTAATTTAATCTGTGCAATCTGTGTAATCCACCTAATCTGTGTTCCCATTTTCCGTTAACTCATAATCCATTTCAAAATTACAATCGGCAATTGCTTTAGAACAAGTCCAATTACTAGAAATTAGCGACGGCCAACCCATGCGTAAAGCTTCATGACAAATGGTATGAATTGTTAATTGACAATCTAATAAATGAAACCCCGATTTCTCCGCTTGCTTCATGCTGGTTTTAGAAATGGAATCATTTTTAAATTCAATCGTTTTATTACACTGAACGCAAACTAAATGATGATGGTGATGGGGATAAGGTTGATTAATTTCATAATGTTTATGGCCTTCAGCCAATTCCAATTCGCGTAAAATTCCCATCCGGGCCATTAACTTCAAAGTGCGATAAATTGTTGATAAACTAATCGCTTCTCCTCGACTTTTTAATAAATTGTACAGATCCTCCGCACTTAAATGATTTCCTTTCGGTAAATTCTGAAAGACCTGCAAAATCGTTTCCCGTTGGGGAGTTAACCGCCAGCCTTTATCATTGAGTTCGGATTTAAACGAGACTGCTGTATATAAAGCCATACGTTAAACTGTTTTCAATAAAGCTTGCATACTGACAATAATACACAACAAATTTCCTGATTGTCAAAAAAAACCAGCTATTGAAAATAGCTGGCTTAAGAGTTCAGAGTAACAGATTTTAAATTCTGACTGCGGGCTGCTCTGGTGTTCTCAGATTAGCTCAGGGACTCCAGATAATCCCGAACCCGGTTACGACGTTTCGGTTGGCGTAGTTTTTGCAACGCTTTCGCTTCAATTTGGCGGACTCGCTCCCGTGATAATTCTAGCGCTCGGCCAATTTCAGCTAAGGAATAGGGATGGCCATCTCCCAACCCATACCGCATCAGAATCACATCCCGTTCCCGACTGGTTAAATCCGCTAACAGGTGTTGTAAATCCCGATGCAAAGATTCTCGCATCAGTAATTCTTCCGGTGTCACCTCTTCGGTTTCTAGTAAATCCCCTAATTCTGTATCTTTATCCGTCCCGACTTTTGTTTCTAAAGAAACAGAACGAGGAACCCGTAACAAGACTTCTCGCACTTGAATCGGAGTCATCTCTAACTCCATTGCAATATCATCGATGGTAGCGGTACGGCCTTTTTCTTGAGAAATTTTTCGTTGGGCTTTTTTAATTTTGTTAAGTTTTTCGGTAATATGAACGGGTAAACGAATCGTGCGGCTTTGGGTTGCGATCGCCCGCGTAATGCCTTGACGAATCCACCAATAAGAATAGGTGCTAAACCGATATCCCCGTGTGGGATCAAACTTTTCAACCGCCCGTTCTAGTCCTAAAGTTCCTTCTTGAATTAAATCGAGAAGTTCTAAACCCCTATTTTGATATTTTTTCGCCACCGAAACCACCAGACGCAGATTGGCTTTAATCATCTGGTCTTTGGATTTTAGACCTTCGGCTTGAATTTTATCCAATTCTTCAACTGTTAAACCCACAATCTCAGCCCAACGCCGTTTCCCGGCGGCTAAAATTGGCTTCAGTTCAGCCACATCAACCCCCCCTGTTGTCGCCCATCGTTCTAAAGACGGACGATGACCTAACTGGGCGGATAACTGATCCCGGGTTTTAATCAGGCGCACATAAACGTTGATTACACCTTCTTCTTGGCTGGCTGCATTATCCCGTAATTCAACTAACCTCAGATAACGCTGAACTTTTTGAGCTTCTGATACTTCTTCATCTCGTCCTAAAAGACGAACTCGACCTATTTCTTGAAGATACAGTCGAACCAAATCCGTCGTTCGACGATTCACTGATTTCTGGAGTTTAGCGTCGCTGGCATCCTCTATATCCAGATCAATTAAATCATCCACATCAGGCTCCAGGTGATTATTTATAAGATCTTCAGGTTCAGAATAGCCCTCAAAAGGCAGGTTCGAGTTATTGTCGGCATAGATTTTAGTGGCTGGCATAGTTTCTATCTCAGTTGATCTGGATAATTGAGAGGCTGCACTTACGGGGATTAGCTAACCAAGGAGATGCCCACTGCTGAATGACGAACTATCAAGGTTCTCAGTTCCCTTCTATAACTTATACTGCCCAAGGATCTATCGTTTTAGCTCAAGCCTACAAAACAATTCGATCATGGGCATTGACAAGCAAAAGGAGTAAGATCAGGTTAGCAATATTTATTTTTAAATGACTGCCTTGCTAGTTAGTATATTGGTTAGTATAGGAATAAGCTGGCACTTTAAAAGTGATTCCGGTCAAACCCTCAATTAATTGTCATCACCTCTTACAAGGGCTTCAGATCACTACAGATAAATTTTGTCTTTTTTGTTACAAAACTTAATGTTTACAATGGACGGTTGACGGATTACCCATAACCCCTCTTTACCTTGTCTTCTGATGCCCTTGTCTTCCCGACTTCCCTCTTCCTTAGAGTAACAGCTTAACGACTTCTCAGAGGTGGCAATTTCTGGTAGTTTTAACTATGAACCGCTAAACAGGATTCGGTGAGCCTGTCAGCCGTATTTTTACTTACTGCCAAGTCAAGTTGGGAGAAAAAAATGTTAACAATTCTATTTCAAGTTGTCCTTGCGGCACTGGTGATTTTATCTTTTGTGATGGTGGTAGGGGTTCCCTTTGCCTATGCCGCCCCTCAATATTGGAGCCAATCTAAGCCTTTGCTCTATGTGGGTTCTGGTCTTTGGTTCGCATTGGTCATTTTAGTGGGTGTATTAAACTACTTAGTGGTTTAATTCATCGGCGGAATTGGGGGTTAGAGGGTTTAGGACAATTCCCCTAAACGATTTAACCTACAATTCCGCATGGGTCTTTAAACAAAGGATAACAAGAATGACGGTTTTTGAGGGGAATTTTACCCAAACAGACTCCCTGCGGTTTGCAATGGTGATTGGTCGGTTTAATGATTTGATCACAACCAAATTATTAGAAGGGTGTCAAGATTGTTTAAAGCGACATGGCATTGATCCTGATCCCCAGGGAACACAGGTTGATTATGTTTGGGTTCCCGGAAGTTTTGAGATTCCATTAGTCGCCCATCAGTTGGCCTTAACCCGTCGCTATGATGCGATTATTTGTTTAGGGGCTGTAATTAAGGGACAAACCCCCCATTTTGATTATGTCTCGGCGGAAGTCTCGAAAGGGATTGCAGCAACGGCGTTTCAAACGGGTGTTCCGGTGATTTTTGGGGTGTTGACGACGGACACGATGCAGCAAGCTTTAGAACGAGCCGGAATTAAGGCCAATCACGGTTGGAACTATGCGATGGATGCGATTGAGATGGCAAATTTAATGCGTCAAATCAAGCAAAGTTCAACATTACCCGCAACAACGGTGGATTCTACAGCAATTTTATCGGCTAGTCCCAGTCCCGCTTTGACCGGGGAAACCTAGAAGCAGCAACCCGAAACACCTTAAACCCTAGGATTAAAAAAATTTTGGAATAGGGGTTGACAAATCTAAAGATTTTTGGAATCATAGAAAAGGTGAACGGTTTGCGGGTGTAGCTCAGTGGTAGAGCGTCACCTTGCCAAGGTGAATGTCGCGCGTTCGAATCGCGTCACCCGCTTAAAATTATAGAGTTGGTGCTTTAGCACCCTTACAACTCCTCAGATTAACTTTATCGAGTTAACTGGGGAGTTTTCATATTTATTCAAAAAACCTGGTTTTTTGTGTTCAGGGGTGTCAATAAAGTCTACATAAATGCTTTAAATACACTTGCTAAAATCAAGGAGGATCAACAACGATGAAAAGCTCTTATACCATCATTATTCAATGGTCAGAAGAAGATCAATGTTATGTAGTTAGCCTTCCTGAATGGGGAGAACATTGTCACACCCATGGGGATAGCTATGAAGAAGCGTTAAAGAATGCACAAAAAGTTTTAGAACTCCTGATCGAGTCGGCATTGAACAATCATGAGCCTTTACCCAAACCTCAACTTTTTGGAAAAACATTAGAGAGAGTATGAAAAATTATTAAATTGATTGAAATTATCGGCAATTTTGAATGAGAATCAACAAGCCAATAAGAGTGTGAAAGTAGCGATCGCTGGGTCTACAATAAACGAGTCTAAAAGCTGAGATCGCTTGCTTGAATGACGGGAAGTGGGGAACGAGGAACCCATACTAGCAAAAAATTAAGATGAGCTATCACTTAAGATAGAAAACACTAGATAGAGACAAAAATAAAAAAACTGAAGTGGTAGAATAGTCAGGAAGCTGAGTCGTGTTTAGATGATGAAGGGGTGAGACTCTAAAGGGTTGTGATATAATCTTTAAGAAGAGAGAATGTTAGCAAAAGCTAACCCTTTCGGTTCAAACTTAAAGTTGACTATCATTGATTTCAGTTGCATTTTCAATCCAAATTATTACAAAAATATTAACTTAATGAATCGCTTGTGCCATCTCAAAAAGCTCAAAAAATTGATTTGAATGGGGATTATCCTTGCCCTTGTCGGCGGCGGGGGCGACTGGTTCCCATTGCATTAACCGAAGCCTTTGGCTGCGATCGCTGCCAACAAATTTTTGTTGTCGATGAGAGCGGTTATTGTTTAGAACAACTCGCAACCCATTATCCTTATAAACAGGCTTGGCGTTGGACAGGTCATCAATGGAACAGAGCCAGTCCAGGGTTAAGGGCGCATTATTTACCGATGGCTTTGGGAATGCTATTAGTTCCGTTAGTGATCTGGTTGCCATTAGCTTTGTATTCACCGGGGCCAAATCTTGTGTTATGGGCGATGGTTGCTGTGCTGTTAGCGATGTTACCTGCACTGATGGTTTGGCTTGCTTACAGACGCGATTCTCGATGATCCTTGATAATTTCTCGCTTCCTCCTCCAGATAATTCCTAGCTTTGTGCTGACCTGGGTAGTTTTGAAGCAGCCAAAACCAGCGGCGCAGATCGAAGTCTCGCTTTGAAACTAATGGCGAAGGGATTGCGATCGCGCCGGGAGGAGTGAGGTTTTAGTTGATTATTTTTATTTAGGCTTTGTGGTTGCAGGTGTAGTAGTTGTAGCCGCCGGCTTTGTGGTGGGTGCGTGTCCAGTAGTTGCGGTCGCGGGCTTTGTGGTGGGTGCGTGTCCAGTAGTTGCGGTCGCGGGCTTTGTGGTGGGTGCGTGTCCAGTAGTTGTGGTCGCGGGCTTTGTGGTAGGTGCGTGTCCAGTAGTTGTGGCCGCCGGCTTTGTGGTAGGTGCGGAAGTCTCTGCAAATGCCGGAGAAGTTCCCGAACCGTAAGCAATACCCGAAATTAAGGCTGTAATACCAAGGGTGGTAGCCAAGACAGTCTTACCAAATTGAAATACCATAATCAGTAAGTCCTATAGGGATTGAGGTAACGTGGTATTGGTTTACCTTTGCCTGACAGTATCACGGGTTTTTATGACACCCATGTGTCAAAGATATGAAGAGTTGATGACTTTGGGATGCTCTTAATTCCGTTAGTGATCTGGTTACCATTAGCTTTGTATTCACCAGGGCCAAATCTTGTGTTATGGGCGATGGTTGCTGTACTGTTAGCGATGTTACCCGCACTTATGGTTTGGCTCGCTTACAGGCGTGATTCTCGATGATAATTGATGATTTCTCTCCCCTTGCTCCTGACCATCCTCTCCGTCGTGCTTACCGGGCTAGTTTTGAATTAGCAAAAACGAAAGGAATGGATCGGAGTCGAGCCTTGCAACTGATGGCAAAGGCCTTGCGATCACGGCAGAATGATATCCTAGAAGCCAATACCCTCGACTTAGAAGCCAGTCGAGATTTAGGACTATCGGAATTAATTACAGACTGGCTGAAACTGACTCCTGAACGCTTAGAAACCACCGTTCAGATTTTAGAACGTCTGGGACAATTACCCGATCCCATTGGTCGGGTGATGAGTGCTTCCTATCAACTCGAACAGGGGCAAACTTATTATCAACATATTCCGTTAGGGGTTGTTGCCTTAATTTATGAAGCCTTCCCGGAACTTGCGGCTATTGCAACGGGACTTTGTTTAAAAACAGCCAATAGTTTAGTGCTATTAGGCGGAACAGAAGCCACCCATTCTAATAATATGATTGTTCAGACGTTGCAAATGGCGTTAGAAGAATCAGGACTTCCTTTAGGTTGTTTAGAAATTTTGCCTTCTGAACAAAATGCCCCGATTCAACGGTTAGTGACTCAAGATCAATATCTCAATTTAGTCATTCCCTACGGACGCCCCCATTTTGTGCAGCAAGTCGTCAATCAATCTACAGTTCCCGTCCTACGTTCCGCCATGGGAAACTGTTATTTATATTGGTCATCAACGACGAGTGTAGATACGGTGCGATGGATGATATTAGATAGTCATGAAAGTAAACCCGATCCGGTTAATGCCATTGAAAAAGTTTTGATTGATCCCAATCAAAAAAGCTCATCCTTAGTTCGATTATGGAATAACTTAAGGGAAGCCGGATTTCAATTGCGTGGGGATGAAGCCCTGGCTCAAGAATTTACCGAATTAACCGCTTCCGAAACAACGGAATGGTCAAAGCCCTATTTAACACGAACTGTTGCCTTTAAAGTGGTGGAAAACTTAGAAAAAGCGATCGCCTGGATGAATACCTATAGTAGCGGTCACGCTAATTGTTTAGCGACCGAATCTTACTCTGAAAGTCGAAAATTTGCCCAAGATGTCAACAGTGCTTTGACCTTTATTAATGCGTCTCCTCGATTTTCCCGTCACTTAAACCGGGGAGACGCAATCTTTCTGGGGATTTCTAACCAGAAAGGATATCGTCGTGGATTAATTGGTTTAGAAGCCCTAATGACCCTGAAACACGTTGTTCAAGGAAATCGGCAGTTTTAAATGCGTTGAGCTTCAGCATTGGCGGGGGGTAATTTCACTTTTTGGGCTAACCCTAACGCTTGTAACAGCGAAATTGTCATCCAGGTTAAATCAATTTCCCACCATTGCAAACCGTGACGGGCCGAATATTGGAAAGCATGGTGATTATTATGCCAACCCTCACCATAAGTGACAACCGCAACCCACCAACAGTTACGCGAAGAATCTCCCGACTCATAGGTTTGATACCCAAATTTATGAGTGGCGCTATTGACAAACCAGGTGCAGTGAAACATCACCACAACCCGAAAGAAAATACCCCAAACAACAAAAGACCAACCGCCGATCAGATACAGTAATACTCCAAAGATGACCTGAATAACCAAAAAGTATTTTTGGAAAAACAGATAAACTGGATCGTCTGCAATGTCTTTGGTATAACGGGGAATTTGTTCATCTGCTGGAGTATGGAACAACATCCAGCCGAGGTGACTCCACCAAAACCCTTTGGTAGAATCATGGGGATCTTGCTCTTGATCAGAATATTGATGATGGAGACGGTGTAACCCGATCCAATCAATCGGCCCCCCTTGGCAAGCTAGGGTTCCGCAAAAGATTAAAAAATATTCTAACCATTTGGGAGCTTCAAAACTGCGATGGCTCACTAGGCGGTGAAAGCCTAGCGTAATTCCTAAGCCTCCAGTCACCCAATGTAAAAATAGAGCTAGACCTACGGCAGCCCAGCTAAAGTTACTCGGCAAAAATGCCAACAGTGCGGCAGCATGGAGAAACACCATAAAAGCAATGGTGATCCAATCGGGCTTATATTGAGGTGAAGTTGCAATCGTCATGAAACGAAAATTCGAGCTTTTTTAAACGAAAGAGTCCTATTGGCATCTATAATATGCACCGCCCACAAACAAAGTGAGTTCGGTCATCATATCTAGCATGGAACAGCTAAAAGAAGCAGAACAGGAACTATTTCCGATTTTTTCTGGTATTGACACGCAGGTCAAGCATAATCTTCAACGAGTTTTAGATGCCTTTCGTCGTTACCGAGTGGGAACCCATCACTTTGCAGGCGTTACAGGTTATGGTCACGATGATTTAGGACGTCAAACCTTAGATCAAGTCTTTGCGGAGATTATGGGTGCAGAAGCGGCTGCGGTACGAGTGCAGTTTGTTTCTGGAACCCACGCCATTACCTGTGCCTTATTTGGCTGTTTACGTCCAGGGGACGAAATGCTGGCGGTGGCTGGCACTCCCTACGATACCCTGGAAGAGGTCATCGGTTTGCGCGGTCAAGGTCAAGGTTCATTATTAGAGTTTGGCATATCTTACCGTCAATTGGATCTAACTTCTGAGGGAAAAATAGACTGGGAAGGCTTAAACACTGCAATAACCGCAAAAACTCGTCTCGTTTTAATTCAGCGTTCCTGTGGCTACTCCTGGCGTTCTAGTTTGTCTATTAGCGATATTGAGCAAATTGTTCAGAGTGTTAAACAACAAAATCCTAATACGATTTGTTTTGTCGATAATTGCTATGGAGAATTTATAGAAACTCGTGAACCGCCTGCGGTTGGTGTTGATTTAATCGCAGGTTCGTTAATTAAAAATCCAGGGGGAACTATTGTTCAAGCGGGGGGTTATGTTGCTGGAAGGGAAGATTTAGTTGAAGCCGCAACTTGTCGATTAACAGCCCCCGGAATTGGTAGCAGTGGGGGTGCAACATTTGATCAAAATCGGATTTTATTTCAAGGGTTATTTTTAGCTCCTCAAATGGTAGGAGAAGCCATTAAAGGAACCCATTTAACCTCATATATTTTTCATCAATTAGGATATCGTGTTAATCCTTTACCCTTTGAACCGAGGCGGGATGTGATTCAAGCGATTGAGTTAGGTTCTCCTAATAAATTAATTGCTTTTTGTCGGGCTATTCAACAGTATTCTCCGATTGGTTCTTACCTTGAACCTGTTCCCGCAGAAATGCCGGGATATGAAAGCCATTTAGTCATGGCGGGAGGTACATTTATTGATGGGAGTACCTCGGAATTTTCCGCCGATGGGCCGTTAAGAGAACCTTATATTGTGTTCTGTCAAGGGGGAACCCACTGGACACATATTGCTTTAGCGTTAGAAGCTGCAATTGAAGCGATCGCACAGGTTTAAATGTTCTGATTATATTTCCGAAAAGGGAGATCTTAAAACTGACGTTAAAATCCTAGCACCTCACCCCAAGTTATTTACTGAAAGGTTTATAGATTAGCCTTTGTAGAGCTTGAGTACAGCGTTAATCAGTTAAGGGGTTTGAAATTGCCATGTTCTACAATTCTGATATACTACTGTTGCCAGAATAATGCCTGTTTCTAAGCCACAAAATCAAACCCAAACTTCGCCAGTCCCAAATGCTGATGGATTGTCATGGTATACCGTCCCTGAAACCGTCAAACAATTGCTAGTGCTGGCATCTACTCATTGGAATAATCCAGAGCTTGCAGATGGTTATATCAATCAGGCGCTCGCCATTGCTGATGAACATCCTGATGTATTGGTGTCAGCCTATCGCTATTTTTTTTACACTCATAACGATCCTTTAGCCTTGCAAGTGGCGACAAAAGTGCTAGAAATGGTGAAACGCATAGAAGTGCTACCTGAAGATTGGTTTCAATTAAAACCGATATTAACCGCACGTTTAGATGATCCCAATATTCGGCTTTATATTAATGCTTATGCAGCATCAGGACTGATTAGATCTCGATTAGGAGACATTGAAATAGCTAAACAAATTGCCACACAAGTCAGTGAGATTGAAAAAAGTAACGAATTTGGCGGAAATGTAGTGCGGAATATTTTAGAAAATCCTGATGAGGATTGATGCTCCTAACTACCTCTTAGAAACCGGGTTTTTCTTTTATCTTTGGGTTTCTAACCAAACTTTCTACAAAAACCCGGTTTCTCTTTGGAGTTTAGAAGTGCTTTTGATAATAGTCTTCAACAGCACCCACAGCACTCAATAAAGGAGAATCTAAAGATTCAATCCAGTCTGCGACTTCCCTTGCCAGCCCTAAAGTTGCAGTTCCATGAGACGGTTGAAGTTGACCTGAGATTACGGTTTGTTTGAGGTTTTTCAAGACCGCAATTAAATTATCTAAACGATCTGATTGTTCCTCTTGATCAGTTTGTTCCGCAGAATCAATCGCTTGATCAATTAACTGAGTAAATTCGGTAATTTTGGCATCCATGTTAATATCCGGTGAGGGAATTGAGTTAAAAAGAATTAAGGACAATAAAAAGATTCAACACCAATATTTTGACCAGCCGACCATTTAATATTGGGATCTTTAGAATCTTTAATAAAGATTTGATGACCCATCCCAGGATAACATTCTGTTGGCGGTTGTGGGGCTACAATGCCTTTATAAATTATTGTTCCGGCTGGTAATGTTACCGTTTCGATTATCGTTGCTTGATTTCCCCAAGCTTGGTTTAAGGCTAAATTTCTGATCACATCAACATTCTTAGTATATTGATCCGTCGTTAAATAGCGCCCATATTTCATATTATCGGTGCTATAATAACGGTAAAAATCTTGAGATTCTGATAATTGAATCTCTTTACATTCAGAGTTTAGAAATGTATTGGCAATATCGACGGGTAGAGGGCAACTACTGATAACATCTTGAGCGAAAGCTGGTGAGGCATTAAAGACAAAAAACTCAGATGCAACGGCAAAAAAGACGCTAATCAGCAAAGTCAATCCTAGACCCGTAAAAACAGATTTAATTTTCATCGCTTGTGTTCTCAAATCGATTTCTGAAGCAATTTTATCAAACAGGGGATGGCATTGCTAATTTGATTAAAATTTTTAAAACAAATTCATATAAGTTTACTTGAGATGAAGGGGGACTCAGAAACCGGGTTTTTTATCCCCTCTTTCGGTTTCTCAACAAGCTATCTATAAAAAACCGGTTTCTCCAGCTAGTAGGGACTCAGAAACCGGGTTTTTCTTTTATCTTTGGGTTTCTTAACAAGCTATCTACAAAAACCCGGTTTCTAATTTGATATATTCCCTAATTACGGGTGATATTGTAAATAAGGTTAATTGTTCTTGTGTTATCTTTTCAATTAATGAACGTCTTCCTAGAGATTGAATAGCAGTCAATAACTCAGATGAGGATAAAGATAAATTCTGTAAAAGTTCTGTCACTGTTACGGGTTGATTAATTTGGCTTAATTGCAATATTATTTGTTTTTCTAATAAAGATATTCGTTGAAAATTTCGGTTTAATTGATTGATGATTTCATCTCCCAAAAACAGACTGTTATATTTTAAATAATCTCCGATTTTACCATTAAATAAGTCTTGAATCATTCGAGCTATAGTTTTTAACTCGTCAGGATGACCGCGATAGGTATTAATTAATTCTAGCCAGTGTTCTTCATCGGATAAATTGTATTCTTTAAAAATTTCTATCGCATTTTCTCCTATTCCATTTAATGATAATAGTTTTACGGGGTTACTTAAACCTGTTAAATTGATGAGTTCTAAGGGTGCTTCCCAACTATTTAAAATTAAACAGCTACTATGAGAAAGTTCACCCATATTTTTTAAGAATTCACCATAATTTTCAAATTGATTTTTATAATTTCCGGCTAATTTACTTTCTGCTAATATTTCTTGAACATTATCCAATATAATTAAACAACGGTATTTACGCAAATATTCAAACAATATTGATAATAATTCAGCAAGTTCTAAATCTAATATAGAATTAATATCTGTTAATAAAAAGTTACTATTAGTTGGATAATATAAGGAGAAAACTAACTGTTTAACTAAGGTTGGTAACAAGGGAGAGTGATACAAATTCTTCCAAATAATATAGTCAAAATTAGTGCTGATTTTTTCGAGGAGATGACGGGATAATGTTGTTTTACCTATACCGCTTATTCCTAATATTCCTACTACTTTAATGTTTTCTTGTAATATCCAATGTTCTAAAGTTGATATTTCATTAACTCGACCCCAGATTTTACCAATATCCGGTGCTTCTCTAAGGTCTTGAAGGGGTAATGGGTTTAGATGAGTTTCGGGTTGATTTTGTCCGGGTGTTTGTCTATTTTTTCCATTCCTGCTATTCTCTAAAGGTGTGATGCGATCGCTACATAAACTTAAATTATTCGTAATTCCGATAACGTTACCAAAACCAACGCTTGAAGAAACAGAAAATTGTAATCTTTCTAAAGCTGAACGAAAATTCGATTTATTAACATCTTCTCCTGAAAAATTTGATAAGATTTTCCATAAATCTGAGGCGGTATCTCTAACATAACCTTCACTACAATGGATATTATCTGCAATATCAGTATATTTTTTACCTTCCCAAACGCCTTCAAGTACGGTTTTTTGCAGATCATCTAAATGTTTTCCTGTATGATTAAAAACCAGATGATCAGCGATTTTTAAAACCTCTTGAATATCCATATTCTTGATGGGTGTAAAAATTTTTCCGACATTTTCCGACAATATCTGACATTAAATTCCCGACATTTTCCGACAATATCCGACTGACAAAAATTCGATGATCAAAAATAATATCAATATTAATAGTTACAATTACTTTTTTTGAGTTTGAGTTAGTGGCGATCGCTATATTTTGGCGAATCGACAAAAGTTAAAGGAAGCTTGCAAATATCAGAGGGAAATTCATGAATAGAAAAGCCGTGATATTGGTACTCGGTGCTGCTTTAGCTATGAGTGGAGCTATTATTAAAGGCACTCCCAATGCTAATGCTAATCTATCAGAAACCCGTAATCCCAATATTAATCAGAGTAGTATTCCTCCCAAGTTGAACAATGTTGGTATTATAGCACAGTCTGGGGATAGTCCTTGGAATCAAAGAATTTCCTCTCAAACCTACAGGAACCCTGATACGGGTCAAGAATTATGTTTTTATTATAACTCATCCCGTTGGGCACCATGTCCAGGTCAAGGAGATTATATCATTGTACCTGAAAATGCCAAATGTCGAGGGGCTGCAACATCTGATGATCTTAGACTTAATTGTCCAGCACTTCAATGTAGACTAAGTAGGTAGGCTCTATAAAACCCTACTATGTAAACGATTGTAAATCGTTCTAACGCTCTCTAATGGCTGATCTAAGCCTCCTTTACATATTGTTATATGGAAAAGTTTAATCCTGCCTACCTACTTAGACAAATTGGGTGATCTCAATATGGGTATGATTACTGGTAATTCTGGTAATACACCTCCCTGTGAGGGTTTACCGTAGTTAATCAATATTTGTGAATGAGAATCAGATAAATTTTCGATTCATCATACACAGGGTTAGAGATAGTTTATAGAGCAAGTTTCAATCTTATTGAACAATCTTAATGCTCAGGATTATTAATTCTAAAAAATGGTTACACCCCTTGTAGGGGCGAGGCGCGCCTCGCCCCTACGATGAATTGGGTTTTAATAAATTTGTCGCTAGTGTTCTCAGAAACCGGGTTTTTTCTCCCATCTTTGGGTTTATCAACAAGCTATCTATAAAAACCCGGTTTCTAATTGGGGGGACTCAGAAACCGGGTTTTTCTTCAATCTTTCGGTTGCTAATAAAGCTATGTACAAAAACCCGGTTTCTAATGGGGGGCTGGGTGGCTATAAAAACCCGATTTCTAATAGATTTAAGATTGCCAACGGACTCGCTCGGCGTGACCCCAAAAGGCTTCTAATTTATAGAAATCTCGTTCTTCGGGTAATAAAATATGGACAATTACATCCCCATAATCCATTAAAACCCAGTTACCATCATTTTGACCTTCAATTCTGAGGGGAGGCCGTTGTAATTCTAATTCGACTTGATCTGAAATAGCTTGAGAAATTGCCCGGAGTTGAGCTTGAGAAAAGCCCGTTACAATCACAAAATAATCAGCTAAATAAGATACTTCTGATACGCGCAGCACCAGAATATTATCCGCTTTCCGATCATCGGCTGCTCGTGCGGCGACTAGGGCGGTTTCCCGGCTGGTATCTTCATCCCCAGAAAGGGCAGAGATGATCACTTGATCAGAGGCGTATTTGGTTTTGGCGTTATCAAACATTAAGCTCTTGTATTCCTCGTATAATAATCGGTTGCAGTTGGTTAATCCTGAATGGCTAAGATTGTAGCAAGGGGTGACAATGCCATAGAGATCTACTGATTATTTTAATCCTTGTTTTCGATTTTGGATGGTTCGGATTTTGCGAAAGCCATGAAGGAAATGCCAGAGTTTCCCGTAACCGATCATTCGAGTTTACATTCTATTATCATCTAATAGATTTGGTCAAGGGTTCTGGGATAGGTGTAGACTTCGCTACTACTTCTGTAAATAACTGTTCATACTTGTTCAATGCTTGTTCAATGCTAAAACAGTCTTCTGCATATTTTCGACCTTGTTGACCTAGAGTTTTGACCTGCTCTGGATTTTTGTAAAGATCGACAATTGCATTGGCTAAACTTTCTGCGTCTTCAGGCGGAACAACAATTCCTCCTCCACTATTAAGAATTGCTTCTTTTGCGGTTCCCGTATCAGGAACAGAACCAACAATAGCACAGCCACTAGCTAATAAAACCGGAATTTTTGAAGGCAAATTAAAAGCAGTAACTTCTCGTTTTTGCACCACTAATCCTACATTTGCAGCCGATAACATTTCAGGTAATTTTTCACGGGGTTCCAGGGGAATTAATAAAATATTCTGGGTTTGATAGTTCTGGCGTAAATTCTCTAACTCTTGTAAGGCTTTCTGTTCTCCGGCAATCACAAAAGAGATTTCAGGAATATACTCTAATAAAGTTGCTGCTTTAATCACCGTTTCTAAACCTTGGGTTAAAGCAATATTCCCTGAATACAGAACAACAAATTTATCTTGAAGCTGATACTTTTGGCGAAAGGAATTATCAATTTTGGGTAAGGGACGAATAAATTTTGTATCGACCCAATTGGGAATATAAACAATTTTTTCTTCAGGAATCCCGTGTTCAACTAACTTATCAATAAAACCTGTCGCAATGACAGAAATTCGATCCACCTTTTCATAGGTCAATTGTTCAACGGCTTGGGCTGTTTTAACTACAATTCCATCAGGATTCACTAATTTAACCCGTAGGGCGGCTTCTGAAACAATATCCTGAATATTCAGAATCACCGGACAACGACGAACCCCAGCATACAAACCCACCGGAACACTGACTAATAAAGGCGGAACCGTTGCAAAAATAATATCAGGTCGCCACCCCTTAAATGCCTGAATAATACTTGTGAGCATGAAACTACTATCGAGGAGGAGACGATCTAATAACCCCGGTTTAGGGCCGCGTACCCAAATATAGCTACGCTGAATCACCACTCCATGACGTTCTTCCGTCAGATAAAATTTATTCTGATATCCTTCATAAATCCGGCGTTCAGGATAGTTAGGCATTCCGGTAATCACCCGAACTTGATGACCTCGTTGAACCAAGCCTTCAGCTAACTCTGTCATCAAAGGAGCAATCCCGATAGGTTCAGGATAGTAATTATACGAGTAAATTAATATACGCATACGCTTTGGATAGACCTAAAAACGGTTTTAGCATGATTTGTAGCTAAAGCAAGGACTCCTGAGTCATGTTAAGAAAACATTTTTATGCTTAGTCTAATGGTACTCACATCGGCAACCAAAATACTAGAAAAGGCTTGAAAACCTTTATCTCTTAGGCTTATGTTCCTTTTTTTAGCTTTTCGGCTTTAGCACCAATACCATTTCCACCTCAACGGTGGAAACATCAGGAAACGTGGCACTGATACCCAAGCCTTGAATTGAATTGAGCATCGTCATGCGGTTAGGTTGCAGGGAAATAGCTGGGGACGCTAACAAATATCCCATCGCCCAAGCCGTAATTTTTTCCATATCTAAATAAACATAGCTATGGTGGGGACTGGGTAAAAATTTACTAATCGATTGAAATTGTTGGCTTTGATTTAGGGGATGTTGGGGTTTCTGGGTGATTGCTTCCACCACTGGCCCCCCAAAAGCAACAAACATTAAATTCGGACTCAACCATCCATGTCCAAATAAGGTTCCTTGCTTAGGATCGTTCCATTCGGTGACTTCAATTCCAGCTAGAACATTTTGTTCAATATTAATCGGCGGATTACTATTAGCAATAATAGCATCCAATTTATTTAACATTCGTTCTGCGGCGGGGCGATCGCTGGTTTCAATTAATAACACGCCTCCAAGTCCCAAAGCAGCTAACACGCCTTTTTCCGAAGCGATCGCACCCAAGGCAAATTCCCCATCCATCCAGCCAAAGACATCTGTATCAGCATCTAAATCAATCGCTTGTAGTCCCAAACGAATTTGACGGCTCAGGTTCTCAAGAGCGGGATTGTTTTTTCCTAAGCTTAAAAATTGTAACCACAGTTGATGTAGATCATGGCTATTGACAAACGCGAGGGTTTCTGTAGGAAAACGATTGACCATTTCCCCAAATTCCGGGGAACGCCGGGATATAGTGGCAGTGGGACGTAACTGGGCAATTGCTTTTACGCGAAGTCCTTCCGGTTCTACCCCAACTGCCAAAATAATAGATTGAATGGAGGTCAAGGGAGATAAGGAACTCAGGGATAAAGGGGAAGCCTCCGGCCAAGTCGTCGCCATCTCTTTTGTAAACCGATCATAGTCCCCTATTAACACGGTGACTAAGGGATGGGAGAGGTTAGCACTTTTCAAGAAAAGGTGGGATTGTCCTGATAAACTTACTAGAGATGGTGATCCTCTAAAGGTATCGATCGCCCGTTTCACAGGTTCGGCACTGGCTGCAATCACTAATTGATCATTAACAACCGCAACATGATATTGTTTTCCACTTTTTTCGAGATAATGGGATAAGGTAATTCCTCGATATTGACTTTGTTGAGTTTGAATATCCGATGAAGCCTTTAATTTTTGGGCAAATAGCCAAGCTTTCCATTGATTTTTAATCCCTACCACCATTAACAGTTGAGGTTCAGAAGCGGGTTTAACCGGATCACGAGGCAATAACGCCACCATCACTCCGCCAATCCAAGGTTGAATATCTCGATTGAAATTAATCGCTGTGCCTGCTAAACTTTGCTGTTGAAAGGCTTGAATTCCCTGCCGGATGAACCCTTGGGTTTCTGGGGTGCCAAAATTTTGTAATTCTGATAAAGCGCGAGGGGTGGGAGAAACAAAGGTTGCCATGATCGCTTCACCCGGTACAACTTTGCCCGTTTCTACGGAACTATAGGCTTTGTACCGTTGATGAGTTAAATAAATGAAGGTGGCGATACTCCCAACACAGGCGATCGCTGCAACAACTAGGAAAAGCTTTGATTTTTTCTGGATCAGCATGATGATTTTCAAGCGGGGGTTTTCAGGAATGTTTCTGATCAGAAAGATTGAGGTTATTTCCCCCCATGTTAGCTTGCTACCCGCACTAGGGAAGTGGCGAAGATTTGATAATCTAAAGACACAGGTGCGACCATTCAGCCATTAAGAGTTATTTTAATGAAAGTAGCAGTTACAGGAGCAACAGGATTTGTCGGAAGTCGTTTAGTAGAACGACTCCAAGAGGACGGACATTCGGTGTTAGTCCTGACCCGCAACCCTGAGCGGGCTAAACGAGTATTTCCCAGTTCTGTCTCTTCCCAGTTAGAAATTGTGGGTTATACTCCAACGAAATCGGGGGCTTGGCAACAGGCGATTTCTGGCTGTGATGGGGTCGTGAATTTAGCCGGGGCGGGAATTGCTGATGAACGCTGGACGCCTCAACGCAAACAGGAAATTTTAGAAAGTCGTTCAACGGCGACTCAAAAGTTAGTCGAAGCGATCGCCCAAGCTAATTCTAAACCCAGCGTTCTGGTCAGTGCTTCTGCGGTTGGATATTACGGAAGCAGCGAAACGGCTTTATTTGATGAAAATAGTCCCAGTGGACGGGATTTTTTAGCCAATGTCTGTTTAGCTTGGGAAGCCGCCGCCCAACAGGTGCAAGAAGTGGGCACTCGGTTAGTCATTTTGAGATTAGGAATTGTTTTAGGAATGGGGGGAGCATTAGGAAAAATGTTAACTCCTTTTAAACTGTTTGCGGGGGGGCCGTTAGGTTCAGGACATCAATGGTTTTCTTGGATTCATCGGGAAGATTTAGTCAATTTAATTCTATTCAGTTTAACAAATTCTCAAGTGGAAGGCGTTCTGAATGCCACCGCACCCAACCCTGTAAAAATGGATCAGTTATGTCACGCTTTGGGTGAAGTTCTTCATCGTCCGTCTTGGCTTCCTGTTCCTGATTTTGCTTTAGAAATGTTATTAGGAGATGCGGCGCAGGTTATTCTCCAAGGTCAACAAGTTATCCCAAAACGCACGTTATCCTACAATTTTAATTATCAATATCCTACGGTTAAACCTGCCCTAGAAGAAATTTTGTCTTCTTCGTAAATGGGATGATTTTGTCAGAGATAAAACTTTTGTCTGGGCGAGGAGACCTCGCCCCTACATTTCAAGGATTGCTGATTATTAATTTCTGATCATTACCTATTGTTCCTGTCCTCAATCCTATTAAACATCGCTAAATAATATAATACGTTCTATAAATACCTAAACATAATTATTGCCTATTCCCTGTTCCCTGTTGCCTGTTGCCTGTTCCCTGTTCCCTTTCTCAACTCAGTAATTTATTCTGCACAACCACTTATATAATGAACAATCATTTTAATCAAGCACGTTCTAGTTTAAAACAAACCTTAACCCGTTATAACCATTTACGACGTCAACGGCGCAGTTCCCATCCTGAATTACAAGCCACATTACAAAAACAGTTAGAAGTTCTATCAACTAATTTAGAAAAGCTTGAACAAGGAGTCATTAGAATTGCAGTATTTGGGTTAGTCAGTCGCGGCAAATCGGCGGTTTTAAATGCGTTATTAGGGGAAAAAATTCTGCAAACTGGCCCCTTAAATGGGGTGACTCAATGGCCCCGTTCTGTGCGTTGGAGTATATCATTACCACAAATTGAAGAACCTAACCGCATTGATAATATTGAGGAACAAAATTCGATTCAAGTTGAATTAATTGATACCCCTGGATTAGATGAAGTGGCGGGACAAGTTCGGGGAGAGATGGCAAAAGATGTAACTCGCCAAGCGGATTTAATTTTATTTGTGGTATCGGGGGATTTAACTCGAACGGAATATGATGCCCTTTTAGAATTACAAAATGCCCATAAACCTTTAATTATTGTTTTTAATAAAATTGATTTATATACAGAATCAGAACAAGATAAAATCTATCAAAATTTACAACAGTTAATCAAGAGTAAAACCTTAGAAGGAGATGATTTTTCTCCAGCTTATTCCGTTGACGCTCCGCAAAAATCAGCCCCGTTTGAAATTGTTAAGGTATCGGCTGAACCCGCCCCCATCCGATTAAGAATTGAATGGCCTGATGGTAAAATCACCCATGAATGGGAATCTCCACCGCCTCAAATTGAGGAATTAAAACAAATTATTGTAAAATTATTAAATCGAGAAGGGCGATCGCTTTTAGCGTTAAATGCGTTAGTTCAAGCCAGAGAAGCAGAACGAATTATTGCCCGTCAAAGTATTCAATTACAAGCGTCAGAAGCAGAAGAATTAATTTGGAAATTTACCCGTTATAAAGCCTTAGCAGTGGCGTTAAATCCCATTGCTATTTTAGATGTATTGGGGGCAACAATCAGTGATTTAATTTTAATTCGTTCTTTAGCCCGTTTATATGGTTTACCCATGACCAGTTATGAAGCGGGAAAATTATGGAAAAAAATTCTATTAAGTTCGGGAGGATTATTATTAGCCGAAATGGGAAGCGGTTGGATCTTAGGATTTGGTAAAAGTGCCGCAGGATTAGCAACGGATCTCGCAAATTATGCCGGAATTGCCATTACTCAAGCGTCAATTTCTGCCTATTTAACTTATACCATCGGTCAAGCAGCACAAGTGTATTTAGAAAAAGGTTGTACTTGGGGTGAAAATGGAATTGATACCGCCATTCAAGGGATTTTAAGTCAAGTCAATCGAGATAGTTTTATTACTCGATTAAAACAAGACATTGAAGGCAGTTCTCAATCCCCTTATTTAGAAGCAGATTGAGAAGTTTTTGGGTCTTTTGTAGGAAAGGTTACAAAGTTACCAAATCCTCCTAATGTTTGATATTTATATCCCATAATTTCGGTTGTATAAACACTGAATAAAAGAGCATTTTGTTGGATTGTGGATTTATTAATCGTATCTTTAATTAAGTCTCGTTGAGTCGTAACTAAGGTATTACAAGTATTGACTAATGTATTAGATAGTCCTTTTAAAAATTCAGGGACTTGAGATTCTTGACAAATGGATTTTTTAATTTCTACCGATAATTGATCAGAGGCATAATTGAGGTATTCTTCCCGCTTGGGGTTTGTAAATATCATTGTTCCTGCTAAAATGCTGAGTAGGATTACCCCTTTTCCGATATAACCCGAAGACGGTTTAGCTTGAATAGTGTCAAGTTTCATCATGTTAGTTACTGATTGAGTTAGAACCTATACTAGAATATCTTTATTGTATCTTTCAAGAGTTCCTGTGTCGATTCAGGATTTCTGAATTTAGAAAGTGCGATCGCTATCAAAATAGATTATAAAAGATGGCGCACTACCAGAAACCGGGTTTCTGTATTAATCGGGATTTTATATCATTAACTCTGAAGGAGAAACCCGGTTTCTTAAGTTAACCCAAATTTGAAAGAACAGATTGTCTGAAGATGGGAGAAACCCTAAAGCGGGTTTGCTGTTGCTGTTCTTCGGGTTCAATGTAAGTCATATAAATGTTTCCTTGTATTGGCAAAAACCAAGTTATCAGCTACAATACTTATCAAAGCGATTAATATTCCTGATATGCCTTGAATTTAACAAACACCAAAGGCAGTCAGATCGACATGAAAAAACTCAATTAGTTGATCGAGGCAAACTATGACAACGCCAGCCTTATCTTCCGCCCAAGCTAACTTAAAATTAGCTCTCTGGCAAGTCGATGCAGATTCCATGAGTAGCAGTGATTTGTTTGTTTGGTTAAATGATAGCGGTTTACCTTTAGAAGTGACAACTCGTCTGCATCAATTTGTTACCTATACGAAAAAAACTGGCCATAAAGTAATTGCAATTGGCAAAATTATTCTGATTAAAATTATCGAATTTGTGCAAGCCAATCGAAATTTAGTGATGGGAATGGCTGTGGGTGTGGCGGCGGGATTTTTAGCAAATGCGATTCCATTTGTTGGGCCGTTTTTAGCCCCCATTGCTACCCTACTAGGGGTTACTATTGGTGCGATCTCAGGTCATCAATTAGATCAAGGACATCGCCAATATGACGGTATTACGGGAGTAGCTCAAAGTCTGATTGAAATTGCTCAAGAATTCTTTAAGCTATTTATTGATGTTATTAACATAGTTTTTAACAACGTTGTTACGGCTTAATTTTTAAGATTCATTTATTTAGTAATTGGACAAAAAATCATCATGACTACAAATAAAGAACCGACAAAAGAACAAATTATGAAAGCAATTGAAAATTTAGAAAAGAATCCCAACGATAAGTTAAATATTTTAACTACTATTGGAATTTTTGGTGTCGGTGCGGCTGGTGCTGGTTATGCTGCGAGTATTTTGGGAGCGAGTGCTCTCTTTTTTGGTTTATTACCCGTTACAGCACCTTTAGCAGTAGTTGTTGGAGGTGCTGCGTTAGGCGGTGCAGCCCTTGTGGGAGTTAAAAGAATGTTTGAAGGCAATTTTGACGAAGGTAAAAGACAAACAATGTTAGAGCAGCTAAAACAACAGAAAAACGAAATTGAAGCGAAAGAAAGAGCTTCCGAAATAGGAGAAAGTGACAAAACAAAATTCATTGTTTGCCTAAAAGAACCTATTAAGCTTAATCTCATTAGTCCTAAAGATGCCCAACAATTAATCGCTGCTGTTGAATCTGGTCAAATGCCAATTAAGGAAGCCATTAAAATGGTTCAGGATGTTGTAGAAGCAGCCAAAGTTTAATGATTACAGTGACTTTTCGTTGGTTTATTTTCTACTATTGCTCACTATTTTAATTGGCAATATACTGGTATCGCTCCTTTTTTATTAGGGGCGATGATTTTTATTTAGAAGATGCGATCACGTTTTTTTCCCAAAGTGCGATCATCTTACAATTATGTCAAATATATTCAATCCTCCCGATCATTTCTTCAGGCGCATACACTTCATAAATTAAAATCAGACTACGGATAATAATGAATTTGTTCACTCACCTCTAATTGCCCTCAATTTTTCTTGTAACGGAGAGGGTGGACTATTGCGCTTTAATTCTTCCACCCTAGCTCGACTTTCAGCAGTGCGACGATCAATTTCTTCTCTATGATCATAATAATAAGTCATTGCTGCATGAACCGAGGCTAGAGACAAATCATACTTACCTGCGATTTCTTCTATAGAAATTCCCATTTTGAGATACATTTCAGCGATGTGTGCTACAGCAATTCGATGACCGGAAATGCACGGTTTACCACCAAGCACCCCAGGGGTGATTTCAATATGTTCTGTGATGACAGATTCCTTAGACATTATAATAAAAGACTCTGAATAGTTAATGTTTAAGCTCTTTAATATTAGCACAAATAAATGTAGTGTGATCGCTCCTAAAAACTTAATTCCTTACCAATAGCATGAATCGAACTCTAATTAATGAATAAAGGTACTGGTATCGCTCCTTTTTTATTAGTGGCGATCACTTTTTATTTAGAAGATGCGATCGCCCTTCTTTCTAGTAGCAGAGCCACTAATATTTTATTTCTACTAGAAGCTAGAAACGAGGATGAAGATTGTTATTTTCACCATAATCGCTCTATCTCATAACTATCAAACTTTTCATCAATACTAATAATGACTAATTTTTCGCTTTTAGCTTGAGCGATTAATAAACGATCAAAAGGATCTCGATGATGGTTAGGTAGATCACTGAGGGCATAAATATGAGATAAATCAATAGGCAATAATTGAATTTTATTTCGCTTAACCTCATCCTCAATCAGTTGAGGTAATGCCCTTTTAAACTGAATCTTACCCAAAGATAACTTAATTTGCATTTCCCAAATACTGACAATACTTAAAAAGACTTCAGTATTCGGATCACAAAGAAGATTGTAAACGGAAAGCGAAAGATTTTTATAATCGCTTGTCCACCAAATAAACACATGAGTATCAATCAAGACTCTCATCAATCTTCACCCAACCAAAATGTATCAGGTAAAGGATCATTAAAATCATCGCTGATCCAGATTTCTCCTTGATGTAAGCCGGGAATGCGTGGTAAACTCGATGAATTAGAAACTAAATTACTATCATTTTTTGCAGCTTGGATCAAGTTAAAAATCTCTAATAGTAATGTTTCTGGTGCTGTTGACAATTCGTGGATGATGGTTTCTAAGATAGTCATTTTCATAATGTGTGAATTCTATACTCCTATTTTGGCATAACGTTCTTTGCTTTACCCAGAAACCGGGTTTCTACCCCAGAGTTAATGATATTAAAGCTAGATTAATACAGAAACCCGGTTTATTGACAATATTATTTAGATTTCATCCGATTAATTTGATTTTGTAACTCCTCAATTTGGCGACGTAAATCATCAACTTCATCTGTAGGTTTTTCGGCTTTAACATTAACTGAACCTTCGGCGGTTGCTCGTTGATATTGACCGGATCGAATTTTCTGATATTCCGCAGAATTAGCCCATTGTCGTAAATATTGAATGCGTTCAACGGGGAAGGGATGACTTAACATCATGCCTTGACCGCCATTATACAATAAAAATTTATACACTTGATTCAACCCATCTTGATCTAAATCTCGATATTGTTCTGATTGACGAATAAATTCATCTAAACTACATTCATGGGCATATTTTGTACTCACTCCTGCTAATTCCATCATAGATTTCATCACGCATTTGAGATCATCTGTAACTAATAATGCGGCTCTATCTGCCGATAATTCGGCTTTTCTTCGCCATTCATAAAAGGCATAAATTAAGCCACTACTAACTAAATTTCCCAAACCAAAGGTCATTTCTCCAATCATAGAAGCCACACCCATTGCCCAAATTGCCATCTGATTTAAAATCGGATGACCGCATTTAATATGCCCTAATTCATGGGCTAAAACCGCTCGTAATTCGGCTTCATCTACTAAGTCTAAAAGACCCGTATTCAGAATAATATAAGGGTGTTCTTGTCCTAAAGCATAACTATTGACTTGAGGATTTTGAGAAACAAATAAACCGGGTTCAGGAAAAATATCTAAATCTCGAACACATTCTCGAAAGAGATGATAAATACTGGCATATTGTCTCGGCCCAACTTGTAGAGCATTTCCCATTAAGTAAACATATTGAGGGCGTTCATAGACGAACTCGACAAATTTACTGGCAATTAAATCAAAACCTGGAACGCTGCGGAGAGCAACTTCTGCTTCTTTATCCAGGGGATGACGAAAGGCTTCGCTAGAAATTCCGGTGTAAGTTGGCATAATAATAATTTACAAGGTTAAATTAAAAAGTGGATTTACAATGTTTTGAAGCCCTGAAGGACTTACTACGGTTTGGATGTTCCGATGATGAAATTATCTCCTGTTTCTATTTTAGGGGTTGCTGTTATTTTGGGGGGGTGTGTGACTCAACCTGACCCGATGCAAGGTCATGCTCAGAAAGTAGTATCTTATTTGACGGGGGTAATGGAGACTTCAGCACAAGCTAAAGCCATTCCTGATGCGCCTAGCGTTCGGATGACGACTTGTGAGGTTAAGTTGAATTCTACAGAGGGTTCTGTTAAACCATCTGAAGGGGTTTTTCTCTATCAAGAACAAGCCTTAACTCGCAATTTATCAAAACCCTATCGTCAGAGAGTTTTAGAAATTCTGCCGAGTGCGGATAAAAACAGTATTGAGTCCGTTAGTTTTAAACCTATTAATCCTAAAAACTGGATTGGTTTGTGTCAGAAACCTTTGTCAGAACGGGTTATTAGTTATCAAGAAATACAGAATGCCAATTGTCGTGTATTTTTAAAACCTGTGGAAACTCAATATATCGGTGAAACTCAACCGGGAGGCTGTGCTACTAATTTTAAGGGGGCGGTTAAAATTACAAATACGATTAAATTAGATCAACAGGGAATGGAAACTCAAGATCGGGGATTTGATGCTAAAGGTAAACAAGTTTGGGGGGCTGAAAACCGTTCCTATCAATATAGGAAAATTGGGGAACAGGGAACAGGAAACACTTCGACAAGCTCAGTGCTTCGCAGGGAACAGAAATAAAAGAAACTTTACCCTGGTTTTTGGGGTGTTCTATTCTTTGAAATCACCTATTTACGGGACTGTAATCAGCTTTAAACCTTGGAATTTTTATTAAAATGATACTTAACCTTTTAATCATTAGTTTATTTTGGTCAGTGGGACTTTTACTTAATTTATGGGATATTGCCCGAAATGTTCCCACTTTCGATATATTCACCTCAGAATTGCTGCAAGAACGGGTTATTATGGCTGCTGCTTGTGGATTAATGGGGGGGTTAAGTGTGGGATGGGGTTTGAAACAAAGGGTTCCATCTTTAAGTGGAATTCAGGTGATTATTATCGGCTTCATGTGGGCGATCGCTTTAGCCATAGGAGTTCAACTCAGTGCTTATATTAATGAATATGATATTGCGTTTAATCAGTTCCATTTAACATCCTTTACCTTGGGTTCAATTCGTCAATTGATTAATTTTACCATTGCGGGGTTGATTGGCGGTTGTTTCATGGGTGTTGTTGCTAAGAAAATTCAACCTGAAATTTCTATTTTCAAACTTCTTTTAATCAGTGGCTGTTGGTGGATCAGTTTCATCCTAGCAACCGGGATTATTTTTATCATTCCTTGGTCGGGTGGAAGTGGAATTTTACGTTCATTTTTAGCGGGATTAAGTATTGCAATGTTAGGGGCAGGAATTATGTTTTTACAGGTTAAATCTTTTCCTTTTGAAGAAATATCTTCTTAGATTATAGAGATAATACTGTAGCAACAGTTAGTATAAAAATTAATAATAAAATTAAAATATATCTACCTTTAGGGATATGTTGATTCCTGATAAAACTGGATAGGATTTAACTTTGAAAGTGGTATTATTCATGCCTCTAACATCGGGATGTAACCTTATTAAACCCTCTCCCCTGGAGTCAACGCTATGTATATTCCTTTATGGCCAGGTAAACCTTATCCATTAGGTTCTCATTGGGATGGAAAAGGAACAAACTTTGCTTTATTTTCGGAAAATGCGACAGCAGTTGAACTGTGTTTGTTTGATGAAAATGGAAAAGAAACTTGTGTATCTTTAACAGAAGTTAGTAATTTTGTTTGGCATGGTTATGTTCCTAGTATTGGGCCGGGTCAACGCTATGGTTTTCGAGTCCACGGCCCCTATAAACCCGGAGAAGGTCATCGTTTTAACCCTAATAAACTATTAATTGATCCCTATGCTAAAGCCCTTGATGGAGATATTCAAGGGGGGATAGAAACTTTAGGATATATTGCAGAACATGAGGCTCAAGATTTTTCTTATTCTGAAGAAGATGATGCCCATTTAGTTCCTAAATCTGTTGTAATTAATGAATCCTTTGATTGGGAAGATGATCAACTTTTACGCACCCCCTTTCATGAAACCATTATCTATGAAGCTCATGTCAAAGGATTTACAAAGCTACATCCTGATATTCCTAAACAATTACGGGGAACCTATGCCGGAGTCGGACATCCCGCTAGTATTTCTTATTTACAATCAATTGGGATAACAGCTATCGAATTAATGCCTGTCCATCATTATTTAGCTTGTCCCGGTTATTTAGTGGATAAAGGATTAAAAAATTATTGGGGCTATGATTCCATTAACTATTTTGCTCCCTATTCAGGCTATAGTGCTAGTGGTACATTAGGGGAACAAGTAGCGGAATTTAAACAAATGGTCAAAGCCCTCCATGCAGGAGGAATTGAAGTTATTTTAGATGTGGTTTATAACCATACCGGAGAAGGCAATCACATGGGGCCGACTCTATCATTCAAAGGTATTGATAACGCAGCTTATTACCGTTTAGTGGATGAAGAACCCCGCTATTATATGGATTTTACAGGCTGTGGCAATTCCCTGAATGTTCGCCATCCGCAAGTGTTGAAATTGATTATGGATAGTTTGCGGTATTGGGTGTTAGAAATGCACGTCGATGGGTTCCGATTTGATTTAGCTTCCGCTTTAGCGAGGGAACTGTATGCGGTGGATCGATTAGCTGCATTTTTTGATATTATTCACCAAGATCCGGTGTTATCTGATGTTAAATTAATTGCTGAACCTTGGGATATCGGAGAAGGGGGATATCAAGTCGGTGAATTCCCCTTATTATGGTCAGAATGGAACGGGAAATATAGAGATAATGCTCGCAATTTTTGGCGAGGAGAAGACCAAACTTTAGCAGAATTTGCTTATCGTTTGACAGGAAGTTCAGATTTATATCAATTTAATGGTCGCCGTCCCAATGCCAGTATTAATTTTATCACGGCTCATGATGGATTTACGTTGAACGATTTAGTCAGTTACAACTATAAACATAATGAAGCCAATGGAGAAAATAACCAAGATGGAGATCAACATAATAGCTCTTGGAATTGTGGGGAAGAAGGGCCTACAGATAACCCTGATGTGTTGAAACTTCGCAACCGTCAACGCCGTAATTTTTTAACCACCTTAATGTTATCTCAAGGGGTTCCAATGTTGTTAGGAGGAGATGAAATTGGGCGATCGCAACAAGGAAATAATAACCCCTATTGTCAAGATAATGAAATTTCTTGGCTAGATTGGAATTTACAAGAAGAGAATTCTTCTTTATTAGACTTTAGCCGTCAATTGATTTATTTTCGTCGTCAACATCCCGTTTTTCGACGTCGTAAATGGTTCCAAGGTCGGGCAATTTATGGTTCAGGAGTTACGGATATTGGATGGTTTAACCCCGATGGTGCGGTCATGACCGAAGAACAATGGAATATGGGGTTTGCAAAAGCCATTGGTGTGTTTTTAAATGGAGAAGCCATTATAACACCAGGAGAACGGGGAGAACGCATTATTGATGATAGTTTCTATATCCTGTTCAATGCTCATTATGAACCCCTAGATTTCTTCCTTCCTGAACCGATGGCAAACCGAGAATGGCAAGTTGTGATTGATACGACTTACTCTCGTTTTATTAAAGATGATATTCGTTATACTGAAGATAAAGCCATTACGGTAACTGAGCGATCGCTAATGGTTTTAAAACGGTTATAACCTTTGTTGGGGGGTAAAAATACCAAGGTCATACAAATATTCTTGCAGAGTTAGTTGCCAATTCCCTCAAAACTAGATTATCTTGACGGATGCAACGCTTACAGTTCTGACATCTTGAACCTCTTCTTCAACTCTAATCCCTCTCCCGGCCCAACAGCCAATCCTCGTTTCACAGGTTGGTCATTACAGGATCGTGATCCTGACTATATCCGATCCTTAATGCCAATTTTAGGTTGGTTCTATGACCATTATTTTCAGGTCAAAACCACCGGTTGGGAAAATCTCCCCCCTCAAAATAAAATGTTATTAGTCGGTTCCCATAATGGGGGGTTAGCCGCCCCCGATATGTTTATGGGGTTGTACGCTTGGTGTCGTCGCTTCGGAACAGAACGCTTACTTTACGGACTCATGCACCCGAAAGTTTGGCTGGTTTCCCCAGAAGTCGCAACTTCGGCGGTGCGTTGTGGAGCGGTGATGGCCCATCCTCGTATGGGAATGGCAGCTTTACGACAAAATGCTACGGTTTTAGTTTATCCCGGTGGCGGTGAGGATGTGTTTCGTCCCCATCACTTACGCAACAAAATTCATTTAGCAGGTCGCAAAGGATTTATTAAGTTAGCACTGCGGGAAAAAGCTCCCATTGTTCCTGTAGTTTCATCCGGTGCCCACGATACGTTAATTGTACTCACGGATATTTACGACTGGGTAAAACAACTGCACCAGTTAGGAATGCCTTGGTTATTGAATCTTGACCCAGAGGTATTTCCGATTTATTTGGGGTTGCCTTGGGGAGTTGGAATTGGGCCGTTACCGAATTTTCCTCTACCAGCAAAAATTAAAATTCACATTTGTCCAATGATTGAGTTTGAATGGAATGGACGGGAAGCAGCAAATGACCGCGAATATGTCGATATTTGTTATCAACGAGTGAAAACAGCCATGCAACAGGAACTTGACAATTTAGCTCTGTAGAGGGAGTCATTCAAACGAGGAGAGGGGCGACTGATTCAAAAAATCCATTTGTCTACAACCTTTATTCCAAAAAGTGGGGAATTAGAAACCCGGTTTCTTTGAGAAACCGGGTTTCTGGGTACACAGGTTAGTTGAGAGTATTGATAAATTGTAGAACTTGCTCAACATTAAGCTGGAGAATATTAGCAATTTTTTCCACAGAAAATCCTTCTTTTAACAACTGGGGAACAGTCTCTAATTTTGCTTCCAACTTTAACTCTTGAGCAAACCGAGTTTTTCTCAAATCATCTACACCAAACATAGCTTCTAACTCCTGACGACTCATTTGAGGTAACTTTGCTAAAACAATTGTTTCTAATAAGTTTAACAATTGTAGCCGCGAAACTTGAGCAAAAAATTAGACTTGAGGAATTAGAAACCGGGTGTCTGGAAGAAACCCAGTTTCGGGTGACATAGGTTAGTTGAGAGTATTGATAAATTGTCGGACTTGTTCGATATCCAATTGTAAAATATCAGCAATTTCCTCAACAGAAAAACCTTTTCCTAATAAACGAGGAATCGTTTGCAATTTACCTTTAATTTTCCCCCTTTGCTCCCCCTCTTCAATCAACTCTTGAGCAAACCGAGTTTTTCTTAAATCATCAACACCAAACATAGCTTCTAACTCCTGACGACTCATTTGAGGTAACTTTGCTAAAACAATCGTTTCTAATAAGTTTAACAATTGTAACCGCGAAGGTTCATCGGGAAATTGTTGTTTGACTTGTGCAATTAACCGAGTGACTCTCTCTAAGAGTTCTTTCTTCTTGGCGACAATTACTTGAATAATTTGTACCCCTAAAGGAGTGGTTTCACTGACTTCTATTTCATTCAAATAGATGCACTTGACCAAAGCAGAATCTAAAAACGGTTGAACTGATTCTCGTTGTCTAGCTGTGGGCTCAATGCTCCGACTCCTGAAAATAATCATAGCACGCCTTCTAATTCTAAAATAGAATCTCTAATAAAAGCACTCGCCCGCTTTAACAACTTTTTGAATGATCAATTAGATAAACTTTCCTTTGCGAAAGCGAAGGAGTATTTCAAGCCGGGATGGGGATGTGGGGAAGAGGAGAGATGAGGACAAGCCAGTAACCGTCAACCAACACCCCCTTTAATATTTCTTCACTAACAAATATTGCTGATTCTGCTTCTAGTCTTAAATTTTTATTAAGTTTTTGCCACAAGCCGTTAAAAGCAGCCTAAGAATAGATCAAGAGAAAAAAAATTTCGACGAATTAATCTAGCAATGGAGGAAGACTGGGTAAAATTCAAGGGTTTATCCTTGGGGATCAAGGGTTTCTGACTAAAGAGAGAGTGTAAAAATAGGATTAGGGTGTAAAAATTAATTTAGGAATTAATAAAAGAAACGAATCCATCTGTTTTTTCAAAATCAACAGACTATTCGCCGATTTCCCTATTATTACCACTCTTAAAAGATAGCAGAATAAAAATTGATTTTGACAAAAAATTATAAATGGGGTGAAACCCAAAGGATTAAAAATGGCTACTAAACAAACGGTTCGTTGTCCTAACTGCGGAACTTTAGCAGAACGGTCTTACACCCACAAAATCACCCAAACTCAATGTCATCGTTGCGACTATTTAATGATTACCTGTTCTGTGACGGGTAAAGTTGTGGAAGCTTATGCACCAGGACTTTCCCTTCGTTGTTAAAAAAGAAATCAGGTAGAAGAAGTGTGTAATCAGTTATCAGTTACCAGTCGTTAGACCTGCTTGGGACTTATTTCACTTCTCTGTTGTTCTTCCCTTGTTCTTTAAAAATCTGAATCAGAGGCAGTATCTTCTGAGGCTCCAGGCAAACAACGCAAGATTTTGGGGAGTTTCATCGTGAATGTGGAACCTTTACCCAACTCACTAATCACGGATAAATCCCCCCCCATCATTTGACATAATTTTTGAGTAATGGTTAACCCTAAACCTGTTCCACCATAACGGCGAGTGGTGCTTTCGTCAGCTTGAGTAAAGGGATTAAAAACCGTTACTAACTGTTTAGGGGTCATACCAATTCCGGTATCAATCACTTGAAAAACAATAACCGTTGAACAGGTTTTAGGGACATCGGGGAGAGAACAAGCTTCATTAATGCCTTCCTCATTTAAACTCAGTAATTCTGAGTCTAGGGTAGGATTTCCATTCAGATTAACCTGATCTATTGCTTCTTGAAAAACTTTTAAGGTGATTTGACCATTTTCTGTAAATTTGCACGCATTACTGAGGAGATTTAATAAGCATTGACGAACTTTCGTTAAGTCAGTGTGCATCAAATCTACATCTTCTGCCATGTCTAAAATAAACTTATTCAAATTCTTCGCCACCGAAGGTGCAACCGTGGTTTCCACTTCCCAAAGTAGTGTAGCGACTTTAAAGGTTTCTAAATGGAAATTCATGCGACCCGCTTCTATTTTAGAGAAATCTAAAATTTCACTAATTAATGTTAATAAATGTTGTCCCGCTACATAAATATTTTTTAAATCTCCGACTAATTCGTCTTGCTTTAACTCTTCAGCATCTTCAATTAACAATTCACTATAGCCTAAAATTGCATTCAGGGGAGTCCGAAGTTCATGACTCATATTCGCTAAAAATAAACTTTTAGCATGATTAGCCGCTTCGGCAGCTTCTTTTGCCGTTCTGAGAACCTCTGCCTGTTGACGTTCGGTAATATCATTCGCCATCATCAGTAAACAGGAAATTCCCTCTAAATCAATTAATTCAATCGAGACCAACCAATCTCGAACTCGTCCTGATTTTTGGCGAACTTTTAACTCAACATTACTAATCTGATTTTGACGTTGTAATTGTTTTTTCAGTTTGAGATGTTGTTGAGGATGAACCCACATCTTTAGTTCTTCGGGAGTGTGATGCAGAACATCTTCTCGATTCCAACCAATTTGACGTAAAAAACTATCATTAACATCTAAAAATAGCTCCTCAACCAGCGTCATAATACTAATCCCAATCGGACTCGCACTAAAAGTTTTTGAAAATCGTTCTTCGCTGGCTCTTAAAGCAATTTCTGCTTTTTTCCGATCAGTAATATCTTGAATTGTGCTCGTAATATGGCTTGAGGTAATCACCGCCTGTTCAAAAACAATCCGTTCCTCACCATTGATTAATTTCAAACGATAATCAATACAGTAAGGTTTTTGTTGAAATAAAGCTTGATCAATATAATGTTGTACAAATATTCGGTCTTGAGGATGGACAAATTCTAAAAATTGAGGAAAACTAGGTTTAACACCCTGGGGGGTTGTTCCTAACATCCGATAAAGTTCATCCGACCAAAATAATTCATAACTACTGATGGTCAAATCCCAATGACCTAACTTGGCAATGCGTTGAGCATTGGCTAAACTCGCTTCACTATTTCTCAAGCTAATTTCCGCTTGTTGGCGTTCTGTCACCGTTGCTGCTAACACTAAACCTGTAACGGCGATAACCAAAATAAAGGCCTGCAACGAAAAAATTTGAGGCGTATCCGTACCGCGACTAAAAAACGGCCCACTTTCACGCGCTACACCCCAAACTGCAAAACTGGCGGTAATAAAATGGCCGAGTGCCGTTCCCCGTTGACCAAATCGTAAAGATGCCCAAACAAAAAAAGGAAAGGGTAAATATTCCAAGGGAAAACTAATCGTTGCGGAGCGGGTGCGAGAACAAAATACAAACCAATTTAAGGCGAATAATAGTAATAACCAAATCCCCACCTCGACCTGGCGCATCCACAAAAATTGACGAGGAGACCGTTCAATCAAACGTAACCGTGTTGTTCCCAAAGGTAAACTTTGAGACAATGCGTTCAGGAAAGATGAAAATGGCGAAGCCGGAGTTTTGCAGCGATAGTAATACCGTTGAAATTCACTTCCCCAGGTTAATAGTACCGGAGTTACCACTAATACCCCCATGGCATTTCCCAACCATCCCGCCACCCAGGTTTCTCCAAAATCTTTCCACAACAACCAGCCATTTAAACAACCCACGAGCAGGGTAATTGTGGGATGAATCAAAGTAGCAATCACTCCGGCTAAAATCATTAATCCCAGAACATCTTTGAGACGTTTGAGTTCTGGGGAAAAGTCTAGCCGATGAAGTAAGTGAGTCGCTAAACACGCTTGTAATGTCGCTCCTACGCTGGAAAATACCACCACCATGAGCGGAATTTGTTCCGTTCCTAGAAGGGAAAAAAAGCAACCCAGGGTAATTGCGGGCCAATATCGATAACCACACAACAGAATAATCGCTTGGGCGACTCCTGCTGTCGGCAAAAATAAGGTTTGGGTAGGACTCAACATTAAATATTCAATGGTCAACTTCCCGATGAGCCAGTAGGCTATCGCCATCAAACCCACTGCACCGAGGTATCGGCCATTGGTGACCTTCGCACGTTCAAGGGATTTCATTAACATGGTCGTTGTGAGTAAGCTGATGTGGAGTGAGTAACCCTGAATTTCTAGTTTAGATTGCTTCTTGGGGAATTGCTTGAGTTTGATTTAGATTGCCTATGCTTTAAAAATAGATGGGAAAAAGCGAAAGAGCCGTTGACAATTTTGCTCTTAATTGCTGTATAAAACCAATACGAATTGTCCCTAAATCTACTGATTTTTTAACAAGGTTAGATCAGTCACGGATTAGGGTATCAATCAAACTCACCCTAAAAATGTCCCGGATGATTAATAGTTTAACAGATTCGATCCCGCAAATATCGCAACAGACAGTGAGGCTGGCAGCCAGATACCTAAGATTCAGGATCAGAATTCATCATTGAGGGTTGGGGGTTGAGCCGGAATAGAAGCGATAATCGCATCAATCACTTTACCCACCGGAAGAATTTGTAACCCTAAATCGGCAGGACTTTGACCTCTGGGGATAATTGCCCGTTTAAATCCCAATTTTGCCGCCTCCCGCAGTCGGAGTTCCAGTTGGGACACCGGACGCACCTGTCCCCCTAAACCGATTTCCCCGATTAAAATCGTTCGTGGATCAACCACCCGATCACGGAAACTCGCAACAATAGCAATGGCGATCCCCAAATCGGCTGCGGGTTCTTCCACTTTTAACCCCCCCACCGATGCTACATAGGCATCCAATTTAGACAACGGAATCCCCACCCGTTTTTCTAATACCGCTAAAATTTGTAATAAGCGGCTACTGTCTACCCCGGTTGTTGCTCGTCGAGCCGAACCGTAACTAGCGGGACTGACTAACGCTTGAATTTCCACCACAATGGGCCGAGTCCCTTCTAACGCCACCACCGTTGAAGTCCCCGGAGCAAATTCATCTCGATTTCCTAAGAATAATTCTGAGGGATTAGAAACTTCTTTTAACCCATGGGCGACCATTTCAAAGACTCCGATTTCATGGGTCGCTCCAAACCGATTTTTCATTGACCGTAATAACCGATGGGAGGCAAAGCGATCGCCCTCAAAATATAAGACCGTATCGACTAAATGTTCCAAAACCCTCGGCCCTGCAATACCTCCATCTTTGGTGACATGACCGACAATTAATAAGGTAATATTTTCCCGTTTTGCCACTTGCATTAAAGCTGACGTGCATTCCCGTACCTGAGCCACCGAACCGGGTGCAGAGGTCAGACTAGCGAAATAAATGGTTTGAATACTATCAATAACGGCTAACTGCGGTTTTAAAGATTCTAATTCTCTTAAAATAACTTCTAAATCCGTTTCAGGAAGCAAATATAAGTTGTCTTCGTGATGTTGGGGTGTCACAGATTCAGACTTCGGGGGTGGATTTTTTTGCCCATTTTCTGGGGAATTTGACTTTTTCTGTCGCCGACCTTTAAGCTGTTCACTAAAGGGATCAACTGTTGTAGCAGAAGGTTGGGAATTGCCGTTTTCTGGTTCAGGTGAGGGGTCTGTTTCCTCATCCACACCCACCCCTAAACGTTGCGATCGCAATTTTACTTGCTGTCCCGACTCTTCGGCTGAGACATAGAGTACCCGACTGCTGTGGGATAAACGATTTGCCACTTGTAACAACAGCGTAGACTTGCCAATTCCGGGTTCACCTCCGATTAAGACTAAAGAACCTGGAACAATACCCCCTCCCAAAACCCGATCTAATTCTCCATAACCTGATGGCATTCGGGATTGGGATTGATCGGAAATTTGGGATAATCGGAAGGAAGACCGAGGTTGTCCGGGTTTAGTCACTTCCGGTGAACCCTCTGGGTGTTCTGGGCTCAGGTTACTCCAACTAAAGCGTTGCAAAGAGGTCGGAGGGGGTTGTTCAACTTGTTCTTCCAAAGAATTCCACGCATGACAAGCAGAGCACCGACCAAAATATTGAGGAAATTCGGCTCCACATTCGTGACAAACATAAAGGGTGCGAGATTTCGGCATGGTTGAGAATCATCAAGTGAAATGCAAGAAAACCTGTATTTACCCCTAAAACACAACAACCCCAAATTAAAGCAACTTTAAAAAACTTTAAAGCTGATTCATCTTGACAAGAAAGATGATTAAACTTTTGTTACAGCTAGTGATCGATGTCCAAGGAATACGGGGGTATAATTCGGTATCTCAATGGGGGTTCCCTTAATGATAAGGTAAAAAAATCAATACATTTCTCAAACTAAACTTAACATAAGTTGAGATTCGCCTAGTACAGTCGCGCCAGCCACGAGTTCATACCGTAGGCTAAGGCCTTGCCCCAAGGCAATGGGTGTGGTTGTCTGCTAGAAATTCCTTAGATTCAGGGTTGCGAGTCTTACTGTTGTTCTATCTAAACTGTAACTTAATGCAACTAAGGGAGCGTTGAAATCCATTGGAAAATCATAAAGAAAAAATTTTGGTTGTTGATGATGAGGCCAGTATCCGTCGGATTTTGGAAACTCGCCTTTCCATGATTGGTTACGATGTCGTTACCGCCGCCGATGGAGAAGAAGCCTTAGAAACGTTCCGCAAAACTGACCCGGATTTAGTGGTCTTGGATGTGATGATGCCCAAATTAGATGGGTATGGAGTCTGCCAAGAGTTACGCAAGGAATCCGATATCCCGATTATTATGCTAACGGCCTTGGGAGATGTCGCAGATCGGATTACCGGGCTAGAGTTGGGGGCGGATGATTATGTGGTTAAACCGTTTTCCCCCAAGGAACTCGAAGCGCGAATTCGTTCAGTATTACGTCGCATTGACAAAAATGGCGCATCGGGAATTCCCAGTTCGGGTGTCATTCATGTTAGCAATATTAGAATTGATACCAACAAGCGACAGGTTTACAAGGGAGATGAACGCATCCGCTTAACGGGAATGGAATTTAGTTTATTAGAACTTTTAGTGAGTCGTTCTGGTGAACCCTTCTCTCGGTCTGAAATTTTACAAGAAGTCTGGGGATATACCCCAGAACGTCACGTTGATACCCGTGTCGTGGATGTTCATATTTCTCGTCTCCGGGCTAAGTTGGAAGATGATCCCAGTAATCCTGAATTAATCTTAACGGCCAGGGGAACCGGTTATTTGTTCCAACGCATTATTGAACCGGGGGAAGTCGGTTAGAGTCGGGGAAGCAGGGGGAGTTGGGGAAGCAGGGAGAAATGGTTGATAGTTCGCACTCCGCACTCCGCACTCGGTACTGTAACCATCAAACCCTTCTTCCTCACCCCTGCCAAAATCAACAATAATGTTTCAGCTTAATTCAGATGCAGTTATGGCGACATCAGATCGGAATCGGGTTTTACGATTATTACCGATATTTGCAGGCAGTTTAGGGGGGGTGCTACTCCTGATCAATCGGGTTCTAACCCCGGAATTATTGGACTCTCAAGCGCGTTCTGATGCCTTGGGGGTTATTTTAAGTGCCGTATTGATTTTAACGGGGTTATTGTGGCAACAAATTCAACCTCGATCTCCTGATGCGGTTGAATTAATCGGAGAACAGGGGTTTGAATTGAAACAAGATTTACCCGAATTTGTTAAAACGGAATTAGCTTGGGCTTCTCATCTATTATTAACAAATACTGTCACCCGTTCTGTTGTGGTTTATTATCAAGGTGAAGTCTTATTACGGCGAGGAGTATTAGGGAACAATCCTACCGTTAATCCAGGGCCGATTTTACAACGGGTTTTAGAGAAACAAAAACCTGTCTATTTAGTCAATTTAGCGTTATATCCGGGGCGAATTGAATTTGATTATTTACCCGAAAATACCCAGGGGGTCATTTGTCAACCCCTAGGGAATCAGGGAGTTTTAATTTTAGGAGCTAATGCACCTCGGAGTTATACCAAACAAGATGAAAATTGGGTGGAAGGAATTGGGGATAAGTTAGCGAATACCTTGTCCAATTTACTGAATGAAACGTCAACTTTGATCTAGGAATTTTAAAATGGCATACCCCGATACAATGACTGTCCGGGTATTTTATATAATATGATGAACAAATGGGTAGTGGCTCAGTTCAAACCTCATCCAGACATTTAAAGGAATTCTAATTTTCCAACTTGAATATGGACTTAGTTCTGGCTCAATTTAGAGAGTTTGGAAGACAACTGAGGCTGAAGTCAGTGGGCAAAATCCAAGAAAGTTGAGAAAATCTTAATTTTTTCCGATTAACAGATAACATTTTTTCCAGAGGGGAAGTTTACCCGTAAAATATTAGGTAGAGCAGGGAATCGGGAATACAAGGATTTCAAAGATGATGAAGTAGGATAGCACAATTGAATTCTCTGTTGATTTGCAAAACCGTTAAAATGTTGACTTTGGAGTCTAGGTCATGGAGATAATATTTGAGTCTACTGAAGAATTTGAAGAGGATTTAAAAACCTATAGTGAAGCAGAACAAACGCTGATTTTGCAACAGCTTCATGAATATTCTTCCTGTTTATTACAAGTTAAAGGGTATCGAGAAAGACGACTTCATCAATTTTATCAATTTGATTTACTAGGGGATTATGCCTCCTCTCTCTATTCTTTTATTGTTAATTATTACCTGCGAGTGATTTTAACAATTGATGATGATCCTTTATTCAATCGCACGATTATTACGTTATTTAGAGTGGTAGATAGTCAAGTTGTAGCGAAGGTCTATCAACAAGTTGGAGAATCTATTTATCAATCTTTCTTACAATCTACGGAATTTATTGAGGTTCAATCAAACAATGGTACAGTTGTCGCCGTCACTGGTTGATGAACGGGGAATTATTCGTAAAGCGTTAACCCTGCTTCCCCCCCAACTTCGAGGTCGATTTTTAGAAGTTTTAGCAGAATTACAGGATGAATCTTGTTATCGCTATCAACGATTTATCAAAACCAAACTAAAACGCATTAAAGGCACACAGATTCCTCTGTATTGCGCCCGAATTGATGAAGCTGAACGCTGGAAACTTTATCTTTACTATCAAGACGGTAAATTATATTTACAGGATATTATTTATCCCCTTCCTAAAGCCAATAAAGATAGTTTAGATATTATTGCTGAATTAAATGATTTTTAGAATTTATAGGAGGGAACAGGAAAACTGTTTTTCTTTCTGTTCCCTGTTCCCTGTTCCCTGTTTTTAAGACGGATAAACCTGTCGATAATAAGCTTGATATTCTTCAGATAATAAGGGTTCCCACCAATGGCGATGGGTTAAATACCAGCCGACAGTTTGACGTAAACCTTCTTCAACGGTAACTAATGGAGCCCAGCCTAATTCCGTTTTAATTTTAGTGGCATCAATCGCATATCGTCGATCATGTCCGGGTCTATCTTTAACAAAAGTAATTAATTGATTAGACGGTTTTATCGGTAAATGTACGGCTAATTCATCCATAATCCGACATAATATTTTAACTAAATCAATATTCTTAACTTCATTATTTCCCCCAATATTATAAGTTTCTCCCGGTCTGCCATGATGAATGACTGTATCTAAAGCCCGACAATGATCTAAAACATACAACCAATCTCGCACATTTTGACCATCGCCATAAACCGGAAGCGGTTTCCCTAATAAAGCGTTAATACACATTAACGGAATCAGTTTTTCAGGATAATGGTAGGGGCCGTAATTATTAGAACAATTGGTAATAACAGTAGGCATTCCGTAGGTATGATAATAAGCCCTGGCTAAATGATCACTTCCAGCTTTTGAAGCAGAATAGGGACTATTAGGAGCATAAGGAGTCTTTTCTGTAAACGCATGATCATGAGGGCCAAGACTACCATAAACTTCATCGGTTGAAACGTGCAGAAACCGATAATGGTCTGGTTGACCTTGGGCTAACCAATATTGACGAAAGGCTTCTAAAAGGGTAAACGTCCCAACGACATTGGTTTGCACAAACGCATCAGGGCCAAGAATTGACCGATCAACATGGGATTCTGCGGCAAAATGGGCAATAGTATTGATCTGTTCTTCTTGTAACAGACGATCAATTAAGGCGCGATCGCAAATATTCCCTTCAACAAACCGAAAATTCGGGTTATTTTCCAAACTCGCTAAATTCTTGCGATTTCCGGCATAGGTCAACGCATCCAAAACCACAACCCGGTCATTGGGATACGCACTAAACCAATGATGGACAAAGTTTGAACCGATAAAACCCGCCCCCCCTGTAATCATGATGCGATGGGGTGAACGAATACCTATATTATCGTAGCTATACTGAACAGCCAATGTCATATCCTCCCAAGATCTGCTGGATAAAAATCATGCTGAAGATTCCGTTTAAAGCCCTGATCCGATAAACTGTTGATCATTGTACTCGTTGAGATGGCTCTCTAAGGGAAATTGCGCCAGAAATTAAATTGGATGTGAGGACATTGGAGTGAGTGACCACAAGACTATCGCCCTGGCTAAAGCAGGGGATGCAACAGCAATTGCTATTTTAATCAATCAGGCGCTACAACCCAAAGGGGTAACGGCAAAAGCTACTCGTCAAGACCACCATCTCAGCGTGGTTTTGGAGTCTAGCCAAGTTCCCGATGCTCAAGCCTGTGTGCGGGTGGTTCATAACGGTTTGATGCGGTTAGATGCCGCCTGTATTGGGTCTGTGACGATTTCCGCATTCCGTCGAGGTCAGAAAAAAGTTGCTTGGACACAAACTCTGGTTCTGAGAGAGTTCGTCTCTAACCCTCAACCTTCCCCGGTCAGACCCCCAACTCCTCCGAAACCTCAACCTCAAAAAACGCCTCAACTCAAGGTATCCCTTCCTAAACTTTCAAGCCCTAAACTGCACATTTCGGTTCCTAAAGTTGTTTTCCCTAAACCTCAAATTTCAGTTTCTAAACCTTGGTTGATTGCGGGTTCTGTTAGTTTAATGGTTTTGCCATTATCAGGATTTCTCGTTAACCAAAATCATCAACAAATTACGGCTATTTTAACGGGAATTTCTCAACATATCTCTACCGATTTACCTAAAATCCCCTCTCTATCTTTAGCAGTAGAACCCGTTTCTACACCCTCACCCTTGCCAGTTCACAAAACTGCAACAATTAAAACTCTTAATCAAGTCTCGCAGTTAACCTTAACAACGCTGCAAAATCCGATTAATCCTGATTTACAACTGACCATTCGGGCTGTCGGAGATATTATCCCTGGAACGAATTATCCTTATAATAAATTATCTTCTAATAAAAAAGCTTTATTTGCAGATGTGAAACCGGAATTAAAAGGAGATATTGTTTTTGGTAATTTTGAAAGTACATTAACGAAATATCCTAATAGCGCGAAATCGATAGGTCGTGGGTTAGTTTTTGCTTTTCGCACTCCTCCTGAATATACGACTTTATTGAAGGATGCCGGATTTAATATTTTGAATGTTGCGAATAATCACTCGTTTGATTTTTTTGAAGCGGGTTTTAAAGATACCGTTCAGAATATTCAAAAAGCCAATATCAAGGCGGTGGGAGAAAAGGGAAAAATTGTTTATCATGAAGTCAAAGGGGTAAAAGTTGCCTTTATTGGATTTAGTAATTATGACGCTCATAATAATTTAAGTAATATTGAAGCGGGCAAAAAGTTAGTTAAACAAGCTCAGAAAAATGCTGATTTTGTCGTGATTTCTTTTCATGGTGGAGCGGAAGGAACAGGTGCGTTAAATGTTAAGAATAAAACGGAATATTTCTACGGAGAAAATCGCGGAAATTTAGTTTCATTTACTCATAATATGATAGATGCAGGGGCTGATTTAATCTTAGGACACGGCCCCCACGTTCCCAGAGCATTAGAATTGTATAAAGATAAATTAATTGCTTATTCTTTAGGAAATTTTATGGGATATCGAACCTTATCAACGGATGCAGAGTTAGGATATTCGTTAATTTTAGAAGCAAAAGTTAATCCTCAAGGAGATTTTATAAGCGGGAAAATTATCCCCGTTCAATTAGATTCTCAAGGAGTTCCTAATTTAGATAACCATTCTAAAAGTATTAAGTTAATTCGCAATCTCATTCAACAAGATTTCCCCAAAACCCCTTTAAAAATTGATGATGAAGGCAAGATTTCAATCAAAAAACCTTAAACCTTCGTCTTTTGACTTAGGATTATGCTAAATTAGTTCTTAAAATCTGTTTCTGTGCTGATGAAGTCAGCTTCAGTGCAATGACTAGGATAAGTCTTGAAAGTTCAATTGAGAGAGTAAACATGAACAAAATTTTGAGCTTATTCAGCTTAAGTCTAGTCCTAGCAAGTTTGAATTGGGGATGTGGGGAAGCATCCTCTTATCAACAAGAAAGCTTAAGCAATTCTAATCCAAATGTTAAAGTGATTCCCTTAGATTTTTCCATGAAACCTAAAGATCAAGGGGGACTGATTGCGGTTGATGTTAATAACAATAATCAAAAAGACTTTATTATTACCCAGTCTCGTTCAAATCTTCTGGGTCAGCAACAAGGTTTAATTCGGGTTTACGATCATTCCGGTCAAAAACTCTGGGAGAAATCTGCTAAGGTGCAACTCACCACACAAGCAGAAAGCGAAGGTTTACCGGGGTTACACGCACCTGGAGTTCAAGCTGCTGATGTGAACGGAGATGGCAAAATAGAAGTCTTGTTTCTGACGTCAGATAAGCGGTTACATATTGTTGAGGGTGCAACGGGACAAACAATTCGAGAAATTCAACTCACCTCTCCTGAAGGAACTGATCGGTGGGAACATTTAGTAATTGCGAATTTTCGCGGAAAAGGCGATCGCGATCTACTTCTACAAGCCACTGAAAATGCTGATTATCGGATGGGTCGTTATATTGCGGCTTATTCTATTGAAGATTTACTCAAACAAGATAATCCTCAACCTTTGTGGACAAGAAATGATTTTGTCGCCAATGCACACAATGGCGCACGGGTTGGAGATCTCGATGGAGATGGCTTAGATGAAGTGTTAGGGGGGACGCTAATTTCTCCAAAAGGCGATATCTTGTTTAGTCTTCCTCTTAAAGGTCATCTAGATTCTGTTTTGATTGCGGATGTTCGACCTGATATTCCTGGGTTGGAAGTTGTGGGTTTAGAAGAAGGGGGGGAAAAAAGAGAAAAGGCCCTGGGTTCCAACCGTCTTAAACGTGATCGTGTTTTTCTCTACAATAAAAAAGGACTGATTTGGGAAACAGATTATAAAAATTGGGAACCTCAAAATGCTGCGGTGGGAGACTTTGATCCCAGTCGTCCTGGATTGGAAATTTGGTGTCGGAGTCGTTTTAATACGGATCAAAAACCCTTTGTCTTTGATGCTAAAGGTCAACTCATTTCTAACTATGAATTCAGTAAGACTGCGCCTGAAGGTTGGACACAGAAAGGGGTTGAAGTGATTTTTCCGATTGATTGGACGGGGGAAGCTAAACAGTTAGCCGTCGCCAAGGAACGCCATGAACAGGGAGATGTGGCGATTTTCGATCCCCTTAACGGTGAATATCAAATTCAATTTCCTGAACAAACCTATCGCCTCTATGTTGCAGATGTTTCTAAGGATTGGCGAGAAGAATTAATCGTCTTGAGTACCAAGGAACTCCGCATTTATCATAACCCTGAACCGAACCCTAATCCGAAGCGTGCGTCCCTGTGGGAGCAAAATCGCTATCGTCGTAGCAAGATGACCTGGAATTATTACAGTCCCTAGATATTCCCTGGTTTTAACAAAAGCGATATACTAATGTAACAAATTGTAAAAAATCCTTCCTTTTTGGCATTGATTATGATCTCTGAACCCCTTGTCGTTTCCCCGATTTATATTGTTGTTGTAGCTTCAACGGTGTTAGCCGTCTTGTGGGGAATCATTTTTAAAGATATGTTGGAATATCAAGTGGCGGTGTGGAGAGAAAGCGCTCAACGCTCAACGTCTATTCCTTATAAAACCCCCAATTTAATTACTGCTTATTTGGGGATGACGTTATTTATCTCATTGTCTGTAAGTTCCAGTTTGGCGGTGTTTTTTCCCGTCTATTGGATTGCGGGATTGATGGGGTTAATCGTTGTGATTCCAACGGCTTTATTGATTTGGGTACAATTAGGTTCAATGTTGAATTTATTAGCCACAAAAGGTTATGAATCAATTGATATTGATACCCTATTTGTCGATAAATCTGCTGAAAAAGTACCGAATCCAACTGTTAGTAAAAGCTAAAGTTAATTAATTTTTTGTCTTTGTTGTTGACACTGGGTTGAAGCCCTGAAAAGCTGACTACGGGTTTGGACTTGACAGAATGAATACTCATCAACGATAATAAGAGATTGTGTCTAAACCTTGCTCGGAACAGGTGCAGACATGGCAAACGCTCGAAAAAGACACAAAGTTCATTAACCTGTTAAGGGTTGAACGTGCTTTCAGTGTTTTTGGGCTACCTGTACGGCAACCTTAACCCAAAATTCCATGAGTTACGCAATTATTGAAACAGGCGGTAAACAAATCAAAGTAGAACCCGGTCGGTTTTACGATATTGAACTATTAGCCGCCGAAGAAAATGAACAAATTACCATTGATAAAGTTCTGTTAGTCAATCATGACGGCGACGTTCAAATTGGTCAGCCTTTAGTGAGTGGGGCGACCGTTGAAGGAACTGTGATGCGCCATCTGCGGGGACGAAAAATTATTGTTTATAAAATGCGTCCGAAGAAGAAAACCCGCAAAAAACAAGGTCATCGCCAAGAAATTACTCGGTTGATGATTGACTCTATTTCTCTGAATGGGTCTGTCGTGGCGAAGCGGGAAGAACAACCCGCAGAATCTGGGACGATAACTGAAGAGTAACACCACATTGCGTCAGACTATCTAACATACTGATTATTTCATTGGGAGAATAAAATGGCTCATAAGAAAGGGACGGGTAGCACTCGTAACGGTCGTGACTCTAACGCCCAGCGCTTGGGTGTCAAGCGTTTTGGGGGTCAAGTGGTGCGCGCTGGTAATATTTTAGTTCGTCAACGGGGTTGCAAATTCCACCCAGGTAACAACGTGGGTATCGGTAGCGATGATACCTTATTTGCGAAAATTGATGGGGTTGTTTGTTTTGAACGCAAAGGTAAAACTCGCCAAAAAATTAGTGTTTACGCTGTTCCTCAAGCTGAACCCGCAGCAGTTGAAGCTTAATTAATTTTATCTCTTGCTAAAGCGGGCTAAAATAGCCCGTTTTTTGTTGAAAAAATTTAGCATTATTCAACTCCTGTAGGGTTTGTAAGTACAGCGCACGCACCCCTTTATTTAAGGATTAAAAACATGATAAATCAGGGAATTAGTTACTGAAATTACAGAATTTCTGAGAGTGTTCTAGGGAAAATCTCACCTTCTGGCTGCAAATGTCATTAAACGCTCATATTTGATCCTAAACTCTTGATTATTCTATCCCTATGTTATAGGATTTATTTCAAGAAAAACACTCAATATCAGTCCAGTTCCCATCTGGAAAAGAGGCGTATTTTTTTTAATCTTGTTAAATTCGCCACACACTCAATGAACTTTGATCTGTTCCATAGCACCTTGTTTCAGTGGATTAAACTGGATCTGCTTTAACGTGCTAATCTTGAGTTAAAATTTATCAGTTTCTTAACAGTTATCAGTGGTTATCGGTTGCTCAAAATCATTTGAAGGATTATTCTCTATGAAAGCCGTTTACCCGGATCACCATCATATCTTATTTAATGATTCTCGTACCAACATTGATTTAAACCAGCTTCAAGCTCTATTTCAACTCGCTGCATTTTGGGCAAAAGATCGAAGCCAAGAAGATTTAAAAATTGCCATTAGTAATAGTGAACCCGTTGTTACGGTATGGGATTATGAGCAAATGATTGGGTTTGCAAGGGCAACTTCTGATGGCATTTATCGCGCTAATATTTGGGATGTGGTGATTCATCCTGATTATCAAGGTAGTGGACTGGGACGAAAATTAGTCCAAACTGTATTAAGTCATCCCAAAATGTGTCGCGTTGAACGGGTTTATTTAATGACAACCTATCAACAAAAATTTTATGAACGTATTGGCTTTGAATATAATTCAAGTACCACAATGGTTTTGAATAATCAACTGTTAGAAATTAACCCTCAAAAATCTGAATTGACGACTATTTTTTCTTCATAATTAACCTAGAAACTCAGTTTATTAACCCATCTCTCCATCATTTTTTATCGTAGGGTATGTGACCTAAAAAAAAACTATGATCCCAGCAGTAAAGTTATGGGTCGTCACCTACCCTATTATCGTTTTTCGACGGTATTGCCAACAAAAACCTATTGATTTCACTGCCTCCCTCTAAGGGAGAAACCCGGTTTCTCGTTTCTCCTTCCGAGGTGACAAAAAACCCCCGTCGTGAAACACTAAAGAATATAAATGCAAATACTCAAATATTAATTATGACGGTCAGCACCACCTCCAAACCCGAATTGATGTCCCGCTTCGTCAACGGGATTTTAGCGGTTAAACCCCTCAGCAATTTTGCGAAACACCAAGCCCGACAAATGATGATTAAACGGGCTGAAAAAATGGGAGTTCCTTGGCGAAAACAGACGGAAACCTTACTCGCCCGGAATTGGGATGCAGAATTATCTCAAGTTGAAAACCCCAATCTGCAATATCCCGATTATTATGTTACGTCCTTCCACGCCTATGAGGAGGGAAATCTCAGTTGGCAAGCCGCCGTTGAAGTGGAAGTTGCAGCTTATGCGGTTCATGCTAAAATCTGGCCAGAAGCAGGAGTCCAGGGGGATGCCAAACTCCGACAAAGTTATCATGATATTTTAAAAGCTCAATTACCGACTCCTCCACAGGATATTTTGGATTTAGGATGCAGTGTGGGAATGAGTACATTAGCGCTGCAAGAAACGTTTCCTGATGCGAAGTTAACTGGTGTGGATTTATCGCCTTATTTTTTAGCAGTTGCCACCTACAATACCCAAAAACAATCGAATTGGAAATATCCTCCCCAATGGGTTCATGCACCTGCGGAGTCAACCAGTTTACCCAGTGCTTCTTTTGATTTAGTTTCTCTGTGTTTAATTTGTCACGAATTACCCCAAGCTCCCACCCGTGAAATTTTCCACGAAGCACGACGTTTATTACGTCCGAATGGTCATTTAGCCATTATGGATATGAATCCCCAATCAGAACAATTTAAGAAAATGCCGCCTTATGTTTTTACCTTGTTAAAAAGTACAGAACCTTATTTAGATGAATATTTCACCTTAGATATTGAACAAGCCATAATAGAAGCAGGATTTCAACGTCCTACGATTAATTTTAATAGCCCTCGTCACCGAACCATTATTGCTACTGCGAAATCGATTTAAATAGATTCCGCTTTAAAACTGTGGAACTATAGGATATTAAATTGAGTCCTATTAACCATAAATGAGCATTTTCGGATGTAGGGGCGAGGTCATCTCGCCCTTAAAGGTTATCAGGTTCATTTCATTGAATTACGTTTATGTTAGATGCTGCTGGTTTATTTAATGAATCCTTTTATTTAGCTCAAAATCCTGATGTTGCCGCCGCCGTCAAGAGTGGGGTAATTGCCAATGGATTTCAACACTTTATTGAGTCGGGTCAATTTCAAGTTCGCCAACCGAGTCCCCTCTATGATGAATCTTATTATTTAAGTACAAATCCTGATGTTGCCCAAGCCGTTAATAGTGGAGCATTTGCTAGTGGTTTTCAACATTATATTACCCTAGGGCAATTTGAAAATCGTAACCCCAGTTTTTTATTTAATACCTCTTATTATTTAAACGAAAATCCTGATGTTTCTCAAGCCGTTGCCCAAGGTAATATTACTGGAATTGAACATTTTATTGAATTCGGACAATTTGAAGATCGTAGCCCCACACCCCTCTATAATTCTAGCTATTATTTAGCTCAAAATCCTGATGCAGTGGCTGCTGTTGAACGAGATGAACTCACGGGAATTCAACATTATATTAATATTGGGGCTGCGGAAAATCGACGGTTTACCCCCTTTATTGACCCAGAGGGGTCTAGCTTACCCAACCGAGTAGCAACGGGGGATACAACTGCAACTTCAACGGTATTTTGGACACGCAGTTCTGCGACTGGGCCGATTACTTTAGAATATGCGACTAATCTAAGTTTTTTTAATCCTATTGGCGTTCTCAATACCACCGTTACAGATATTACTGAACCTGTTAAATTAGAAGTCAATAATTTAGTACCTAATACTCAATATTTTTATCGGTTTACGAATGCTCAAGGTGTCTCCTCGGTGGGGAGTTTTCGCACGCCAGCACCCCTCGATATCCAAACAGAATTAAGATTTGGAGCAACGGCAGACGGACAAGGAGAATTAATGCCTTATATGTCTGTCAATAACGTTCCCGAACGCAATTTAGACTTTTTTGTACAACTGGGAAATACTATTTCTGCGGATACCATCTCTCCCGATTTACCCGATGTCCAACAAGCAACAACACCCCTAGATTTTAGAACTAAATATAATGAAATTGTTTCCCCCCGTTTAGAGCTTAATCCTTGGGCGAATTTACAAGCTTCCACAACTTTATATGGAACTTGGAATGATCAAAATTTAATTCACAATTTTGCCGGAGGAGAAAATCCTGCCTTATCTCCTCAACAATTCTTTTTTGGAAATGAAGGACAATTTATTAACGATACCAATCAATTTAATATCGGTTTAGACGCTTGGAAAGACTATAATCCTGTGGGAAATCAAGTTTATGGAGAAACGGGAGACCCACGCACAGCTAATCAAGAAAAACTCTATCGATTTCAACCTTTTGGTCAGGATGGGGCTTTATTTGTATTAGATGCCCGTTCCTTTCGAGATGCACCTTTAACTCAAGTTCCTGACCCGGCTTTAGACAGTCAAATTAATCAATTTTTAGCGTCTTCTTTTGACCCCAACCGGACGTTATTAGGTAAAGTTCAGTTACAAGATTTAAAGACTAATTTATTAGATGCCCAAAACGCCGGAGTCACTTGGAAATTTATTTTTTCTCCGGTTCCGATGCAAAATTTAGGACTGTTTGATTCGGCTGACCGTTGGGAAGGCTATGCGGCTGAACGCACGGATTTATTACAATTTATTGATCAAAATAATATTCAGAATGTGGTGTTTGTATCAGGCGGTGCAGATGGAACCATTGTTAATGAGTTAACTTATCAATTAAGTTTTGATCAACCTCAAATTCAAACCGATGCGATTGAAATTACGGTGGGGCCTATAGGTCAACAATTGAATTTAGGGGAGGAGTTGATTCCCGCAACTTTTGGTTCAGAAATTATTAACTTGAGTTCAATTGATACGATTACTCAAGAGACAAAGGATTTTTATCAAACTTTAGAGACCACTTCTAGTAAAGATCAATTGGTTCAAACGATTCTCAATAATCAATTAAATCAATTAGGATATAATAATCCGATTGGTTTAGATGAAACTCAAGGAAAAGCTGAGTTAATGCAAGGGTCTTATTTTGCGGTGCATAATTTTGGCTGGACAGAATTTGTGGTAGATGAACAAACCCAACAGTTACAAGTCACAGTTTATGGAATTGAACCCTACACCGAAACTGATATTAAAACAAGTCCTGCTAATATTATTAATCGTCAGCCCGAGGTGATTAGTCAATTTGTTGTTAATTCCATCCCATAAACAATGATTAGATTTCGTCCTTTAGCTTTCGCTTCATAGAGGGCATCATCTGCCCTTTTAATTAACAAATCAATATTCGTGTTAGGACAAGGAATACAACTACTTATTCCTTGACTCAAGGTAACATAATGATGGGGTGAATCGGGGTGAATAATTTTCATTTGAGCGAGTTTTTCCTGAATTAATTTAGCGACAGTAAAGGCCCAAGATTGGTCTGTGTTGGGTAAAATCAGAGCAAATTCTTCTCCCCCATAACGAGCAACTAAATCTGCTGGACGTTGAGCAAATTTTTCTAAAATTTCAGCGACTTGCTTGAGACATTCATCCCCTTTTAAATGTCCATACTTATCGTTATACTTTTTAAAAAAATCTACATCGCATAAAATCAACGAAATGGGCAATTTTTCCCGTGCTAACCTTGCCCATTCAGCTAATAAATAGGTATCAAAATAACGACGATTTGCAACTTGAGTTAATCCATCAACAGTGGCAAGGCGGTGTAATTCTTGATTAACTTCTTCAAGTTTATGATAGAGTTGAGATTGTTGAATTGCCATGTTAACTTGGGCAGCTAAAGAAAGAATAATTTTAACTTCTGATTGTTGCCAACGAACTTCCCCAGAAGATAGAATAATAGGATGTTTGTAAGTGCCGACTGACGCTTGGGGAGATAAACTTTGGAGGTAAGTTTTTAAGGGTTGATGTTCGTCCGGGGGGATTAAGGAATAAATCATTTTTCCGATTAATTCTTGAAAAGATTGATTAAAATAACGACTAAAGGCTAAATTAACAAAGGTAATTGTTCCATCCGGGAGAAATCGACAAATTAATTCTGTTTGCGTTTCTACAATTTCTCGATATTTTTCTTGACTTCTGAGCCGGTTTTCTAACTGTTTGCAGTTTTGTTTTTCTTCGTACAGTTGTAATTTTAATTGTTGGTGCGAAACGTTCCTGTCAAAGTCTAGGGATAAACCCCAAACGTAAGCAGGGAGATAGGTGTAGACAATTGATAGAAGGGCATTCAAACCCAACAATAAATCCAATCAAAACCTGTCTTAACTTTGGAAATGTGACCCTAAAGGAAGGTCAATCTCGGAGTCAATGGTGCGGCTTTCCGAACAATAAAGTACGGTAGCCCATTCCAAAGAGATACGGCAATTCCCACAGTGTCAGACTGATTATCAAAACACTGAAGCTGGGAGTAAAGGGGAATCGGATATAAGTCAAATACCTAAGTAATTTCTCTAGCCAATTGCCCAAGAATAACGAAAGTGAACATCCGACTTGAACCGTCGTTATAATAAAGTAGCGAAATTGACTTGATTACGCTGCGTTCAAAAGAACAAAGGGAAAAGATGGAAGTTTCAACGATACTTCTATAAAAGGTAAGTATTTCAGTTCAACACTTACTAAGACTCCCAAAAGTACCTCGGCGGATAGGATGATTCTAAAGGCAATAAACCCATTTCCAAGGAACGTTAAAACCCCTCGTATACTCCTACAGAGGTCGAATACTGTTAGGTAGCCACAAATCTATGGCGGATGTTGTGAGGGTGAGAGATGGATTCTGAAGCTAATGCTTAAACGTAATGTTTAAGATATGCCCATGGAGTCCGGTTTAGTTGTTAGGTAAGGTTTTAATTAGCAGTTAAAACGGTGAAAACGAGTATAACCAAGACTACGACTGCATGGAATACTATCAATTGGGCGAAAGTTCAACGGGTAGTATTTAAGCTGCAAAAGAGAATTTACCAGGCATCATTATCGGGACAAAATGCAAAAGCTCGGAAGCTCCAAAAACTTCTAGTCAAGTCATATTACGCCAAACTCTTAGCAATTAGAAGGGTAACTCAAGATAATCAAGGCAAGAAGACATCCGGGATAGATGGGGTTAAATCCATCACACCCAAACAACGATTAGAACTTGCCCAAAACTTGAATAAATACCAAAAGGCAAAACCACTCCGAAGGAAATGGATACCCAAACCCAACGGTGAGGAAAGACCTCTAGGAATTCCAACTATAAACGACAGAGTAAGGCAAGCCTTGGTGAAATCTGCATTAGAGCCACAATGGGAAGCCAGATTTGAGGGTGAAAGCTACGGGTTTAGACCCGGACGCTCTGCCCATGACGCAATGTCACGAGTCTTCCATAGCATCAAACAAGGGGAATATTACATCCTAGATGCTGACATCTCAAAATGCTTCGACCAGATTAATCATGATTACCTACTGTCCAAAATTGATTGTCCATCAATAATAAAAGCCCAAATCAGACAATGGTTGAAAGCTGGAGTAATGGACAACGGCATATTTGAGGCAACCGAGGCAGGTACACCACAAGGAGGTGTTATCAGTCCTCTACTCGCTAACATCGCACTGGATGGAATGATTAGACTAATTGAACATAAATTTCCAAAAAAGAAATACCGTGTTCAAGCCCTAGTCATTAGATATGCCGATGATTTCATCGTGGTAAGTCCACAATTAGAAATTATTCAACAGTGCATGATTGAAATCGAAGAATGGTTAAAACCTATCGGATTAGAACTGAAACCAGCCAAAACCCGAATTTGCCACACATTAAGAGAAATCGAAATAAACGGCGAAAAGGTAAAACCAGGATTCGACTTTCTAGGCTGGAACTTCCGGCAATATCCAGTTGGTAAACACCATTCTAGTAAAACCGGAAGTCAAAAACCCAAATTATTAGGTTTTAAAACCTTAATCAAACCTAGTAAGAAATCAATCAAAGCTCACTCGGATAAGGTGAAGGAAGTAATTAAAACCCACAAAACTGCACCCCAACACGCATTAATCAAAAACCTAAACCCAGTCATAAGAGGATGGTGTAACTACCATTCCAAAGTTGTTTCCAAAGAAACATTCTCCTCATTAGACTATGTTACATGGCAAAGATTAAGAGCATGGACAGTCAGCCGATGCGGTAAAGCAAGTTACAAAAAACTGAAAAACTACTTCAGAAAAAACGAGAATAGGGCATGGAGTTTTGAAACCAAAGACGGGTATAAACTACTAACCCATGCAGAAATACCTATCACCCGCCATGTAACTGTAAGACCTGACGCATCACCTTATGATGGAAACTGGACTTACTGGAGTACAAGAAAAGGAACATCTTTTGATGTACCTAAAAGAGTAGCAACTTTGCTCAAAAAGCAAAAAGGTAAATGTAACTTCTGTGGACAATATTTTACCCCAGAAGATGTTGTAGAAATCGGGACACAATTCATCCTACATCTTTAGGCGGGAAAAACGAATATAAGAACCTGCAACTATTACATCGCCATTGTCACGATATCAAAACGGCAACTGATGGGTCTTACAACTCAATCATAAACCAGATGTTCTGATGATAACAGTCAACTAGACTAGGAGCCGTGTGCGGTGAAAGTCGCAAGCACGGTTCTGAATGGGAGGTGAGGGTTGTAAAGCCCTCATCGACCCCTAATAACTTGAATCTTTAGCTTTTGACACTGGCTTTCTGGGTGATAGGAACAATCTGTTAGTTCTTCTGCCATAAATCCTCCCTGGATTTTGTGAATTGATAGAGAAACTTCAAACAGTGCCAGTTTTTGAGAATAATTTGCCCCTGAAGAATATAACAATATTATCGCTCTTCTTTAAATAGTATTTTAAAGTAATACCGGGAATAGGGAATAGTCTTTATTTCTGCAATTTTTAGACAAAAGCAATTATAATTCGGCTTAGTGACTATTAATATTAACTGAATAAAACAGCCACTCCTAATAAATCTTCCTTGAAAAATAGCTGATCATCAGCTAAAAACCCAGCCTCCCTATCCCCACTGGGGTCTTATTCCTAAGATTTTTAAGAGAAACCAGGTTTTATTTTAGGGCTGAATTTGGTAATTTAAGCTAACACAGAATGTTCTGGACGAGCAAAAATCATTCGACCTGCGGAAGTTTGTAGAGAACTGGTCACAATGACGCGCACCTGATCTCCTACATATTCACTTCCATCTTCTACCACAACCATTGTGCCATCATCTAAATAGCCAATTCCCTGAGAAGGTTCTTTTCCTTCTTTTCTAATTTTTAACTCAATAATATCCCCTGGTAAATAGGAGGGACGAATGGCTTGAGCTAAATCATTAATATTCAGAACTGGAACTTGCTGTACCGTTGCTACTTTGGATAAATTGTAATCATTCGTTAACAGCGTGCCGTTAATTTCTTGAGCAAATCTCACTAATTTTGCATCCACTGTTTGAGGTTCTTCATAATCAGCCGGATGAATAGAAATTTGCTCAGGATAGTCTTCCCGCAGACGGTTGAGAATATCTAATCCTCGCCGTCCCCTGATTCGTTTTTGATCATTTGAAGCATCGGCTACTAATTGTAATTCCTGTAAAATAAACTGAGGAACTAAAATTTGACCTTCGATGAAACCCGTTGCTAACAAACTTTCAATCCGTCCATCAATAATACAGCTTGTATCAATGACTTTTGTATAGGCAGGTTTTAGGGTTCCTTCTGCCAATAACATTGATTCTAAACTATTGGGATTAATAATTCTGAAAAATGCTCGTCCGTGAGTATCTGCTAAATTAACCCCAGTAAATCCAAACATGACACTGCATAACACCGCTAACAAGGGTTTAATAAACCCAACTTCACGCGGAATAGGCAGTAAAAATAAAGGTGCTAACATTAAATTAGCCACTAATAATCCAATCACTAAACCAATCGCACGGGTGATTAAGACATCCAGTGGCATCTGACGAATTTGTTCTTCCAGACGGCGATAGGTGGTTTGCACCACTAAACCCATCACGCCTCCGATTAACGCGGTAAATGCACCTGTAACCGATCGCAGTCCTTCGATATTGGTGACTTGATCGAGTACAGGTTTCGGAAGCAGTTCAATGCCGTAGAAGCCCGTTCCAGCACCAGCTATTATGAATAAAATAATAATGATTGCATCTAGCATGATTTTAAGCCGATGGAAGTGGGTTGGAAATCCTGTTGAGGATATCCGCAGGTTTGCGTACTATTATATCTTCTGTCGGAAACCTGATCTGTATTCAAGTGTTAGGGAAAACCGACTGCATCTATCCATCCTCCCTTAAGTTTGGCATTAGAGATCACTCTAAACCCGCTTGTACCTATCCTCTCTACATCTTGATGGGTTCAAGGTTTACAATAACCGTATTCAAAGCCCACGTCTTTCAAGCGTGGGATGTAGAATACCCGCCTTTAGGCGGAGTGAAGGCTAGTGAGAGTTTTGGTTAGCAATATACTTTTTGATAGTTTCACTAGAAACAGAACCAGCCGTCCCACAATAATAGCTTCGACTCCACAAAGAAGGTAGTTTAAGTAAATGAGGAAATTCTTTTCTTAATATTCTTGATGATGCCCCTTTGATTCTGAACATAATTTGATGTGGAGCAATCAAAGGGTGACAACTAATAAATAAATGCACATGATCAGGCATTATCTCCAGAGCTAGGACATCACATTCTAGCTCTTTTGCTTTTTGGTAGATAATTTCCTCTAATCTTCTGCTCACTCCGTTAACCAACACCCTTTTCCTCCTTTTTGGGCAAAAGACAAAATGATAGTTGATCAGACTAACTGATGTGTTTTTTCTTCTATATTGATTTTCTGTCATTGTCGATACACACGATTCATCAACCTTATGTTATCATGGATGACATGACAAAAATAACTCGGACGATTAAATTGAAATTCGTGGATCTCAACCGTTGTAAAGCTCAGGTGTTTGAGCAAATGACGGCAGAAAACACACGGGTTGCCAACAAGCTGTTGTCATTGCCGATTAAAGAACGGCGTAAAATGACAACAGCTAAAATTATGTCCGAGTTAAAATCTGCCCTTGTTAACCAAGTAATCCGACATACCACATCACCCACAGGTCGTAAAACCAAACAATATAAAGTTCTTCCTGTGGAAGTTAACAACCAAAACTGGAAGTTAACCCTAAAAGGGAATACTTATTCAATTAGTTTTCCAACCCTTAAAGGTGAAAAAAGAATTCCCATTGAAGTTGCATCTCCCCATTGGCAACCTGTTTTAGACGGATTGTTAGAGGGAACAATTCAAGGGGGTTCTTTTAAATTAATTAAACATCGAAATAAGTGGTATGCCTATCTGTCAATTACTGAGGATGTTCCAGAAGTTAAGACGGAGAAAAGATTAGGATGTGACCGAGGACAGAATAATTTAGCGGTAGTTGCACCTAAACAGGGTTTTGGTAAGTTCTTTAATGGTCAAAGCGTTAAGCATCGGAGACGTTATTTTCAACAACGAAGAAAACAACTTCAAGAAGCTAAAAAGTTTCGAGCATTAAAGAAATGGGACAAAAAAGAACGACGATGGATGGATGCAATCAATCATACAATCAGCCGTCGAATTGTTCGTTTTGCCGAATACCATAATGCTGATGTTGTTATTGAGGATTTAGAAGGATGTCGAAGCACAATGAAACAGAGCCAAAAATCTCGTTCTGATTCCGGTGAATCTCGACATAATTGGTCTTATTATTCTTTGGAACAGAAACTTAATTATAAGTTGGCTCTTAAAGGATTGAAATTAATTAAAAGACCTGCGCCATACACTTCCAAATCCTGTTCAACCTGTGGTTTTATTGGTAAAAGAAATCGACATGATTTCAATTGCCCTAATGGTCACTACCATAACTCTGATTTGAATGCTGCGAAAAACCTAGCTCAATGGGACGGTTTTTCTTGTCAGTTAGACCTACAGAGAGATGCTTCTGTAATGGATTCATCCGGTTTAACTGATGGGGTGCTTGGCACACCCCTGAACTCGGTGAATACAGTCAAACAAGAGTATATTCAACTGTCTCTGCTTGACTGGACTAGATACGAGAATCCCACCCCTTTAGCGTAGCGCAGGGGTGGGAGTGTCAATGTTTCATACCCAATCAAACTCCTCATTTCTTTACAAACAATTTAGAATTGAAGATACAAATGTTGATAAAATTCCATGAATGCTAATCCTCTTGTTAACAAAATTCAGCCTCCGGTATCATTTCAAGATTTAGAACCGCCCAAATCTGCTTATTTACATATCCCTTTTTGTCGTCGCCGTTGTTTTTACTGTGATTTTGCTGTTGCGGTTGTGGGCGATCGCAAACACGGGGATAATTCTACAATGATTCAAGATTATGTCGATATTTTATGTCAAGAAATTGATCAAGAATCTGTAATTGTTCCAGCTTCTAACTTAAATACAATTTTCTTTGGAGGGGGAACTCCTTCATTATTATCTGTTCATCAGCTTCAGAGGATTTTAAACACCATTGATCAAAAATTGGGTATTGCTAAAAATGCAGAAATTTCAATGGAAGTTGATCCCGGAACCTTTGATCGCGAAAAATTACAGGGTTTTGTGAATCTAGGGATCAATCGGGTGAGTTTAGGGGTTCAAGCTTTTCAAGATAAATTGTTACAATTAGCAGGGCGATCGCATACCGTTGAGGAAGTTTTTTCCGCTATTAATATTATCCAAGAAGTAGGAATTCAAAACTGGAGTTTAGATTTAATTTCTGGTTTACCTGAACAAACGCTCAAAGATTGGGAATTTTCTTTACAGGAACTATTACAACTTAACCCTAATCATGTTTCAATTTATGATTTAATTGTTGAAGACAAAACCCCTTTTTCTCGCTATTATACTCCAGGTGAATCTCCTTTACCTTCTGAAGAAGCTACGACTCAAATGTATCGTTTAGCTCAACAATTATTAACACAAGCAGGATATGAACATTATGAAATTTCAAACTATGCCAAACCGGGTTTTCAATGTCAGCATAATTTAGTTTACTGGAAAAAACAATCCTATTATGGGTTTGGCATGGGTGCGGCGAGTTATCTTCAAGGTTATCGTTTAACAAGACCTCGAAAACGCCTAGAATATTATGCTTGGGTGAAAGGGGATCATTCTGATGATATGAGTGAATTTGTGAATACAACTCAAGAACAATTATTAGAAACCTTAATGTTAGGATTACGGTTATCAGAAGGCATTAATTTAAAAGCATTATCCCAACAATTTGGAACAGATACCCTACACAATATTATAACACTATTAATGCCTTTTTATCAAGAAGGTTTAGTTCAATTTTTAGATATTAATCAGAATTTAATTCAATCTAACTTTAATCAAGGGTTAATCCGATTAACTGACCCCGATGGTTTCTTAGTATCCAATCAAATTCTATCAACAGTATTCGCCGGACTCAGTGAACTGTAGCTTAAAGTTTCTCCCTTAAGCTGTTCCTTGCTATATTATTGAAAGTCTTTGGAGAAAAAGAGATGACAACACCCGAATTTAACTTTTTCCAACACTGGTATCCTCTAGTTCTTCTAGCCGATCTTGATCCTAAATATCCCAAACCAATCACCCTATTGGGAATGCGTTTAGTGATTTGGAAACCGAAAGATCAACAACATTATCAAGTCTTTTTAGATGAATGTCCCCATCGTTTAGCTCCCTTAAGTGAAGGCAGAATTGATGAAAAAACGGGAAATTTAATGTGTAGTTATCACGGTTGGGAATTTAATTCTCAAGGTGTTTGTACTCGCATCCCCCAAGCCGAAAACCCGGAATTAGTGAAAGATAAATTTTGTGTTCAAAGCTTTCCCACCCGTGAACAACAGGAAATTTTATGGGTTTGGACTGATCCATTATCTCCTGAGTTAGCTGCAAAAACTCCCTTAGCTTTATCCCCTCAAATTGATGCTAAAAAAGGATTTGTTTGGAGTTCTTTTTTTCGAGAATTAGACTATGATTGGCAAACGTTAGTCGAAAATTTAGTTGATCCAAGTCACGTTGCTTTTGCTCATCATGGATTACAAGGAAGACGAGAAAATGCTCAACCGATTACGTTTGAACTTCTGCAATCAACAATCCAGGCTATTGAAGCCACAATTTCTGTTGCAGGTCGTACAATTAAATTTTATCCCCCTTGTCATATAGAATATCAAATTGAATTTCCTAACAGTAAAAAAGTTGGAATTTTGGCATATTGTATTCCTGTTTTACCCGGAAAATCCCGATTAATTAGTTTCTTTCCTCAAAACTTTGCTAAAACTTTAGTTCAGCTTAAGCCTCGATGGTGGGATCATATTATGTTGCGGAATTTAGTCATGGATAGCGATATGATGCTACTCCATCAACAGGAACGCTTGTTACAACAAAATCACCCGAATCAAACCTGGAAAACCGCTTATAAAATGCCAACCAGTGCTGATCGTTTAATTATTGAATTCCGTAAATGGTTTGAAGAGTATTGTCACGGACAGTTACCTTGGAAACAAGTTCATATTCCGGTTCCTGAATATTCCCCTTTTAATGATAACCGTCGCCAAGTTCTGGATATTTATCACCAACATACCCAACATTGTAGTAGCTGTCGAAATGCTTTAAAAAATATTCAACGGGTGCAATTAGGGTTATTAATTTATTTTGTATTAACAGTTTCCATTGTCGCGTTAATGTCAGATTCTCTTCGGTCACAATGGGGAATTCCCTTAATAGTGATCGCCCTTTTAGGATTAGGAATTTATGGCGGGTTAAAATATTATTTAGAACCTAAATTTTATTTCGTTGATTATATTCACACCGATAAAAAGTAGGATGAATTTTTCCCCATCAAAACACCCTAAAAAACAACCCATCAAAACTCTATCTTGAATAGAATTCTGATGGGTGAAGCTCATCCGACGAGGTTAAACCGTTGCGGTTTTTTCTAATATTAATTTAGAGCGTTTGACTTTTTCAGGAATATCAATGGGATAATTCCCCGTAAAACACGCCGAACAGAAAGTATTAGGATCTTCCTGTGTCGCTGTTAACATTCCTTCCCAACTCAAATAAGCTAAAGTATCCACCTCAATTTGTTGGCGAATTTCCTCAATAGATTTCGTCGCCGCAATCAATTGTTCTTGACTATCGGTATCAATTCCATAGAAACAAGGATGGGTTACTGGAGGAGAAGAAATTCTCATGTGAACTTCCGTTGCACCCGCATCCCGTAGCGCCTTAACAATTTTGCGACTGGTTGTTCCTCGGACAATAGAATCATCCACAATGATCACCCGTTTACCTTCTAACACATCCCTTAACGGGTTTAACTTCATGCGAATTCCTGACTCCCGCATACTTTGGGTAGGTTGAATAAACGTCCGTCCCACATAACGATTTTTAATTAAACCTTCAGCAAAAGTAACGCCTGACTGTTGGGAAAATCCAATGGCGGCGGGAATTCCAGAGTCGGGAACGCCGATGACAATATCCGCATCTACAAAGGATTCTCTGGCTAAAATCCGACCAATTTCCATGCGATAACTATAGAGACTTTCGCCACACATCACACTATCAGGACGGGCAAAATAAATCATCTCAAACACACACAATTTCCGCGCAGGTTTCGGACTCCAGTGAAAGGATGCCATTCCTTCTTCGCTGATCCAAACCAGTTCCCCAGGTTCCACATCCCGCAGATATTCTGCCCCAATAATATCTAATCCGCAGGTTTCTGAAGCCAAAACATACCGTTTAGGATTGGTCGGTAACGTTCCAATCACTAAGGGTCGAATTCCATTGGGGTCACGCACTCCCATTAATCCTTTTGGAGTACCAATCACTAAACTATAAGCTCCTTGGCAGAGGTTAAAGGCACTTAACGCTCCTTCCAACCAATCTTTGCCATTATTGACTTCTGAGGCGATGGCTAAGGCAATCATTTCGCTATCCGTCGTGGTCAGAAAGTCAAATTCACGCTTGGTTAATTCCTCACGCAATTCCCCAGTATTGACTAAATTACCATTATGTGCTAATGCGAGGGAACCTAAACGAGTTGAGACGACCGCAGGTTGAGCATTCACCACCCGACTCGATCCAGTGGTGGAATAGCGGGTATGGCCCACCGCAATATAGCCAACGAGGTCGTTTAATAGGGTTTCATTGAAGACTTGGGACACTAAACCCATGTCTTTATGTAGATGTACCTTGTCGCCCTCAAAGGTGGCAATTCCGGCGGATTCTTGGCCTCGGTGTTGGAGCGCGTACAGACCAAAATAAGCCAGTTTTGCAACATCCTCACCCGGAGCATAAACCCCAAAAACGCCACAGGCTTCTTCTGGTTTATCGGGTTGTTCGTGATCAACCGGGTGGGCAGAGTGCGTATCAAGGGAATCGTTTGGAATCATGTTACGGTTTGGCTCCTGATTGGCAAAGTCAGATGGTGGGAACGGTATAACGCTACTGGATTATAGAGGTAGAATGACTAAAAAGTTAATATTCTCTTAATCTTGTCCCTCTTTACTGTAGCTTATTTGACACGGATCAGGGAATAAAATCAGTTATCAGTTATCAGTTATCAGTTATCAGCGTGTAGAACTCAGATTTTGATCATTGGTTAACATCTTGATGAGTCTGTACGGACGGACTCCCGCTATGCGAGTGAATCAACTGTCTATTTCTCGACTGATCACTGATCACTGATTATTCATAACCGTCGTTCAATAGCGTTTTCATAGGAAACCTGCATTTCTGCAACATTAACCTCTATTAAGCTCTGATCATCAGCCGTGAGAATTTGTAAAGATTCAGACACCGACCCCACAGAACCTAAAACCTGCCAGATGTCGTGTTCTGTTCCTAACTGTTGTTGCAGATAGGTTTCCCAAACCGATTGATTTTCAGGCTTAACAGAAACCAGAATCCGTCCCCCGCCTTCTGCGAACAAAATATTATCCCAACGCACAGAAGCGGTAGAACTTAAACTCAGCTTAACCATTGCGCCTTTTTGACTACTCATGCAGCATTCAGCTAACGCCACTGCTAACCCTCCTTCGGCACAATCATGGGCCGATTGAATCCAACCTTGACGAATGCCTTCCCGACAAGCTGCTTGTACCTTTTGTTCTAACTCAAAATCGACTCTGGGCGGTTTCCCTGCAATGGTTTGATGAACTACAGCCAGATATTCAGACGCTCCTAACGTAGGTAAGGTTTTGTCATCCCCCAAAAGATAGATTAAATCCCCTGAATTTTGCCAAGCTTGGCCACAAATTTTCGTTAAATCTGAAATCAATCCCACCATTCCCACCACGGGAGTCGGATAAATGGCTTCAGGATTTCCTTCTGCATCAAGGGTTTCATTGTAAAGCGATACATTTCCCCCCGTTACGGGAGTATTAAACGCTTTACAGCCATCGGAAATTCCCCGACAAGCTTCGGCTAACTGCCAATATCCGATGGGTTTTTCAGGGCTCCCAAAATTTAAGTTATCCGTCACCGCCACAGGTTCAGCCCCCACACAACTTAAATTCCGGGCGGCTTCGGCTACTGTTGCTTTTGCTCCTTCGTAGGGGTCAAGATACACATACCGAGAGTTACAGTCTACCGTTGCGGCTAATCCCTTATTAACTGACCCTTGGAAATTTGGAACAGGTTCCAACGGCCTTAACCGAATCACCGCCGCATCTCCACCGCCAGGAACTAAAACGGTATTATTTTGAACTTGATGATCATATTGACGATAAACCCAGCGTTTAGAGGCAATAGAAGGGGTATCTAATAACGTTAATAATACCTGATTCCACGATTGAAATTCGCCGTTAATTTCAAGTCCTAAAATTGTAGATTGAGGTAAAGATTCCGGTGTCCACTGCCATGCTTTTTGAGCATATTCTGGGGGTTCTGATAATATTTCTCGCGGATATAACGGCGTATTTTCTGCTAAAGCATCGGCTGGTATTTCCGCCGCAATTCCCCCTTTAAATAAAATTCTAACGATGGGTTCTGCAATGACTGTTCCTGCAACAACCGCTTGCAATCCCCAACGATGGAAAATCTCAATTAACTCCGGTTCTCGTCCTTTTTGAGCCACAAATAACATTCGTTCTTGAGATTCCGATAATAGATATTCATAGGGAACCATCCCCGTTTCTCGCACCGGAATTAAGTCTAAATCGAGTTCAATTCCGACCCCACCTTTTGCCGCCATTTCTGACGTTGAACAGGTAATTCCTGCGGCTCCCATATCTTGGGCTGCCACCACCGCCCCGGTTTTAAACGCTTCTAAACACGCTTCAACTAAAGACTTTTCTAAAAACGGATCTCCCACCTGTACTGCGGGGCGATCTTGTATTGATTCTTCGCTTAATTCAGCACTAGCAAAACTCGCGCCCCCCATGCCATCCCGCCCCGTTGTTGAACCTACATATAACACAGGATTTCCAATTCCTGAAGCTCCTGATTTAACGATTTCTGGGGTTTCCATTAACCCAATTGCCATCGCATTAACTAGGGGATTTCCATTATAAGCCGGATCAAAATAAACCTCTCCTCCAACAGTCGGAACCCCGAAACAATTCCCGTAATTAGAGATACCTGAAACAACGCCTTTAAAGATTTGTCGAGTTCGGGAATCTTCTAAGGAACCAAACCGTAAAGAATTTAATGCAGCAATAGGACGCGCCCCCATTGTAAAGATATCCCTTAATATTCCTCCGACTCCTGTGGCGGCACCTTGGAAGGGTTCAATGGCTGAAGGGTGATTATGGGATTCGATTTTAAAGGCAATATGGAGTCCATCTCCAAAGTCTACAACTCCGGCATTTTCCCCAGGGCCAACTAATATTCTCTCTCCCGTCGTGGGAAATTGTTTGAGGAGGGGACGGGAATTTTTATAACAACAGTGTTCACTCCACATCACGCCAAACATCCCCAATTCTGCTTGATTGGGGTGTCGTCCTAAGCGTCGGACTATTTCTTCATATTCTTCCGGTTTAATGCCTTCAGAGGCGATTTCTTCAGCAGAAAAGGGAGTATTGGTTTCGGTAGACATGGGTTAAGCGATCGCACTTTGCAGACAGCATTGTTTATTGTATAGCAAGGGAGAGGCAACAGGGAACAGGAAGGAAAACCTTCTGGGATAGCCCTACTTATTGTTTATTCTTACCGATAATATTTGTCCAAAGCTAATTAATATACTTCATCATGGCTACCAATATGTACAAATACAGCCTTTTCATCTTCGGTAAAGTAGAACAATACCCAATAATACCCTGGCATCATAATCTATAATAAAACTCCAAAATTCTTTAAGCTTGCCCGATAGTTTATGCGTTTTTAAACTCGGATCGTAAGGATTGACTGCAAACTGTTCCAATTTCCCATAATTGCCTCATGACCTTCCCCCAAATTAACAATTATTCCATCCATCAATATTGGATGAATCAAGCGTTAGAATTAGCGCAACAAGCAGGAGAAGCCGGAGAAGTGCCCGTTGGAGCTATTATTATTAATCATAATAATCAATTAATTGCCCAAGCTCAAAACCGCAAAGAACGAGACTTTGATCCGACGGCTCATGCAGAAATATTAGTGCTACGAGAAGCGGGAAAACAATTAAAAAATTGGCATCTCAATACTTGTACCCTCTATGTGACCCTAGAACCTTGTCCCATGTGTACCGGAGCCATTTTACAAGCTCGTTTAGGGTTACTGGTTTATGGCGCAGATGATCCTAAAACGGGTACTATCCGCACCGTTGCGAACCTTCCTGATAGTGCTTGTTCGTTTCATCGGTTATCGGTTTTAGGAGGAATATTAGAATCTTCCTGTCGTCAACAGTTACAAGCTTGGTTTGCTCAAAAACGCCATTGAAAAGCTTTGCTGAACAGACAATAGAAAAACTGTCCTGAACCCCATAGATAATCCCTTTTAAACTTTTTAATCTAAAGTTAAGAGGTTTATTTGATCCAGAAAACCATTATGCTCATCCTTGACTCTCATCAATCTTCTGCAAAAATGTCCATCCCGACAAAGGAAACACCCACTAATTCTGATGTTTCCCCCTGGTTAGCTTCCTTGGTTTACCCCTTGGGACGATATTTTGTTTTACCGTTCTATTTCAAATCCCTGGAAGTCATTGGCCAAGAACATCTTCCCAAACAAGGCCCTGTTATCTTAGCACCCACCCATCGTTCTCGTTGGGATGCTTTGATCGTTCCCTTTGCGACGGGTCGCCATGTCACCGGACGAGATTTACGATTTATGGTGACAGTGGATGAAATGAAAGGACTCCAAGGCTGGTTTATTCGTCATTTAGGAGGGTTTGCAGTGAATCAAAAACACCCGACTATTGCCACCCTCCGTTATGGGTTAGAATTACTCCACCAAGGAGAAATGTTAGTGATTTTTCCAGAAGGTAATATTTTTCAGGATCATCAAGTTCACCCGCTCAAACCGGGACTTGCTCGTTTAGCACTACAAGCGGAAACCAGCTATCACAATTTAGGGATTAAAATTGTACCGATGTCCTTACACTATGATCCGATTATCCCCCATCAAGGTGCTCGTGTTCAAGTTAGGATTGGTTCGCCCTTATCGGTTCTTGATTATTCTCAAGGTTCGATTAAGAAAAATGCTCAATCTCTGATGCAAGATTTAGAATTTGCTCTCCATCAAATTGATCAGCAATAACCGTTATAATCAAGATTAAGAGTCAGCCATATGTTGTTTGGATTAAATCAATACGAATGAACTCTAGCTTGAATTTCCAGCCCGGTCAGATTGTGGGATTAAATCATCTCAACCGTTGTTTATATGCAGAAGTCATTCAAGTTGTCGAATTTCGGGGAGTGTGTTGGGTACGCCCTTTGATGTTAATTGAAAGGTTAGCCGATCAAGATCAAGGTGATTATTTGGATGTTCCTAATACCCCAGAATCCTTTATTTTGTACAATTTGCAACAAAGCCCTGATTTAATTTGGCCGACTCAGTTATTTAGAGCCGCTTTAGATACGGAGGTGATTCCCTTCTTAGCTCAGTTAGACGCTCCAGATGTCAATTTTCCGGGAATAAAACCCGTTAATGCTCGTTCTGCTCACCAACAATTGCGAGAGTTTATTCGTCAGGTTTGGCAAGCTTATCCTGATGTTTTTCAGTCTGTTGATCATCCTGAAGTTGATGTTAAATGAACTGAAAAACACGTTTAGTAAGCACCGTCAACCTAATCGCTGAAAATATTTTATTTGGCTATATCAAAATTTTAAACCGTGAACTCATTAATGGCTAGAAATTAACCGAATACGACCTGCATCCATTTCTTCCATTAAGAGTTCTAAGGCTTCATAATCCACATCTGAAATATAACCGAGTCGGGTTAACTCAGTGTTAATCGCATTCTCAATTTCAGGGGTCAGACATTTGAAATAGAGTGCTTTTTCAACCAATTTACGAATCATATTCGTTGCTGACATGGCAGGTACAGAGAACTCAGATAGCTTTATTGTCTTATAAACTGTTATTTTGACTTGTGATCACATCCTTTGATTCTGCGTGATCCCTATCACTTAATTTTCAGGAACTTTATTGATAGTTATTCTGTCCCCAATCCATCCTTCTTAAGGAATATTTTTTAGTGTCATTGGATACATTTTACTTAAAATCTAGCTTCAAAAATTAATCGGTCTTTTGTTTCGGTAACAACTATTTTATGACACTTGAGGCTCGAAATTGCTGTATTAATTGTTACTCTTTTCTGTAAAAGAAAAACGGTACTCTAGCCTAGTCTTATTACCCAATCAGTCTGATCACAACTCCTACTGAAAACAATAACATCCTGATTTCGGTAACATTTATACTTTCTGGTCTAGGTTAACCCCTCAGTTTCTGCTACAATGAGCCAGTAGAATTATCGATTAAAACCTTAAAGATTGTCCTTTTATACAGGTGAGGTTGACTTTGGCAGTCGCAGTAGAACAACTGATTACACCGGAAATTCACCAACCTGCACGTTATTTGGGTCAGGAGTTAGGCGCGAAACGCAAACCTTGGGAGTCCGCCATTGTGCGTTGGTCGTTGACCTATCCTGAAGTTTATGAGGTGGGAGTCTCTAATTTGGGCCATGTTATTCTCTACAATATTTTAAACACTCAACCTCGGCAATTATGCGATCGCGCCTATCTCCCGGCACCGGACTTTGCTAAAAAATTACGCGACACCCAAACCCCTCTATTTGCTGTTGAGTCCCGTCGCTCTTTAATTGATTTTGATATCTTAGGATTTAGCCTCAGCTACGAATTAGGGGCAACCAATATCCTAGAAATGTTAGATTTGGCTGAAATTCCTTTAACCTGGAAAGAGCGACAAAATTATTCGGTTTGGGCTAATGAAAACGAAGCTACTCAACGCCATTATCCGTTAATTTTTGCGGGAGGACAAACGGCAACTTCTAACCCTGAACCCTACGCTGATTTTTTTGATTTTATTGCTTTAGGAGATGGCGAAGAATTATTACCCGAAATCGGATTAATTATTGAAGAAGGCAATAAAAATAACTTAAATCGAGAAGAAGTTTTATTAGATTTAGCGCAAATTCCAGGGGTCTATGTTCCCCAATTTTATCAGATGGCAGAAGATGGTTCTGTTCATCCCTTACGGGCTGATGTTCCAACTCAAATTTTAAGACGGGTTGCGGCACCAATGCCCGCTTATTCAATTAAATTTGTCCCCTATGTCCAAACAGTTCATGATCGATTAGTGATTGAAGTTCGACGGGGTTGTACAAGGGGATGTCGCTTTTGTCAACCCGGAATGTTAACCCGTCCGGCGCGAGATGTGGAACCGGAAGCGGTGATTCAAACCGTTGAAAAAGGCATGAAAGAAACGGGTTACAATGAATTTTCTTTATTATCTTTGAGTTGTTCCGATTATTTATCCTTACCCTCGGTGGGAATGGAAATTAAAAACCGCCTCAAAGATTACAATGTTAATTTAGCTTTACCGAGTCAACGGGTGGATCGCTTTGATGAAAATATTGCTAATATTATTGGGGGAACTCGACAAAGTGGGTTAACCTTTGCGCCTGAAGCCGGAACTCAACGGATGCGAGATATTATTAATAAAGGGTTAACTAATGAAGAATTATTAAAGGGAGTTAAAACCGCCTTTGAGCAAGGGTGGGATAAAATTAAACTCTATTTTATGATCGGTTTACCCGGAGAAACCGATGCCGATATATTAGGAATAGCCGAAACCGTTGCTTGGTTACAACGAGAATGTTCGGCTCAAGATCGCAGAAAATTAAGCTTTAATTTAACGATTTCTAACTTTACCCCCAAACCTCACACCCCGTTTCAATGGCATTCCGTTTCAACCACAGAATTTGAACGGAAACAAAAATTATTAAGGCATGAATTTCGCCGGATGAAAGGGGTGAAAGCGAATTTTACTGATGTTAGAATATCAGCAATGGAGGATTTTGTCGGTCGAGGCGATCGCCGTTTAGGATCAGTTGTTCGTAGAGCTTGGGAACTCGGCGCGGGAATGGACTCCTGGTGGGAAAGTTTAGATCGGGCGTTTGGTGCTTGGACACAAGCGATAGAAGAAGCGGGTTTAAGTTGGAAATATCGTCAAGTTGAAAGCGGAGAATGGAGTTTAATCCAATCTGTAGAAACCCATGAAAACCCCGTAGAGGCGCGCCATGGCGCGTCTCTACAGATGGATCAAACTTTATTAGATCAGCCGTTACCTTGGGATCATATTAATAGTGGGATTGAAAAAGATTGGTTAAAAGCAGATTTAAAACGGGCGTTAGAAGCGGCGACTGTTCCTGATTGTTCTTTTGAGAGTTGTTCCCATTGTGGCGTTTGTGGAACTGATTTTGGTCATAATATTGTCATAGAACCTCCAGCTATTCCTAAATTTTCTGGTGAATTTATTCCCAATTCTCAAAAAGTCCAACGGTTAAGAGTTTGGTTTGGCAAATTAGGGGATATGGCTTTAGTCGGTCATTTGGATTTATTAAAATTATTAGATCGGGCGGTTCGTCGTGCTTCCCTTCCCCTGGCTTTTACCGCCGGATATCGTCCTAGTCCGCGAATTTCTATTGCTTATGCCTTACCATTAGGGGCAACCAGTAGCGGAGAAATTGTTGATTTTGAATTAACAGAATTCATTGATTTAGAAGAATTTCGCCAAAAATTAGCCGAAGGTTTACCCGAAACAATACCCCTATATTCTATCCAAAATATTCCAGTCAATGCTCCTTCCTTAACGGATGTTGTTAAACAAGCAGAATATCATTTAACCGTCCAGTGGAAATCCGAAACTGGAAATTCACCCCTATGGTTAGAGTGGATAAATCGCGTTAAATCTACATCAGAAATTCTATGGGAAAAAACCACAAAATCAGGGAAAAAGAAATTAATCAATTTACGAGAACAGTTACAGGAACTGGATATTATTTCCCCCAAAGGGACAGTGCTGCGTTATGTCGGAACTTGTCTTAATGATGGGACACAACTGCGACCGGAACATATTATTGAGATGTTAGAACAAGTGACTCACCAAGAGTTTCAATTGTTGCACATCCACCGTCAGCAGCTTTTAACCCACGACTAACAAAGTTCTACGGACTGAGAAAATTTGCATTTTATCCAGTGTTATAATACAATTCGGTAAGCCAAGTTTTGTGGCGTAGAGGCGGGTTCGTCCAGATCTAGGCTACAAACCGACAATATTGCTAAACCCACCTGGATTCAGCTAGGGTTGTCAGAATCAAAAAATGCAGGCTGACGCTAAAATAAACTCAATCAAAAGTGTTCATTGAACAAAAGCTACTGCTATCTCTCAACGCTGAGGAAGAAGTAGACCGAAGGGTTATCGACTTACGCCAAAGTCACCTTGATGGCTGACGACAGTTGTATAAAACCCGATCCTCATTTAGAAAGGATGGGAAAACATTGGACAACTCTTTGTCAATTGATAATCAATAGATAGTCAAGAATCAAGGGTTTAGAAAGGTTGAGCTTTGAAACCCCAACCTACTTTTAGGAGTAGCGTACCTGTCCCTTGGGCGGTTGAGAAATCCAGAAACCTTAATGTTGCTGAAAGTTAGGGAAATCAGGAAGAAAGTAGCGGAGTCTCGTGTGGGAACATTCGCTTTCTTGAATAGAACTAGGGGGAAGGTTGTTCCAAGGTTAAGCCTGTAGAGAATCATCTTTGATGGGAATACCGACTGAGAAGGATCTTAATACAGGAAAAAATTGGGTCAATATCCAAAATTATCCTAGGGTTGCAGTAGCTCAAATTCAATTCATTTGATTTGCAATGTGGCATCTGTTTGTGCCAGTATTTGACAATAAAACTTTCTCTGGTATATGTCTTAAGACCAGAACAAAACAAACTTACCTGAAGGGCCTAGGTTTAAGTCCAGTTCAGTGAGGATTAGGGGATATTGTGTAGCTTAGACCGTGCGATCTAAGCTGTACGCTCTAAAAAACTTTTGAGAAGGCGGATACGGTGTGCTGAGTCTGTCAAGAGGGAAACCCCTGTCAAACCCAAGTATCGTTTTAGACAGAAAATGATGAAGGCTAACGGATAACAAATAACCTGCTTTCATTTCAGTTGCCCATAACGGTTTAAGGCTGACGGTTGATGGATTTTTGCGATGGGATTAGGTTAGGTATTAACTGTTATTTTTAAACAATCACTCACCTAATTTCCTCCGGCTTCCTGTCTTCAGTTTTTAGTCTTCCTAAAGGGCGACAATTCGCATTAATAGATTTACTAATCACGTCAATATTGCGAGGTACACGCAACGTAGGTGCCTTCAATATGACTCAGTTTTGAGGGAATTGAATGTCAAAACAAATTATTATCGCAGAACAACAACGCATCGCGGCGGTTTTTTCAGAAGATCAAATTCAAGAACTGGTTGTAGCGACCGGAAATCACCAAGTCAGTGATATTTATCTGGGTATCGTTGAAAATGTCCTACCAGGGATTGATGCAGCATTTGTCAATATTGGAGATCCTGAGCGCAATGGATTTATCCATGTTTCCGATTTAGGGCCATTACGATTAAAACGAACGTCTGGTTCCATCACCGAATTATTAACCCCCCAGCAAAAAGTGCTGGTACAGGTGATGAAGGAACCGACGGGAACTAAAGGCCCCCGGTTAACTGGAAATATTTCCTTACCCGGACGGTATTTAGTGTTAATGCCTTATGGCAGGGGGGTAAATTTATCTCGGCGCATTCGTTCAGAAACAGAACGCAACCGTTTAAGGGCTTTAGCAATTTTAATTAAACCCTCTGGAATGGGGTTATTGGTGCGGACAGAAGCCGAAGGCATGGCTGAAGATGCGATTTTAGAAGATTTAGAAAGTCTGCAAAAACAATGGGAAGTGATTCAACAAGAAGCTCAATCTTCCCGCCCTCCGGCTTTGTTAAATCGAGATAATGACTTTATTCAACGGGTGCTGCGAGATATGTACAGCACCGAAGTTAACCGAATTGTGGTGGATAACAGCCCGGCGGTTAAGCGGGTCAAACAACATTTGATGAATTGGAGCGTCGGAAAAGCACCTCAAGGGGTCTTAATTGATCACCACCGGGAACGAATTCCGATTTTAGAGTATTTCCGAGTTAATGCAGCCATTCGAGAAGCCTTAAGACCCAGAGTTGATTTACCATCAGGCGGTTATATTATCATTGAACCGACGGAAGCTTTAACGGTGATTGATGTTAACTCTGGCTCCTTTACCCGTTCGGCGACATCACGAGAAACCGTGTTATGGACAAATTGTGAAGCCGCCACGGAAATTGCCCGTCAATTGAGGTTACGCAATATTGCTGGGGTGATTATTGTGGACTTCATTGATATGGATTCCCGGCGAGATCAATTACAAGTCTTGGAACATTTTAATAAAGTTCTCAAAGCCGATAAAGCCCGACCCCAAATTGCTCAATTATCGGAATTAGGGTTAGTAGAATTAACCCGTAAACGCCAAGGCCAAAATATTTATGAGTTGTTTGGGCGAACCTGTGCCACCTGTGGCGGTTTAGGTCATACCGTTCATCTACCGGGAGAAATTGAACTCGAAATCGGAGAACCCCCCGCCGAACGAGTTGTCCTCACCAATAATCGGATTGTTCCGCCACCAGCCAGTAGTGAATCCCCAGAACGACCTAGTTTACGCACTCCGATTTCCCCCTATGAACCCACTTCTCGGGAAGAACCCGAAGTCGTTGAATTTGATGCGTCTAATAATTTCCAAGAGTTAGAACTGCTCAACCATCCCAGTTATCAAGATATTGGAACCAGTAACGCCCGTCGCCGCCGTCGTCGAATTCGGGATATGGATTCGTTAACGCGAGATGAAGAAACCCCCCGGACTTCCCTGCGGATGTCTCCTCCGGTTCAATATGGCGAGTCTCGTTCGGATATGGGGGGATTCAGTGAAGGGTTCTCCGCCCGAAGCGGATTCAGTGAACGCAGTCGTCCCACAAAATCCGAAATTATTAAACCGCCTGTGGAACCCCCGGAAGTTGTTTCGGTGGAAATGACCCCAGAAGAGCAGGAAATGTATGCGTTGATGGGGATTTCTCCCTTGATGCTCTCCCATCAACAGGTGAAAAACCCTCGTTCGGTGATTGTTACCGTTCGTTCCCCTGGGGAAGCCCCCGTGTCTCCCTCAACCCTCATCGATGAAGACTATGACGAACCCGACATTCCTGGGATTTCCATAGGGGTCACAGACCGGATTATTCCTGAACGGACGATTTCTGAACGGATTATTCCTGAACGGACGATTTCTGAACGGATTATCCCCGAACGGTCGATTTCTGAACGGATTATCCCCGAACGGTCGATTTCTGAGCGGATTATTCCCGAACGGACGATTTCTGAACGGATTATCCCCGAACGGTCGATTTCTGAGCGGATTATTCTGGAACGAGAAACACCAGAAGTTGAAGAACCGGAACCCACCCCAGAATTTTCTATTTTGGAAACCGATAATGAGGATTTCTCAGAAGAGTCTTCTGACTCAGACCATGAACCGGGTGAACCCATTATTCGTCGCCGTCGCCGTCGGTCTTCTGCGGTTACAGAGTAAGCTGTCCTTTTCCAACAAACTCAGCGTTGAAATCGCCTCTAAGGGTTAGAGGCTAGGGTGTGGGGGGAACAAAGTGAAGTAGAGAGTATCAATGATGTTATCCTCTCTTCCTGTGTCCCTACACCCCTCTTATTTTTGAACTTCGATAATTTCTGTATCTCCAATTTCTTGATCATGAACCATTAACATTTCATGACCATTTCCTGTTAAACCCACTCGAATTTCATGGCGTCCTGGTGGCAATTCGGGGAGATAATACCAATTTCCATAAATTCGGGTTACTTTTTTGCCATTAATATAAAGATGAGCGTGTCCTTCTTGATAGGAACTCATGGCTTGATTGACATTTTCAGGTGTTAATTTAAAATTCGTTAATTTTAACTCTAAATTCCATCCTTGACGGGCATCAGGATGGACAATTAAATCAACGGTTGGAATGGGTTGACCCGGAGGAATCGTCACGGTTTTATGATGACCAGAAGAGGAATGGTGCTGTTGTTCATCGGCTTGGACAGATAATAGACCCAATCCTGTAAAATGACTCAAAACCATTCCCAATAGTAGAGAAAATCCCAGCACAACGTTTTTGTCTTTTCTCAGATTAAATTGCCAGTTCATGAAATCAAGACCCTATATCAAGAAAGTGTTTTTCCTTTGTTCTGGTCTTGATTTCTCACCCTCATGTTATTCTTGTCAAAAGACAGTTTGTCAAACTTATAGGAAATTCAAAAATGTTAGCTAAAAATCCTTTATCGGGTAGCTAATCACTTTTTACTATCCTCTATTTTCTGTTCCCTGTTCCCTGTTCCCTGTTCCCTGTTCCCTCTTTCCTAAATTTAAGAATAATGAAAAGGAACTGTAATCCAAGGTAAACAAACCCAGAACAGTAACATCCACATCCACCATCCCCAGGTTAAAGTATCAGAATCTTCCGCTAAAATAGCATCGATTCGCTCTCCTAAACGACTACTCCGAATCGAACAACTAAACGATAAATTGCAATAAGTTGGAGATTTAAACGGAGCTTTGGCAAGATATAATAAAGATTCTGCTAACACTAACGGATCGACTTTTTGGGTTGCATAACGGTCAGCCCGCATTTCTCTTAATAACAGTAATTCTTGCCATAGATTCTCTGTATTGGGTAGCCAAACTGTGAAAGTTTTTAACCAACCTAAAATACAAAACCAAAAGGTATCTCGATAGTTTAAATGAGCTTGTTCATGGGCAATAACGGCTTCTAAATGGAGGTCATCTAAGGTTTCTAATAATCCTCGACTCACCACTAATTCCGGTTGCCAAAACCCAACTTGAGCACTGTAGGGAAAATCATCTTGTAAAATTCGGGCTGTTTTTCCCATCACCACCTGTTGAGACAGACAATCAATTCGGTGTTGAGACTGACACAATTGACTCAGTAACTGAACCCCTGTGAACAGTCCCCAAGCGACAAACCCCACAGCTAGTAAATAACTAAACCAACTCGCTTGGAGTCCTAACATTTCCCCTTTTGTCCCCATCGACAACACCGCCAACGCCGTCATCAACAATACTAACGGAGGACAAACAAATAAAAATAGAGATTTTTGCCAACGTTGATGCCAACTTCTTCCTTGAGGTAAAGGCATCACTCGTAAACCCAGCGCCACTAAGAGTGCTAATAAAATAATCATTAAGTGCATTATTGTTGTCCCTCCCGTTGACGACGAATGGCATCCAGACGTGAGGCAATGGCATCAATTTGTTCTAAACTTGCTGTATCCAAGCTATCGGCAAAAGAAGCCACTACATCAGGATTACCAATCGCTAAAAATCGATTTAAACGATCATAAGCCAAAATAGCCTGCGCTTGTTCACGGGTGACTAAAGATTGCCAATAAAAAGCACGTTCCTGTTTATTACAGGTTAACCAACCTTTATCGGTTAAACGGCGTAAAACTGTTGTGACTGAAGTATAAGCTAATTCTCGATTAGGGTCAGCTAAAATTCGTTCATGAACATCTTTAACCGTGGCAATACCCAAGTCCCAAACGATTTCTAGGATTTCCGTTTCTAATGGGCCGAGAGACAGTTGGCGAGGACGATAATCTGGCAAAGGGGCCATAAGGAATTAAGAGAAATACAACTAATTCGTTAGTTTAGTGGATGATTTGAACAGAAATCAAGGATTGGTGATGTTTCGACATGAAGATCTAATAAAGATACACCTCTCACCCTTTAATTGATCCAAGGGTTTGAGAGGTTTAAGGGTATTAAAATTTGGGATTAATTGATATTACTTTGGCCAACCTTGATCGGCTTGAGACAACACATAAGTCGCAACATCAGCAATTTGTTCTGGTTTTAAACGACCTTTGAAAGCTGGCATGGCATTTTTCCCGTTTGTAACTTGGGCTGTGATTGCCTCAATACTATACATTCCATATTTTTCGAGATCTGCTTTTTGTAAGGTATATTTAGCATTGACTAGATTTTTTCCACCAGCATGACAAGATGCACAATTTGCTGAAAATACTTTACCTCCATTTGCTACATCTCCAGCCAATGCACTAGGAACAACAATTAAAACAGCCACTGCAATCATTAACAAGGCTGAGATTAACTTCTTTTTCATCACTATTCTCCTCTGAGGAAATTAAATCAATCCTTCTATCGTGCAAAACAGATTTCTGGTTGTCAAAAGACAGGCTGTCAAACTTCCAATTTAAAACCGTTTACATCTAGGCTGTGTAAGCTGCATACTACGGCACAAATAAATATTAAAAATTATTAATCAAATCGCTTAATCTGGAGTCGGAGAAATCTGTTTCATGACTTCAATATTAGCTGGCTTAATACTTGATTTTGCTTCTAAATCTTTAACTTGATTGGATTTTAGTTTGTCTAGCCAATTCACTAAAATCGTTTCGACATCATCAATAATCTGTTCTTTATTTAATTCTATGCGTAACTGATCTACAAACTTTTGAGTTAATTGTTTTTGTAACTGCATAGCTATAAAATCAGGGGGTTTATTTTTACCTTCCTCCAGAGATTTTTTAGGGTTTTCTGAAATAGCGATCGCAATTTTTTGGGCTACATTATTAGCAACTTGTTGGGGAAGATGACGAACACCTGGAATTTTATTTAACCCTTTATAAATGGGGGATTTTTGGATGGATTGAGAAACTTGATAATGTACATAAGCTTCTAATTCAGGATGAATACTGGGTAAAACCTGAGTAATTGTAAGTTCAACAATCCGATTAGGAATTCCTGGGGGAACTTGTTGAGTCAGGTCTACAAAATCGAGGGCTTGATAGGAGGAAGCAGGATTACCGATTAAATTTTTAATCGCTCCTTTTTTCACAAAAGATTGAACTTGATTAACGCCTTGATTGACCAAAACTTGAATTAATTCTTGAGCAAAACTATAGATAAATTTTAATTTTAGATAATCAATAGTAGGCTGTAATCTAGGAAAATTAGCTCGATTCAAGTGATAAACGGCTGAAATAAACCGCAAGAACAATAATTTAGGAATTAATAAAAACAAATAATACCATAATTTTAAAATAGCTTCCCTTAATGTCAACTCCGGTTGACGACGACGAAGGGCATAGATCTCCATTAAAAATGTTAAAAAGAATAAGGTAATCCAAGGTAAATCAATCAACCAAAATCGGTTAACAAATTCACCATCTATTCCTAAATGTCGAAAATAAAATAACTGCATTAACTCTTGCATTTCAGCTTCAAAAAATTGAAGTTCAGTTTCCCATCCATATTGTTCTAAGTTTTCAAGGCTCCAAAAAGTGTTAAACGCTTGTTTAGCGGATCGATCTGACCAAATTAACTCTGGGGCTAAAAAATTTAAGAGTTTAATTTGATATAAAAATTTTAAGGTGGGTGTCAGTCGAGTTGTAAATTGGGGATCTCGACCATAAATATGATCAATAATTCGATATTTAATTTCCGTTAATTTCCCTAAATTAGGTTGTAATTGTAAGGGATAATTACGGTCAATCAGTTCTATGCTAATTTGACGAATTTCTTTCAATAAACTCTGAGATTTAGGGTGATTTAATCCGTTGTATTTTAAATTAACCTTTAATTCAGAAACTTTTCTTAAATAGTTTTGGCTAAGTCGATCCGGTTCAACCCCTTTAATCAGGTCATAGGTTAAACTAGGTTCATAAAAAATAATTAAAAATCGAATATTTTGATTAAAAAAAAGTAATTGCTTTTTCCAGGTTTTCTGATTAAAATAAACAGGACTCCAAAACAATTCTAAGGCTTGCTGAAAATTATTAGCCTTGACCTGATTTTGAAAACGTTTTTGAATTTCAGCTAAGGTTCCAGATGAATTAAGAACCGGAAAGGGAGGATTTTTAATGAATAGTTCTACACTGGATGTCTGAATCTGCTCTAAGGCTAGTTTAACTTGTTGAGATTCAATCCCAAATTGATTAATCGTTTTTTCAAGTTGATCAATTTGTTGTAAATATTGATTTTGAGGCGTATTTTCAGATTGTTGTTGATGTTGATCTATTTTTAAATAATATTCCCGAAATTTTATGTAGCTTAAATCAAAAATAACTAAACAGAAATTAGCAGTGACAACTAGAGCTAGAATTCGAGCCGTGAGTAGGGATAAACCACTGGATGGAGAAGATGACAATCGCATTATTAGAATCGCCTAGAATCAATAAAATGAACGCTGTTTTTTAATTTCATGAATTCCCAGTAATAAGGTCGCTACAATTAAAGGAAGAAGATAGTAAATTGCGCGATAAGCCAATAAAGCTCCTAAAACCTCTGCTGGATTTGCTTCTGCGGAAACCAAGGTGAGAACAACGGTTTCAAAGACACCTAAGCCCCCTGGAATACTACTAATCATACTAGCAGTCATTGCCAATAAATAGATACTAAAACAACTGAGATAGGAGGAAGTGCTCCCTGCTGGTAATAATAAATATAAAACACCACCCGCAGCCCCCCAATCGAATAATGCAAAAGCGATTAAGGCTAAGGAAAGGCTAACAGTTGGAAAATTTAATTCCCAGTCTCCCAGTTTCAAGGGTTGATGATTGAAACTACTCCATAATAAATAAAGACTAATAGTGAGGAGAAAGATCATTCCGATGGGACGAACAGAGACAAAAGGTAAATCTAAAATACTAGGAATTTGTAAAGGGGTGATTAGAAAAACAAACCCACAAACACCAAATAATCCCAACCAAAATGTTAAGTTAGCGAAAGCAATCACTTGAGCAATCACACCCGCAGGAACACGCCATCCTGAATAGATTCGATATCGAAGAGCACTGCCTGTTAATATGGATAATCCAATATTATTACTAATAGCATAACTAATAAATGCACCGTAGGCAATTTTGCTATAATGCAGGGGGAAACCGATATAACTAAATGCTAAAACATCATAACCTGTTGTCATTAAATAACTAATTAACATCAGGAAAATTGCACCTGATTGATGAGTTTTAGGAATATTCGATAAACTGCTTAAAACATCTTGAAGAGAATATCGTTCTAGCTTTTGACTAATGGCCCAGATGGAAAGAGCAAATAGAAGAAAGCCAAGAAGAGAAGGCCAAATCTTACGCAGTCGATTCATCTCTGAATTTAACCATGAACTGGTGGACATTGATTCTTAACCTCATGCTGGGGACAAGGGGACAAGGGGACGGGGGGACAAGGGGACAAGGGGACGGGGGGACAAGGGGACGGGAGAATGGGAGAGGGGGGGAGTAATAGTTAAGGGTTAATATGGCGATGCCTTTTGTAGATCAGGAGGTGAAATACCTAATACTAACGTTTCATACAGTTCGGTTTTTGGGTTGCCATTTTTGAATGCCCTAGAGATCAATAGATAGTTTTGCTCTAGGGAGGGAATGAAAACCAAAAGATTACTTAATTTGGGCTAAATAGTTTTGGAAGTCTTGAACCCGTTGCTGAGTTACTTTTGTTAAGCAAGTGGTTAGGAATAAAGATTCTGCCGAACCTCCTAAAACTTCACTAGATTCAAAACGGCAGGTTTTGTCTCGGAATGAAATCCAAGCTCGTTGAGCTTCAATTAAGCGTTGTTTTCGTTCAGGTGACAGTTGACCGATTAGGGTTTGGTAATTTTGATTGAGCTTTTTATCCGCTAATACATATTGATCGGATGCACACTTTTTCATTTCTAAATTTGTTCCATTCGGATTACACTGAATATTTTGAGCAATCACAATTGGGACTGTTGCCCAACTTGGATCGACACCAAACAAAAAATTCACCATTAAAAGCAATAGAAAAAAACCGGGTAATAATCGTCGCATATTTTTTTAATAAACTCTGATTTAAGGACAAAGAACATTAGATCTATTCAACAATCCCTTCCGGTTTAAATCCCTTAAAACTTAATACGCTGTCGGTGGTTGGCAACAGATTGGACAATGCCAATGGCAATCCAATTACTCAGTAAGGAAGACCGACCATAACTTAAAAACGGTAAGGGAATTCCAGTGACAGGTGCGATACCAATATTCATGCCAATATTAACAAACACCTGAAACAACAGCATACATAGCACTCCAATCGTAATTAAAGACCCGAAGGAATCTTTAGCCGTTTGAGCAATAATGACTAAACGTAAACAGACAAACCAAAATAGAGCTAATACAGCAATACAACCAATAAAACCCAATTCTTCCCCAACGGCTGAAAAAATAAAGTCTGTATGTTGTTCAGGAATAAAATTCAATTGAGTTTGAGTCCCTTGATACAGTCCCCGACCATACAATTGTCCTGCACCAATTGCAATTCGAGACTGAATTAAATGATAACCACTTCCTAACGGATCTTGCTCAGGATTTAAAAATCCAATCAGCCGCATTTTTTGATAGTCTTGCAGGACATTCCATAAAATATGGCTTAACTGTCCCGCTCCTAAATTCGCTAATAAAGCCAGAGGGCCTGTCAACCATCTCAAGGGAAGACTCCACCACCCCACAAAACCCATCAAGATCGCCCAAACAATTCCCACCGGGAGAGAAACATTAAATACAATGGCTGTAATCACTGGAGACACCAGCAAAATTAACCACCCCGGATGAATATTGCCCCAATACATCATGCCAACGGTAATCGCACCAAACACTAAGGAAGTTCCTAAGTTCGGTTCAATAAAAACCAATCCCCAAGGAACCGCAGCAATTCCTAAAATCCGAACCATATCCCCTAAATTTGGCGTTTTTAACTCTTGAAGTAAAGCCGCCAAGGTAATAATAATTCCGACTTTGGCAAATTCTGAGGGTTGGACATGAAACCCCGCAATATTAATCCAGCGTTGCGCTCCTAATGCCGTTGTTCCAATGATTTGTACCGCAATCAAAGACAAATTGGTAACGCCATAAATCACCCATCTCCACTTAATCAGACGTTCATAACGACATCGAGAAAAAATGAGAGCTAAGATTAAACCCACCCCTCCAGTTACCCAATGTTGCCACCAATCCGTTAACCCTTGGTTTAATTCCACACTGCGGATCATAATTCCCGCAAACAAGGTGAGAGCAATGCAACTCGCCATTAACAACCAATCGACTTCAGCCCAAGCATAAAATCGTGAACTCCGGCGACTTCCCACTCGGATTTTTTGAAACATAGTTTTTTAGTGCAACTTTTCTTAACTCATTTATTGGGTTCATACAGGTATTCAAAGCCATTTCCGTCAGGATCACGACCATAAAAAGAGGCTGTACCATCTCGATGTTCATGAATCGCCGTCACCGGAATTCCTTGGGCTTTTAACGCTTGATAGGCGCTTTCCATCTCACTGCGTTGATTAAACACAAAGCCAAAATGGGGGCCTGCTTGGTCATAACCAGGACTCAGTAATGCTAATCCATCTTCACCTGCTTTTAAATAAGCCCAGTCCGCATCCTTCCAAACCAGATCCATGCCTAAGTTTTGATAAAACTGAGCGGATGAGTCAATATCGTTGACACAAATAGCAACATGGCCTAAACGTTTCAGGTTCATCATGACAACAATTAACGTCTCTATAACTTTCTATTGTAGGGAATTAGTTACTAGATGCTGGAGCCGAGGGGCGGGGTTCAGGAACCTCCGTTGCGGGTGCTGATTCAGTTTGGGGTTGGGTTTCTAACGGTTTCGGCTCAGGGGGTTCACCCGACTTAGCAGGAGCCAGATTTCCTCCGGCTTGTTTTTGAATTTGATCTTTATAAACCGCCGGAGCTAAATCAACCGCTTTAGCAAATAAAGGTTCAGCTTCTTCGGTATTTCCTTGTTGTTTTAAAACCAATGCTTTTGCATAAACAGGGCGGAAATCTTGGTCGTTATTTTTAATCGCTTCATCGTAAATCGCTAGGGCTTCATCATAGCGTTTATCTTCAGCATAAACCTGCCCTAAAATTAATTGTACCGACATTTCATCAATCGTACCGGGTGCAGTTTGATTGACAGTCGCGGCAGATTTAAGCGTATCTTGTAATAATCCAATTGCCGCTTCAGGACGTTTTTGTTCTAAGAAAAGATTCACTAACCCTTGTAAGGCTTGAATATCTCCAGGTTGACTCGCTAAAATTGTGCGATAGGTTTGAGCCGCGCCTTCTTGATCTCCAGTATAGGCTTTAGCCTGTGCTAAAAGAACACTGTAACGTGTATCTTCAGGGTGTTTTTTTGACAGTTTCTCTAAAGGTTCAATCACATCTTTAATCTCCGCTTGCTTAAAGCGAATAAGCTCTAATTTAGCTTGCAATAAACCCTTCAAAGCCGTTTCATTATCTGGTTCTCGCTGCAATACTAACTCATAACCACGAGCTTGTGCTTGTAAATCGGATTGTTTACCCGTTGGAGTTGATTGCGTGGGTGTTGGAGCAGGTTGTCGTTTGGACTGATTGTTTTCCACAATCCCACTAATCAGTGGCCCCATAGAAAATCCCACAAAGGCGATTACAGCTAACACTAAAACTACACCAATAAACCCACGACGTTTATCTACCATGAAACTCAATCCTGAACTGATTAGGCCAACTTCCTTGTAGCTAATATCCTAACAGAAGCCAGAGACTCCCACTTAACTTTATTTTCTACAAACTCAGTCCTTCAGGCACAAAGCCTACGGATTTGTCCGATCAGCCTGTGGATTCAGTACAATAGGTAAGTTAACTCAAGATCAATTGTGATGGCAGCCTTCAAGCACTTAACTTGAGATGACAACATTTTCTGACAGGATAAACAATAGGCTACGGCTTTAGGGTAGGCACAAATCAACCTCGGTTGTTTGTTAACAACAACGATCTAGGTCAAAGTATCTTTACTGCTTCCTATTCCTCAAGAAGGGGTGCAAATGTTGAAATGTCCTGATAGTGTTGATCCGTGACTTAAGTTTAGTGTCAAACTTTTACCTTTCCTCAAATCATTAGGGAAGATAGGTTGGTTTGCCATGTCCTCGCTCCCATAAGGGATGTGTCTCCGCTAAGAGGTTTTATGAGTCCTTCTCCCAATCGCTCCTCTCAATCTAAACGTTCTTCCCGCTCAAGTCCAGTTAATGAGCCAGCCGTGAATATGTCTAAAGATATCCATTTGGATGCACCTCATGAGAGTGAACGTGTCATCCCCGAACCGTTAAAAGAAACACCACCAGAACCAGAAAGTGCTGATCCAACACCCCAAGAGGGTGCATTGGATCAGCCTGAAATGATGGAATCCGAAGAAGAAGCAGAGGAGGAATCTTCTGAATTTTCTGAATCTCCCGAATCTGTAGAGCGTCTCTGGCAACATCCAATTCCGCCCCCTAGCGAAGCTCGCCAGTATCGGGCTATTGGATTAGTTCATGGCCGATATATTGCTTCTGCGGATCAGTTTACCCAAGGAACTTTACTCACCAGTGAAGGAAAACTTCTGGATGCAGTGTTATTAGGTCGAGTCATGAGTTTAGTGAAAAAACATATTGACTTAGATCAAGATCATCTTTGGGTGGTATATCCTCGGACACGTCAACAAGAAGGAAATTTACACGTTCAAATTATGGGGGTTTGGGAACCTGAAACCCTCCGATCTGATGAATCTGAAATTTCCGATGAATCTTCACCCGAAATAAAAGATTCTGCATCGGTTTCTGAGGAATCAAAGTTAGTAGAATCTGGGAATAAAATTGAAGCCTTACCGGACGTTCAACAGGGCTATTTTTCCATTCGAGGTGAGGTTGTTTATCAATCTCAAGAAGTTGAGAAATATGTCATTGTTAAAATTCGCCAAGCTCCTCGTAAAGATAATGATAAACCCAAGTTTTTCAAACTCAAACTGATGGGAATTGCGGGAATGAGAGCCGTCGGTCATTTCTGGGATTTACACGTTCAGTTACAGGAAGATTATTTGGTCATCCAAGAAAGTCATGATATCGGCTTTCTTCCTACTAAAAAGCGCAAACCTCCCTTTCAAAAAGGTGGCCCCAGAAGACAACCGGGTCAGGGTTACTCTAATCCGGGTTCTCGTCCTCCTTATAAGCCTAAATTCCAATCGGATGCGCCTCCGCCTCCTCCCCGTCGAGAACCCCTTGCTAAACCGTTAAAACGGAAAGCTGCATCAGAAGAAAGTTAAAGCTATTAGCCGTTTTTTTAACAATTAATATTAATTGAAATTCCCCAGAGCTAAAAGCTAGGGGAGTTTCAATTAAACCAACAGAGCAGTGAAAATGTTGTTTCCAGGTTAAATATTCTGACTCAATATTATCCTAAGTTTAAGGGTATGGATACAGAGCAAGAAACTGATTACATCCTTCAAGATTTGCTCAATCTTGAGACCGCTTTTTCACATATTCTTTAATCACAGGTTGAAGGGTGAAGCCAAATGCTTCCCTGTCTATAGCTTTTTCAATTAAACCGCGTTTCCTCAAAGACTGTACGGCTTTCAAAAATTCTGAGTCCGACAAAAATTCTGCGGGTTTACTGCAAATATCTGCTGCTGTCTCTTGGTTAGCTAACCATACCATGACCAATTTTTCTGACTCTGATAACCTTTGATAATGTTCCTGTAATATTGTTTCTAAGTCTCCTAAAAACAGAGTAGAATAAGATAGAAATTGAGCAACGCTACCATTAAATAAATCGAGTATCGTTAAAGCAATAATGTTTAACCAGGAAGGGTTTCCGCCATAAAGATTAATCAGTTTTAACCATTGATCTTGATCATTTAATCCTCTCGCCTTCAAGAGTTGTTCTCCTGACTCTCCTAAACCTTGAAGTTCTAAACTTCGACAATGGGAGTTTTCAGCTTCTAAGGTAGCAATTTCTATGGGTTTTTCCCAACTCAGGAGTAGCAAGCAACTGTTATGTGACGATCGCCCAATTTGCTTTAATAATTTACCATAATTTTTGTATTCTGGGAAATAACTACCGACTAATTCCCCACTGGTTAATGTTTCTTGAAAATCATCAAGGATAATCAAACAACGATGCGATCGCAAAGAGTCAATAATTGATAATTGTTGAGTTTCTTGCTGTCGGAAAAGAAACTCAATTAAGTTAGTTTTTAGGGATTTTAGACTAGAAAATTGACTATGACTTCGCCAGATTACCCGATCAAAGTCCTCTTTTATGTGTTCAACCAGTTGGGTAGCGAGGGCTGTTTTACCAATACCAGATAATCCAAAAATAGTGATGATACGACTATTTTCCGTCAGTATCCATTGTTTCAAGGTGTTTAATTCTTGGGTGCGGTTGCAAAATATTTCGCATTCTGAGACTTCGGTTATATCGTGGTATTTTTCGGGTTCATTGTTGTCTGAGTTAACGGGGGAAGGTGATCGGTTTTTTGTGGTTTCTTGAGAATGCGGATTTTCTCCACAGACTGTAATGCTACTTCCAAAAGATTGACTCTGTACAACAAAATTACCCACTTGGGAATTAGAAATATTATACCGTTCCATCGTGGCGCGGAAGTTTGATTTATTAACTTTTTCGCCTAATTCTTTTGATATTATTTCCCATAAATTGCTTGCAACTCTCTTGACATTCGCTTCACTACAGTGATAGCGTTCAGCAATTTCTCCATATTTTTGATTATGCCAAACCCCTATTAACACAGCTTGTTGTAGACTATTTAAGTGTGTTCCTGTTTTGATAAACATCAACTCATCGGCCCACTTCAGGATTGTTTGAACATCCATAGGCGATACAAATATTATTTTGTCAGAAATCATACTACTTTTTTCATCCTTTTGCAACTTTTTTTAACTAAACTCTACTTTTTAAACCAATGACTACTCAAAAAGGTCTGTCAAAATCTATCCAAACTTAGACTTTTTATGACTTTACAAATTCCTGAGAATGCTTATTATGAAAAAGAGAGATAAAAATTAAATAAACTAGCTTTCAAGAGAGCTAGATTTGTAGTCCAATATGAAATGACTGCTTGATTTTCAAGGGTATATTCATAGAAATTCGTTTAATCTTAGGAGAAAAGTCATGAACCCAGACAAAACAGTTGAAAACATGGAACAGAAATTTAGCGCCCTCAGTGCTGAAGATTTGGAAAATTTGGAAGTTGAAGAACTTGAACAGCGTCTTGAGTTAGCAGCTATTGATTATACTGCAACTATTATCACCTTTGCGGCGATCAAAACCCCTGATTGTAGGACACTAGGCGTTTGGTTTTGTTAGGATATAAATCTAATTTCACCTGATAAATGCAGAATTCGTACAGGCTTTTACACTGTAAAATCTGCATTTATTTTTGTTCATTTTTGATATTTATTTATTCGATTTAAAATCATGAATAATTTTAACTTTACAGAGAATCATAATAACAACACAGATTTGATTGCGAAAGCAAACTTGCTACAAGCTCAAGAAACTATCGAAAATGTCGATAAAATTATTTGTGGTTTAGGTAACCAATGGCCTAATGATATAGAATTCCCAATAAACTTTGTTTTTTTAGAAAGATTTGGGCCTCTATTATTTTTAGATGTTTTTCCATCACTGACCCTAGAAACAATTCGCCCCATTATGGTTGCTGAAAAACTTTTAGGAACATCCTTGGTTATGTGTGATTGGATTACAGATCGTACAAACGATGCTTTTCTAGCCACTAAATACGGCTTGAGCATTCAAGCAATGCAGTTAGAAGGTTATCATATTTTATACTCTATTTTTCCTCCAAATTCAAAATTTTGGCAACGTTTTCGCAACTATTACCAAGAATATATGGATGCCTGCATTAAAGAACAAAAATTCGCTTCAGGCGAGTTACCCTTCTCTGAATATACCGAAGAATTAGCAATTGAAATCACGGCTAATAAATCAGCACCTATTAAAAGTAATATTGCTGCTTTAGTAGAATTGTCAGGGGATGAGAGTCTTTTTGAACCTTTGACTGCTGCTGTTAAACAGTATCTAATTGCTCGTCAAATCTGGGACGATATTCAAGACTGGAAAGAAGATTTACAGTTTGGTATTCCTTCTTTATTACTGTCGCGTATTATTCAGGAATGGCCGATTAAACCTGATGAAATTAACCTAAAAAACTTAACTAAAAAAATGTACTATGGCGGACATATAAACTATGTAATCGAAATCGCTTGTCAAAGTCTTGAACTCGCTAAAGAACTAACAAAAGATATTCCCGAACTGGCTTGGCGAAGTGTAGCAATTTCAGCTTTAGAGAGTAATTTTAAATCACTATCTCAGGATATCGAAAAAATCTGTAATAAAAATCTTGAATCATTGCAAAAGTAGACTATTCAAAACAACATAAATGCACAAAAAATATAGCTTGCAAGAACTTCAAAAAAGACTGGTGGTGGAAACATCAGAAAATCGACCTGTTTATTTATTATTAGTGGGTAATCCCCCCAAATATATCCGATTATCTGTTTTTGCCTATGAACTCCTCTACGAAAATAGCTTAGGTAAATCCTTTGAAGAAATTTCTGAAATAGTCCGGCAAAAAACAGGGAAAAATCTATCACCCTCTGAGGTAGAGGCAGCTTATCAAAAAGTCATCTCTGACCTGAGCGAAATCGAAGAAAATAAAAAAAACCAGCTTTCAGGTTTTTTACTGCGCCTGCCACTTATCCCCCAAAAAATTGTTAATAAGATTGCATCTTATCTTTCAGTTGCCTATTATCAACCCGTAGCGATTTTACTTTTAACTATTATTATTGTAGCTACAGGATTTGCCCCGCGAAATGATTTATTTTTAAGATTGGCAAAAGAAGACTTAATTTGGGGATACTTTTTCTTTTTCATTTCTCTGCTATTCCACGAGTTAGGTCATGCTAGTGCTTGCGTTTATTATGGGGCAGAACCTAGTAATATTGGTTTAACAATTTACTTCATATTTCCAGCCTTTTATAGCGATGTCACCGATGCTTGGAGATTGAAACGTTGGCAGCGCGTCATCATTGATTTTGGAGGAGTATTTTTTCAACTAATTGTTGGTGCAATTTATATAATTTTTTACAAATTTACGGAATGGGCTGCCCTTAAAATAGCTATTTTAGCGATCGCTTCCAGTTGTATTTTATATCTAAACCCAGTCTTTAAATTTGATGGTTACTGGGCTTTATCAGACGCTTTAGGTGTGACCAATCTCAGTCGAGAACCCGGACGCATTTTCCGTCACATATTTAGTCAAATCAACAACCCATCAAACAAGCGTTTACCCTGGTCTCCACTAATGATGTCTTTTCTGGCAATCTACACAGTTACTAGCTTTAGCATTATAGGATATTTTATCTGGCTAGTTTTCCCAATTTTATGGCGACAACTTCTGGGCTATCCTCTTGTAATAACTACCTTCATCGAGAAATTATTCACTTCCCCTAACCAACTGGGTTTTGAGCAAATTACATCTTTTCTGACTTCTACATTGATGGTCGGTATCCTCTTGTTAATAGGTTGGAAATTCATCCAATTTTTATTGACGGCTATGAGAAGATTATTGAAGAAATGACTGTACATCCCTCTTTTGTCACTAAGAGGAATTTGGAGAAAGTTACGTCATTTCAGGCTACGGAAAATCAAGGTTTTCCCTTAAAGTGACAAAAGAGAGGTACATCAAAAACCGGAAGGGTTAGTAGCAAACTTCTGAGAATTAGGGTAACTATAACCTTTCTTTTGATTTTAACGGGATTCATTATTCAAACCCATCTGTTTTAATCGAGTTTCAATAAACTTTTTCCCTTGTTTTTCCCCATCTTGAATCAAGCGATTAATCATTTCTGGAGAGCGATCTAATTTACTTTCATAATTCAATAGTTTGGCTAAATCTTCAGACATTTCAATCATCGGAATATGGTAATCTTGGTCAGGATCATCAGGAAAAGATTTAGGAATTTTCATCGGTTCTTTCACATCAATTTTAGCGAGAAATTCCTCGTTAAATGCCCCCCTTAAAAAGAGATTATTGAGATTTTCGATTTCACCAAGGCTTTGAAATAAAGAGAGGTTTCCCTCTAATTCATTACGACGATCAGCAATATCATCGGCCTCTGTGGGAATCTTATCCCTAGTTGTGGGATTGATTTTAATCACCCAAATTTCTTGGGGAAGATTAGCAATTCCCACAAAATTGCTTTTAATCAAAGAATCAATCGGTGGATTATCGGAAAAAAGTCCGTCCCAATAAGCCATTTCTTCAATAGAAACAGCCGGGAAAAGGTTCGGTATGCAAGCAGAAGCCAAGATATGTTCGAGTTTAATAGCTTCGCGATAGGAGTTGAATTTATGTAATCTCCCTGTGAGGATATTACAAGCGCCGATCAGTAAAATTGGGGGTTCGGGTTGCATACCCCAAGTCGCTAATTCTGAGAAATCAATATGAGATCCTAGTAATTCTTCAAAATCAGTAAATCGACGGCGTAAACCTTGGGTCGCAAAGGAAAACCAAGCTTTAACAATCGGTGAATAAGGACTTAAATTGTACTGAGGAATTTTCCCTTTGCTGACCCATTCCAGAGTTTTAATTGCAGAATCGTTGAAAAACTTTTCTTGAGCGGTTTGGGCTGTATTATCTTCCCAAAAGTCGATCAGTCGTTTCCAAACAATATCATCTCCTTTTTTCAGGGCGTACCAAATCAGAAATGCACAGATCGCGCCTCCAGAAGTTCCACTTAAGCTGACAATATTAAAATAATCCTGAATCTTGTTTTCAAATAGGGCTTTAAAGACACCCGCCGTGAAAGCGGTTTGGCTTCCTCCTCCCTGACAAGCGATCGCAATTTTAGGCTTCATATAGAATCTATTCTAAAGGTTTTCGGACTAATGGGTGCAAGGCTGGATCAGTTTAACACGATCAAAACAAGTATATCTTAATGAACTACGCACATCCGCTATCGCGCTCGATGTGCGTTTCTGACGCTTCAACTGAGAAACTTGCTTGAAGCTTCCGCACTCCTGTAGAGGTATTCTCATCTGCATCTGAAGAGGCACGTTCCATACCCCTTGCATAATTAAGCATCACCATTGCTGCGGCAACATCTCTATCACAATGAAACCCGCAATTAACACAATGATGTTCTCTTTCTGCTAATGTTTTCTTCTTCTGATGACCGCAATTTGGGCAAGTTTGTGAAGGTTTAACTTTTTGAGTGGGAACCTCAACTTGTCCCATCCCATAAACCTATTTGATCCTTGCTCAACCATTTCTTTAATTTCTACAAGATTAGCGATCGCAATTTAACAAAAACTTAACTTAAAATCTTGTTTAATGCTAAATTGCTTAAATTGTTAAACCTTAATTTAATTCATCTTTGGATTATTGTTAAGATATTCTAATCATTTTTCTCAAATTCTTTTGTTTTTTAAAAGATTGTCAGGAAATCTTGATACATTATTGAAAATTACTTGCAAATAGTTGACGGCAGCATGGGGGTTCTGGTATATTTAGAAAATACCGCTCAAGGGGTTATTGTGTCTATTTGCCAAAATAGAGGCTAGAACTACTATTCTTTCGTAAAATATCTGGATTTCCTGACTCAATTTCTGCCTTACGAGCTATCAATTTTGGGGGTAAATCCTTAAAGGACTAAGAGGGGTATTGACAAAGTTGCCAATTTATGCAATTAGACAGGAAGGGAAGAGGTGATTTTAAAATAACTGGGTGTTTCCGTCTCTAACTCTAATTAAGTCAGACTTAATCTAAACTAATTTGAGAACCCCAAATATTTTGAGGAAGAAATGATCGATCTAAGGGAATAGAAGCAACGGGTTCTGTGAGGGTAAAGGTTCCTGATTCAATCCATTTTTTTAACTCTTGGGCAATTTCACGAGAACGGGAAATACTCGCTACAGGTGCAGTTCTGACCATTTTTCCCTCAATAGAAATTTTGCCTTTTTTCAGTTGACTATAGGAAACTAAACCAAAGGTGGGACGAACCCGTCGAGGGATGGCAAAATCCACTACGGGTGCAACAATATCTTGATCAGAAACTGCACAACGAGCAATCACATCTTCATTCAAAACGGGTAAAGGAATCCCCACACCTAACATTAATGAAGGGCCATAATTTTTAAAATAGCAACCCCTAACCCAATAAGGATTCATTTGTTTTGCATCTCCAATTAACGCTAACGTTGCAGCAGGGCCGATGGGGGTGCGATTGTCTAGGCGTTTTTGCAGGGGAAAATGTTGGGTTCCTTCCCAAGTAATATAGCCAATTCCGCCTCCTAAAAAAATCCGAGTCCCAATTCCAATTACTTGTAAATCAGGATCATTAATTAAGGGAGAAATTGCACCCGGATTAGAATAAACTGCATTTCCTAAATAGGGTTGGAGGGGGCCTAAATAAGTATAAAGGGGGCGATCGCCACCATTAACTCCGACAATAAAATTTTGATAGAGATTGCGAGGATTGAATAAATAAAATTGGTTAATGGTATCACGGGTAATTGTAGTTTCAAAAGAACTCCGGGGATAACAATCAGAAACCACTCCTGATGCTCTGAGATGCACCGATTTTCCCGCAATTAAATCTTCAATCACATGACCCCCCCCTTGTTCATTGCCCTCTTCCCCATCTTCCATCATTTGACTCGCGCCCAGATATAAATCAACGGAACCAAATCCACTATAGGCAAGAACCCCATTTAACCAACAGGTTTTAATATTAATCGGGGGATCGGTATGACCTAAATTAATCACCGCCCCAGAGGCTTCCATCGGTTCAAAAGTTCCTGTGGTAATGACATCAACTTCTTGAGCAATTTGGGGAATAGTATCGGGGGTGACTTTGGCTTTCAATTCCTCCACAGTCCAAACAACAGCACGATTCTGAAGAATTTTATCGTTAATTTCAGCAATAGTTTTCATTAAATTTTGACACCCCTTTAATTCTATTGTTTATGTTTCGTCGTTTTCAATTGTCGGAAATTATTGTTTCCAGTGATCCAGAATATCTCGAATTAGGATTTCTTGCACTAAAACTTGTCCCACAACCGTTAACGGTAAGGCTAAAAGTAAACCCAGAAAGCCAAAAAAGGTAAGAAAAAAGCCTTGGGAGAGTAACGTAATTGCAGGTAAGAGGGAAACTTGTTGCGCCATAAGATAGGGCATTAAAAAATTGCTTTCCGCTTGTTGAATCAGAAAATATAAAATAAAAACAAACCCGGCTTTCCAAGGATCTTCTAATAAAGCAATCGCCATCGGAGGAATCACACTCAAAGTCGGCCCAATATTGGGAATTAAGTTGAGCAATCCTGCTAATATGGCATTGGCAAAGGCTAACGGAACTTGTAAGACTAAAAGCCCTGCTAAACTACAAACCGCCACAACACTCATATCAATTAAAGCTCCAACAACCCATAGTCCTAACGCTATTTCACATTGATCTAAAATCCCATTCAGGCGTTGACGGTAAAAGGAAGGGATGAGTTGAATAAATGCTCTGCGATAAGCTACAGGATCAGCTAATAGCATGATTGTTAAAACTAGAATTAATAAAAAGCCGAGAAGTCCTCCTAATGTATTTCCCACGAAAGCCCCAACGCCTCCTATTAAAGGATTTCCGATGCGTTGTAACTGTTGAATCAGGGCATTAATTTGTAAATCGACTTGAAATAAATTTTGCCAAAATTCCCCTGGAAGTTGGGTTTCTAGGTAATTAATCCAAAGATTTAGCCGTTGTAATCCTCGTTCTAACCCTCTAGGAACCCGTGTAGCGAGTTCTTGTAATTGGTCAAATAAAGGCGGAACAACTAACAAGAATATCGTTATAAACCCTAAAATTAGTAAACTAATTGAGAAGAATACCGCCCAAGAGCGTTTAATTCCAAAGCGTTGTATCCATCGAGCTAATTTATTCAGGGCGGTTGCTAAAACAATCGCAGCAAAAACAAGTAATAAAGCTTGTCGAACTTGCCAAAGGATATAGATGGCACAGAGAATTGCGCTAAAACCGAACCATTGCCCTAGTGTCACAGGATAAACACCGATGAGATGAAATTCTGATCTATTATGATCGATTTAAGTCTTAAGAATATCAATTATCTGTTAAAATTAAGCGATCGCTCATTCTGAAGGGAACAGTCAGTAAATTTTCAATCCGTTTCCCGACGTTCCCTTTTGCGATTCTTTACCCTTCTATTCCGGTTGTTGAGAATGTTGTCTCATCCGCCAACTAAATAAAACGGCTAGAATAACCGAAGGTAAGCAAACCGCAATAGCTGCAAGAATTGAGGATTCAGGAATCGAAAGCAAGGGGCCAACGAATTTGATCACAACCGATAGTCCCAGGGACAAAAGTAGAACTTTGAGTAGAAATGTTATTTTGTTATCCATACAGGGCATTTTATAAAGGGTGAGGGTGCGATGGCGTAGCCGCCGCCTGTCGGCATCGCAACTAGGCAGAAACCCGGTTTCTCAACAAAAAATCTGGATAGAATTACTAAAATCTGGGTGAGAAACTCGGTGTCTTGGGTTTTGTGCGATCGCCAATTCATAGTTTACTTGAGAAATACCAATGCAAAACCAAGATCCAAAATTATTAGAAAAAATTCGTCAACAGTTTGACTCAGCCCCCTATCCTAGAATTCCCTTAGAACACTCCCCTAAAACCGATTATGAGTTGCTATTTATCCACAATTTAGTCACGCCTTATTATTTAAAATATCAGAAAGTTATTAATACAGAAGGAAAAGTTATTTTAGATGCAGGCTGTGGAAGCGGATATAAATCCTTAATGTTAGCAGAAGCCAATCCAGGGGCTAAAATTGTAGGGATTGATATTTCTGAACAATCTATTGAACTGGCTCGTCAACGTTTAAAATTTCATGGGTTTGATAATACAGAATTTTATGTTTTACCGATAGAAAACTTACCAGAAATTGGGTATGAGTTTGATTATATTAATGCAGATGAGGTGCTTTATCTATGCCCAAATTTATTCAATGCAATGCAAGGGATCAAACAAGTTTTAAAACCCCAAGGTATTATTCGGGCTAATGTACATAGTTTATATCAAAGGGTCGGTTATTTTAGGGCGCAATCTCTGTTTAAACTCATGGGAGTCATGGATGAAACTTCTCAAGAATTGAAGGTTGAGATCGCTAGAGAAACAATAGAATCCATCAAAGATGAAGTGGTACTCAAGACACAAACTTGGAATAGTCCAGATTATAAAAATGACGAATGGTTGCTGGTTAATTATTTACTTCAAGGGGATAAAGGCTATACAATCCCAGAGGTTTTTGCGGTTTTGAAGGCAACTGATTTACAATTGATCAGTATGGTAAAATGGCGACAATGGCAGTTACTAGATTTATTTAAAGATCCTGATAACTTACCTGCGTTTCTAGCCTTGAGTTTATCCGAAATTTCTATCGAGGAACAGCTACATTTATTTGAGTTAATTAACCCCGTGCATCGGTTATTAGATTTTTGGTGTGGTCATTGTGAGCAAGAATTGATTCTCCCGGTGTCTGAATGGGCTGAAGTTGATTGGCAAACGGCACGGGTTGATTTACATCCTCAACTCAGAACGACTCAAGCTAAAGCAGACTTAATTGAATGTATTCAGACCCATAGACCTTATGAAATTAGCCAATATGTGAAGTTACCCACTCGCATACCCATCACCCTTGAGAGTAGTCGGGCAGCCTGTTTACTGCCGTTATGGGATGGAAAACAGACGGTGATCTCCCTGGCAGAACGGTGGCAACAAATCTATCCTCTTGATCCCATTACCCTAGAACCCATTACTGTCCAGAGGGCACTGCAACAGATCAAAGAAGTCCTCATCACCCTGGATGCCTTTCTGTATGTGCTTCTGGAGCATTCCGGGTGAAATAAAAAAAATTTTTGTAGGGGTGATATGAAAGGTTGAGAAAGTGGGTAAGTTAGAACTACCAGATAAAAAGTTAAACATCCCCCCAAGAGGAGAAAAACCTATGAAGACCGAATTTAAAGCGAAATTCCTGCAATACGTTGCTAATAGAAAAAAAGAAGAAGGTTTCACCTTAATTGAATTGTTAGTTGTTATTATCATTATCGGTATTCTGGCTGCGATCGCTCTGCCTTCCTTCCTCAACCAAGCTAACAAAGCCAAACAGTCTGAAGGAAAACAATATCTTTCTTCCATTAACAAAGGTCAACAAGCTTACTACGCTGAAAATACACAGTTTGGAGCAACCATTTCAGAATTAGGGATTGGTTTAAAAACCCAAACCTCTAACTTTGTCTATGACAATGGAGTTGCTACTGGTGGTACTGGAGCATCATCCTCAGCTTCCCCTGCTTCCTCTGCAATGAAAGCTTATGCGGCAGGTGTCGGCTTAAGTGGAACAGGCGAAGCAAAAACAACCTCTACTGTTCTCTGTGAAGAAGTTGTAGCTGCAAACTGGCAGGATCCTGTTAGTATTGGATTCTCTACTACTGGGCCAATTTGTGGAACCAACCAAAGTGCAGTAACGAAATAATAGCTTAAGTCTAACCAGTCTTTCTGGTTCAGAATATGAATCATTGAGAGCGGGTAGTATGGAAAATACTGCCCGCTTTCATGCAATAAATTTGCACAAATTATTTGAGTTCTATGAAATCTAATCTTAGTCTAAGTGTTTATTCTGATTGGGAACAAAAAGCCAAGCAGTATTGGGAAGAAAAAAACTATACCCAATCGGCAAAATTGTATGAAGCTGCGATTGAAAGAGAACCTGATGTTAAATCTCTATACTGGTATCTAGGCTTAATGTTATTATTGCAAGGACAAGAAGTGGAAGCTCAAACCACTTGGTTCTTGGCAATGACCGAAGGTGAACCGGATCAAGTTGAGCAGTGGACGCAAGAATTAATCCAAGTTTTAGAAACTGAAGCTGAACGACAAAGAATTACCCTCGGAGACTGTACAACAGCCTGGATTATTCGCCAGCATATTCGAGAAATTAATCCCACAGATATTAATAATCTTTTACATTTAGTGGGCTTATCAACCTTACTGAACACTTATTCCGATGAGGTGCTAGTTGAATTCGGAATTTTAGAGTTATTTCAATCTAATGTTATTGTTCCAGAAGACGTTAATAATGACTTATTACTTGAAGTTTTAAATAATGTTTTAGACCAAGCTCCTCAACAGCCTTTATCTTATGAATTAGTAGAAACCACTGTTCCTTATCTGTCTGATATTCAGTCCTATATGGGAGTCTTAGTTCCCGTTATCTATCAATTAGCGTATTCTCGAAGTCAACATCCTTTAGCAATTAAATTCACTGAACAAGGCTTAAAATTCGATCCCAAGCATCCTGAATTATGGCGATGTTTATCGACGTTGTATCAAGATATCGGGGAATATGCAAAGGGGATAGAAGTTGCAAAACATTGTTATTCTGTAATGGATAATTTTCCTGATCAAGTCTATGCAACTTTTTTATTGCTTCGGGGGTTAATGAGTGCTGGTGGACGCTGGACAGAATTCTGCACAACGATAGAAAATTATCAGTTGATGCTCAATCGTTTATTGGAAGAAAAGCCAACCTTAGCTTATGATTTGGCTGTGCGCTCTTTTTCAACAACATTTTTCTTTCCCTATTATCAAGATCAACCCCGCGAAAACTACTCGCTGCGTCGTCAGGTTTCTGAATTTATCCAGTCTAATATAGAAACTCAAAATACAGAAACAGTCAAGTATTGTCGGGGTTGGAAATCTCGTTCAAAAACAAATATTTTAGCTGAAAAACGCTTAAATATTGGTTATGTTTCCCACTGTTTAAGAAATCATTCGGTCGGTTGGTTAGCGAGGGGTTTATTTCAACATCATGACCATGATAAGTTTAAAATTCATAGTTATTTATTCGCAGCACAAAAGAATCATAATGAGGTACAAGATTGGTACGTTAGTAAAAGTGATAAAGCCCATGGATTAGGGTTAGATGGAAAAGAAGTGGCTAAAGTTATTTATGATGACGAGATTGATATTTTAGTAGATCTCGACAGTTTAACCTTGACATCAACCTGTGAAACCTTAGCTCTTAAACCAGCACCCATACAAGTTACTTGGTTAGGTTGGGATGCTTCATCGGTTCCCAGTGTCGATTATTTTATGGCTGACCCTTACGTTTTACCTGAAGATGCTCAAGACTATTATCAGGAAACAATTTGGCGTTTACCTAATACTTATTTAGCAGTAGATGGGTTTGAAATCGCAATTCCTAGCCTGCGACGGGACGAATTAGGGGTTTCTAATGATGCCATTCTGTATTTTACGGCTCAACGAGGCTATAAATATAACCCTGATACGGCTAAATTACAGCTTCAAATTTTGAAAGCTGTTCCTAATAGTTATTTTTTGATTAAAGGGATGGCTGATCAAGAATCTTTGAAAACTTTTTATGCTGAAATTGCTGAATCTGTTGGGGTCGATTGCGATCGCTTAAAATTATTACCTTTATCCCCAACAGAAGCGAGTCATCGAGCTAATTTAGCGATCGCAGATGTAGTTCTTGATACCTATCCCTATAATGGTGCTACAACCACGATGGAAACCCTGTGGATGGGTGTTCCAATGGTGACAAAGGTTGGGCAACAATTCGCCGCCCGTAATAGTTATACGATGATGATTAATGCCGGAATTACAGAAGGTATTGCTTGGACAGATGAAGAATATGTGGAATGGGGAATTAAGCTAGGAACTGATGAAAATTTACGGCAACAAGTTACTTGGAAATTAAGAAAAAATAGACAAACTGCCCCGTTATGGAATGCGGAACAATTTACCCGTGAGATGGAGAATGCTTATCAACAAATGTGGCAGAGATATATTGAGGGTAAGAATTAAAAATTAAGCCCTTCAAGTTAGCTAGCCATGGTCAAGGATTCTCCCTTGCTTATTGGTAGTGGGGGTATCCGTAGAACTGAGCATTCAATTTCAGATCACAAACTAAGTGAGTAAAATTTTAAATTCTATCTTTTTATAAATCATAAACAGGAATTTTTTCTCCATTAAAATTAGCGATCGCATTTTGATCTTCATGTAATAGAATCATGCGGGCAGTCAAACGAGATCCTAGAGCCTGACTTTGCTGATCAGTTAATTGTCCTGTGAGGAGAATTTCTAATCCGACAGTGACATCCAATTCAGTTTCCATGAAGAAATTCATGACCATGCTAGATAAAATTACATTAGCATCTTCATCCAAAATATTCTGATTATTCAGATATAACGTTATTTCGTTTTGATTGGGTAGAGTTGCCAGGGTTTGGAAGAGATGAGCTAACTCTAAATAAAGAGTTTCTTCCGGTTGTTTCCAATCAGGAAAAACAATATAATTTTTTTCTCTAAGTTTCCACAATTCCCAACCCCCATTTTCCAGCTTCAGACCTCGCCAATCTAGCAACTCTTCTAATGGAAACTGGGGAATTTGATCAGCATGAACTGCTTCAATTGCGGTGGAGTTTTCCAGGTCTAAACAAATTCGACCTTGGACAATTGAAAGTAAATTTGACCACTGGGGTTGAGTTAACTGACCCAGGAGAGAAACATCTGGCCCCTCTTCCACATCTAATTCATCTTCTATCAGAAGATTCATCATCATACTCGATAACGTTAAATCTGCATCTTCATCGCCCATTCCTTGATGATCAATCAATAGTTTAATTTGACGTTTATCAAGATGATTAATCAGAGTTTTGATGATAGCACTTAACTGGGAATACAGTTGTTCTTCTTCTTGAGTCCAGTCAAGAAATACGATCAGATTAATGTCCTTTAATCCCAGATGACTAATATCCCCTTCTAATAAAGGTTGTAAACGCTCATAAAGTTGTTGTGCTTTGACAAAATCCGGCACAAACTGTAACACTCTTGTTACCGCTTGTTCAGCCAAAACAATATCCTGTAATTGTTCTGCTGATTCGGCTAAATACCAAAAAACACGCCAATGATTACAGCCTAAATTAATAGCATTTTGAAACTCAAAAATGGCTTGAGGAATTCTTTGCTGATGACGTAAAACCAACGCCAACCATAACCTTAAATAGCCATCATTGATGTAATGATCTCGATACTGACAAATGCTTCCTTCTCCTAATCCCAATAACATCGATGAAGCGGCAATTTGTTCTTCGGCTGCTAGAATTAAATCAATATTTTCTGCGGTTAAACTAACCAGAAAAGGTTCGGCTGTATGACCCAACGCTTTAATAAAGGTTTGCGCTCCCACAAACTTTTCAGGGAGTTCTAAAACATCCAGTAAAGATAGCGGTTGATCTAATAAGCTCGATCCCATCGGAATGCCCCATTGACGTTCCCGCTTGGGTAATTGCATTAATTTTTCATAAATAGGATTCAATTGTTTAGCCGCATTTTCGGCACCAAAAAGCTGTTTAGCATATTCTTTAGCATTTTGCCCAAGTCGTATTCTTTCTTGAGGATGATGATAAAGATATTCAATGGCTTGGGTGTATTCTAATTGACTTTTAACGACTAATCCAGTATAATTATTAATAACTAATCGTTTAATTCCACCATGAGGAAAAACAACAGGGGGGATTCCAGCACACATGACTTCTTGTAAATTTAACTCTGCGGCGGCATAGGTATCTTTACAAAGCGGATAACCATAAATATCTAAGGTTTCAATCACGGATGCAATATCTTCAACGAAGCCTCGGAAATCAAATTTTTCAGACGCATTAATTTTTTCAGCTTGTTGTTTTAAATAATCTTCTACACCTCCACCACAAACCACAAAACGCACATCGGGAAGATTCACCGCAGCACTCATGGCGACATAATCTTGGTGCATTTTACTAAAGCTAACACTGCCAATATAACCGACATTAAAATTTTGATGGGGTTTAGGCTGAATATTAGCAACACGCTCAAAATCTGCCGCATCATAAACCATACCAATTTTTTCAATTCTCACGGCATCAGGGAGAGATTGAAAGACCGGAAGCTCATAGGAGTAAGGATTACAAGGAATAGCAAAATCAGCGTAATCTACTAATTCCTTAGTAATCACTTGAGGGGGATATTCTCCAGCAACATGAAACCAAATTAAGAGCCGAGTTTCGGGAAGTGGCGATCGCAAAAATTCAAACAGTTTGGGGTTATTCCAATAATGAACTTGAACAATATCAACGGTTTTAATAGCCTCAAAGATGTCCGTTTGATCCAAAGTATTAATAAATTTCATTCCCGATTGTTCAGCCAGTTCTAAAGCCATCCAATCAGGGGGTTTAAGGGAGACTAAATAATGTTCAAATTGACCTAATCTTGATGAATATTTGGAGGTAGCTATCATGCCGCGAGCAGCACCACCCAAACACAACCAATCAATAATATGTAGAACCTTAATCATGACTTTAATCCTTCAATTAGTTAATGGGTTTACGATAGACTCGAATGGTGGAAAATACCCCTGGAATAATCGGGAGATAGGCTTGAGTTTGGGTGGGATCTGTGGGATATAAAAGGGGAATATCGATTAGTTCACAACGATAGGTGTCTTCCATAAGTTCCTGACACGCTTGACGAATCCCCGGTTCATTTCCGCCATGATGAGATAAGATTGCACTACGATTCTCATCATTAAGGGCAGGTAAGTAATCATGGAACATCATAATTCCACCGGGTTTTAACAAGGGATAATAGTTAATAATATCTTGTTTGACTCCTTCATAACTGTGATCTCCATCGACAAAAATGAAGGGAGGGAAATTGCTATCTTGTTCAAATTTCAGTTGCAGTTGAATCACGGCATCATGGGAAAACTGTTGCAGATGGGTAACATTTTGTTTAACTTCTTGAAGAACCAGTTTTAACTGAGGATGTAACCCTGGATCGATGGCAAATCCTTGTAAATTAGAGGTGAGTCGGTTTAAGGCTTTACAAGTTAGAAATAGAGAACTTCCTGCAAATGATCCAATTTCAATAAAACGCAAGGGTTGAGAAAATTCGGGTAACAATTTTCGGAGAACATAATAGAGTTGAAATCGTTCATTTTTCGACATTTGGCTTTGAATCCCATAAACAACTGGATCATCTTGATTAAAGTCGTTTAGTAGGTTGGGTTCAATAATGGGATTAAGAGGAAATTGATCAGGGGTTGTCAACCAAACTCCTGTATAATCAATCGGATTCAAATTGAATTTAAGGTGATTTTTTTCTTCAAATTCATGTAAAGCTTTTTTACAGCCTTCCCAATGACCATAATTATCAACTTGGATAAACCCATCATTAACCACGCGGTCAAAAAGCTGTTCTAAAATGACTTTTGTAGATTCATACCAATCACCATCCATGTGCAAGAGTGCAATTACCCCAACTGAATTTCTGAATTGAGGTAAGGTGTCTTGGAAATATCCTTTAACTGTACGAACAACATCAGAAACACCCAATTTTGCACAGAGATTTAAAACACTAGATTCCGGTGCCGCACAACTTCCTTGTGTCAAACCGAGGGACTCTGCTGATACACCTTGATATCGATCAAATTCAGAGGGTTTAGGTAAACCTTGAAAGGAATCAAAAGCATATAGTAATCGAGGTTGTTTACTATATCTTGTAAGGACAGCCGCTAGTAATGCAGTTGAACCCCCTTTTTCTACACCACACTCCACAAAATTACCCGGAATATTATCAATACAAACCTTTTTCGCTAAGGAAAACAGTGAATATAATCGTTCTTCGCTCAGTCCGGTATAAGGAGAAACAATCTGTAATAATTCTTGAAATTCTGGATAATCTGGTGGAAGGGATTGAGATTTAATATTGGTAGATTTACTTTTGATAGATTGAGGAATTGATGCGCGAATTTTTGCTAGAGTCTGCTTTTTCAAAAAGCCATTTGTTGCCCAAGTTAAGTTATATCCAAAAAAGTCACAATATTCTCCATCAATTTCATAGTCTTGGGGATGTTCTGATAAAAAGGACTTTAAAGCTTGATGGGGGCCACTATTATAAGAAGCATCTTGAACAATATCAGAAATAATGCCATCCTCAACAATAATATATTCTCCTTGATCCAGATAAGCATGGAAGAAATCTAACACTGCTTTACTGGTTGTAAATGAATGATCTGCATCCTCAATCACTAATAAAGGGCGGGGTAGGGATTGAATGAATTTAGGGGATAACGTTTCCGCTAAATTACTTCCATCGCCTTCTAAAAAGGTAACGCGAGGATGGGAAACTTGAGTCACTTTGACAATATCAATGGAATAAACATGACCTTCAATTCCAAAGTTATTCATTAAATCTCCAAACCATAAGGCACTTCCTCCGCTTTTAGAACCAATTTCAATAATAGTCTGAGGTTTAATTTTCCAGAGCAATACCGGATAAATCGAATAATCAAAGGGATTTTTTTGTAACGGAACTCCTTTGTAAGAAAAGTTATGTAAAGCATTTTGAATCGACATCATTAATTCATAAGGCAAAGCGGTATTCCAGGGTCGTTCATGGGTGGGAATTTTTGCTTTTTCAGGTCGAATCAAGGCTTGAGTTAAAGATTGAACTTGAGCTTGAGCTTCAGGGTGATTGGGGTTATTTTCTAGTTCCTGTTTAGCTGCTGCTAGTGCTTCTTCATATCGACCGACTGCACTTAAACAAACGGCTCGAATATAGTGCATTTCTGGGATAAATATTCCGGCTTCTTTGTTTTTTTCAGCACAACGTAAAGCAGCCACTTTTTGACCTTGATTGAATAAAGAAATAGCTTTTTCAATCTGAGCTTTAATTTTTTGTTTTGCTTCAGTGGATAACTGTTCTAACAGCCGTTGACCTTGGGAGTGATTAGGGTTCAAATTCAATAATGCTTTGAGGGAATCAAGAGACTCAAATAATTGACCTAGACGAGCTTCAGCAATCGCTTTAGCGTAATAAACCCCTGATTGCTCTGGAGCAATTTCCAGTACCTCTTTAAAGAGATTGAGAGCTTCTAAATTTTCATTTTTATTGAGAGATTCAATTCCTTGGGATAAACGTTCTATCCCCTCTGAATTTAGTTTTTCTTGAGTCGGAGATACAGTAGAACTAAACATAATTGCCTCAGTCCAATGATCAGCTTGACGGTTACGCATTACAACAGTTGGATGTTGCAGGGGAAAACTAATGGGTTGTGTGGGTAAATTAGCCAGTTGAGATTCCCCTTTCGTATGGGTTGCATCGGCTCTAAAACCAATATTTGAAACTAGATTAACGTGAGGAAGAATCGTTAAGCCTTGATTCGCCCAACAAGCAAATGTCCAAGCATAATCCCAAGTATTAAATCCTTCATAGGCATCTTGAAAGATTCTTGACCAATAGGCGATCACTTCAGGATTTTCTAGGATCTGTTGTAACCTCCCTGTGTCTCTAATTGACGGCCATAATTTCATTTCTAAATCATACAATTTCCAAGCTCTGCGCCAAGTTGCCCAGCCCCAAATATGATTGTACCGAGAAAAGTAGTAACTAGCCCCTGGATGATTGTGTCCAAATTGAAAATTATTACCTGAGATTGCCATAATTAGTTCATCATGGCGATATCGTTCTAATAATTCTTCACAAAATCGGAAAAATGTCACATCGGGTAAACAATCATCTTCAAGAATAATGGCTTCTTCAACAGTATTAAAAACCCAATTTAAGCCACTGGAAACTCGATGACGACAGCCTAAGTTAATATCAGAATAGTGGGTTAAAACTTCACAATCCCAATCCACTTGATTAATAATTGCTCTGGTGGCTGCACATTTTTGAAATTCACCGTTTACATTCCGTCGCGGGCCATCAGCAATGACCAGGAGTTTTTCGGGTTTCACCTGACGAATTGCATTAAACACTTGCTGCGTTGTGTCCGGTCTGTTGAAAATCATTAAACAAACCGGAGTTGTTAATTGGGGTTTTTGATCAAGTTCAGATAAATTTTTAAGCGGATAACTTACCCCAGGTTTTCTAGCTTCTGCATAAATAGATTCATGCTTTCTCGTTTCTAAATCTAAACCGGGTTCAAACTCCCTGAGCTTAACATTTTCAAAACCAACATTAGCAATAATTATGGGTAAGTTTTCGTTATCAAACAGATAACGATGATGACCATCCATATAAGCGATATAATTAATAAAATCTATTTTAGAATGATAGTGATAGGCAGGGGTATAAAGACAATACTTTTCAGGATCGAATTGATCGGGTTTCTCATAAGATTCTATATAAATTCTGGCATCGGGGACAGCTATTTTAAAAATACCTCCGGGTTTTAAAACGCGATAGCATTCTGAAAGCAAGTTCAGCATCGGATCAGGAAACGAAAAGTGTTCTAATAGATGAGAGGAGTAAATTTCTTCTACGCAGTTATCAGGAAAGGGTAGAGGTTTTGACAAATCCATACATAAATCACTATTGGGATCTAAATCCATTGTGAGCCACCCTTCCATTCTCTTCTGGGAAGAACCTAACTCAATTTTGATGGGTTTTCCCCTTTCTAAAATCAACTGAATTAAATGTTGATTTTTGATGGCAATCTGTGATAAAAAGTCATTCATTTTTTAATCCTCTTTATAAGTTTTAAACACAATCTCACTATCATCATTTAATTATCTTGAGTAGGAGAGGGTTTGGGATTCATGACTTGAAAACATCCTTTTCCTAAAATAGATTGTTTCTGGCTGGGAACTCCCTGGCTTTCTAAAATATCAAATTTCCTAAAAAACAAAGAGGTACAATTTTTATAAGTGTAGCTAGAAATAATCCCCCAGAAATCCAGACGTTTATAACCTTCATTGGCTAATTTTTGAACAGAGGAGTCATAATTGTAATCATCGGTATTATCAAAGATAATTAAGCCCCTTTCTTTAATGTGATTTAAACTTATTTCCAAACACCGATTTCGATTAGCTCCATCAACAATAATAACATCAAAGTAATCCGATGGAAAGGAAGAAATCATTTCTGCATATTCTTGTTCATCTTCTCGTAAAAAAATTTGAACATTTTTAGGCATTTTAGCCTTGATTTCTTCAAACCAATTGGCATCATTTTCAATAGAAATAACTTCTGAAACTCGTTGTGACCACCATAAGGTTGAGTTACCTGCTCCAAATTCAAAGACTTTAAAATCAGGCTTAACTTTATCTTCTAAAAATTCAATCGCTGGATAGGTATACCAGGGAAGGGGTTGATTATCTTGAGTTACAGGTTTTCTTTGATATAGTGAATTCAACCATCCTGATGTCAGAAAATAATTAATTCCCGGAGGAAGATTAGCCGCAACTTCATACCAATTTAAAGATAGAATTAAACTATGAGCTACTGGAATTGAATACCCTTTTTCTACTAAGTCAGGATAATCTGACAATAGCTGTTTTCCTAATTCAGCAGATTCAACAAATCTTTGAGCGTTAAAACATTGTTGGGTGAGTTGTAATTTAAAGTTTTTTTGTTGTTCATTAATTGTCGATAGAAATTCATATTTTTCTAAATCAGTTACTTGCTCTAAGGTGACAATCGGAATAATATCTGACCATTCATTGAGTTGGCTTTTGTTGACGTTATTACCTAATATCTTATAATTTATTTTTAAAATGGAGTTAAACCATTCTTCAAAATTTTGGGAACTAACTAAACTAATATTAAGAGCATCTTCTAATTGTTCATTTCCCTCGATCATCAAGTTCATCATTACACCTGATACATACAGGTCTGCTTCTTGACCAGGAAACTGATCATAGTCGATAAAAATAGATAAATTGCTTCTGTCAGGATGGTTGAGAAAGGCTTTGATTATTGTTGTCAATTCTAACAAAAGCTCAGGCTCTGGTGATGCCCAGTTGAACAGAACCAAAAAATTCATAGACTCGGAGCCTTCTAGGGGATTATGGTTTTAGTATACCCTGTGGGTTTCAGAAAATGATCATTTTTGCTGTATTAATTTTTTGTAAGATATTATAGTTTAGATTAGTCAGTGTTTAAATCGCTTGTATAATATTTGACTAGCTGATGATTTAACGAAATTAATCTGTTAAAATAGATCTGAAGTACAATTGATTTATTTTTTCATAGTTTAATCGTTAACCTATATCTTGACCAGATAATAAATCATGAAAATTATAAACTTTTTAGATCTTTATTCCTCAATAGAAGAATCCCATGATTTAGTTAATAACTGGTCACTCTTATTTCCTGAGCTACAGTTTATTTTAAAACTGGGAGATCCTGAAAACAATATTTATCTTCCTCTATTGTTAAACTTAGCAGTTCGCAATTTAGAAAATCAGGAAATTTATTGCCAAATCGGGGTAAATTATGTTAGTAGTTTAATGGGTGCGTTACTGAATAATCCTGACTCTATAGCTTATGTGGTCGATTCCTTCTATGAAAAAGATGAATCCCAAAGTTATGAATCTAGCGTTGAAATTTTAGATGCTTTAAATTTTAGTAATCAAGTATTTTTATGTGATCAAGAACCAGAAGAATTTTTATTAGAACTAAGAGAAGTTGAATTTGAGAATCAAATCGGTGTTTGTTTCTACGATTGGAAAACTGATTATCGTTCTGTTCTGAATAGCTTATTATTGATTAATTCTTTTTTATCTGATCAAGCATTAATTATTGTTAATGATGCAAATCATGCCAGTGTTCAGCAAGCTATATGGGATTTTATCGCAGCAACACCTGAATGTCAAGTTGAACTAGAACTATTACCTCAGACTGATGAACCACTCCTGTTTGAAGATAGGATTTTTATTATCAGTCGGGATATCAACAGAACTTTTAACTATCAAACAGTGGCTTTGCTAAACCATCGCCAACCTCAAGTCATTCAAAGAATTTCTCAGTTACATCAATTCGACAAATTATTAAATAAAATTTATCAGGAAGCTGTCGATTTTCATCAAAACGAAAAATTTAATGAAGCCGAAAACAAATATCAAGAATTTATTGATTTTAATCCAAATCATCTGGAAGCGTGGATGAATTTAGGAAAGTTATATTATCAAATCGAAAATTATCAAGCATCTCTGCACGCTAGTTACAAGTTAATAGCACTGACTCCTCAAAGGTTTGACGGATATTATCAATTAGGTCAATGCTTTGAAAAATTGAATCAAGTTGAACAAGCGATCGCAGCCTACGAAAAAACAATCGCATTAAAACCTGATTATCTTGATGCCTATAATAACTTAGGAAATCTCTTAACGCAACAAGGGCAATTTGCAGAAGCAGAAACAGTTTATCGTCAAGCAATAAAGATTAACCCTAATCATTTTGGTAGTTACTTGAATTTAGGCAATTTATTTTTATTGCAAAATCAATTTCAATTCGCTAAAGCAACCTATCAAAAAGGTTTAAGGATTATTCCAGATCAGCCTGATATTCTGCATAACTTAGCTCTAACGGATGAAATAGAAAAAAATCCGATTCCTTATTATCGTAGTTTTGGCGATCGCTTGTATGAATTAGGCAATTATGAAGGAGCGATCACAGAATATCAAAAAATCCTCAATTTGCAAGCGGGAGATGTTGATCTTTATGAAAAACTCAATCACTGTTACTGGCAACTCAACCAACCGAATGATGCCATAGATATCTTGAAAATAGGAACAAAAATTTATCCTGATTTTGCCCCCCTTCATTTTACATTAATTATGAATCTTCTTTATCAAGGAAGAACAGAAGAAGCCGTTAAACAAGCGGAACTAGCATCAGAATACTTACCCAAAGATTATACCTTTACGTTGCTTAAACATTTAATTGTTCCGATGTTGTATCACTCCGTTGAGGAAATCAATAATTATCGTGAACGATTTAATCAAGGATTACAAAATTTAATTGCAACGACCGATTTAAATGATCCTGAAACCTTAGAACAATCGTTTTTAGGAATGGGACGATTTACCAATTTTTATTTAGGGTATCAAGCGAGAAATGTGGTTGAAGAACAACGCATTTATGGTCATTTTCTTTATCAAATAATGTCGAAGAAATATCCCCAGTGGGTTCAAACGCTAACTCTCCCTCCTGTAGAAGATAAAATAAGAGTTGGATATGTTTCCAGTTATTTACATTGTTATAGTGGTTCACTCTGGTTAATCGGTTGGTTGCGCTATGCGAATCGTGATCAGTTTGAAATTTACGCTTATTATACGGGGAATTCTCCTGATCCTGTTACGGAAAAATTTAGACAATATAGTCATAAATTTTATCATATTCCTAATAATTTAGAAGCGGTTGCTGAACAAATTATTAAGGATCAACTGCATATTTTAGTCTATCCCGAAATTGGCATGAACCCCCCAACAATGGAACTTGCAGCATTGCGTTTAGCACCTATTCAATGCACAGCTTGGGGTCATCCCGTCACATCAGGACTTCCAACCATTGATTATTTCCTATCGAGTCAATTAATGGAACCGGAAAACGCACAGAAACATTATTCAGAAGCCTTAATTTTATTACCGAATATTGGGGTTGCTTATCCGAAACCTCAAGATATTCCACCGTTAGTTAAAACTCGATTAGACTATAATTTACCCGAAGATACGGTGATTTATTTATGTTGTCAAGCTCCCTTTAAATATCTTCCCCAATATGATTATATTTTACCGGAAATTGCGATCAAGGTTCCGAACGCTAAGTTTTTATTTTTCCGAGGAACATTACTCAATGATCGCTTAAATCAAGCTTTTTCTAACTATGGCTTAAATTATCAGGATTATTGTTTACATCGAAAAGTTGACGAACGCTTTGATTATTTAATGTTAAACCAACTTTCGGATGTGTTTTTAGATACCTTTACTTGGTCGGGAGGAAATACCTCTTTAGAAGCGATCGCTTGTTATTTACCTATTGTCACTTGTCCTGGGGAATTTATGCGAGGTCGTCATGCAGATAGTTTCCTAAAAATGATGGGTTTAACAGAAACTATTGCAAAAAATGAAGCAGAATATATTGAAATTGCGGTCAAATTAGGGTTAGATTCTATATGGCGTGAAACAATTTCTCAACAGATGGGTGAACGCCAAAATCTTCTATTTGATGATCAAGTTTGTGTGACTGCGCTAGAGGAATTTTATCAAGCTGTCACTAAAGCTAGACTTTCATAAAAAATTGGTGTTCTTTCTGAATTTCGTTGAATTTCATTATGGACTTGAGCGATTGTTAATTCCAACTGTCCTAAACGTTCTAACTCAATTTCAATATGCGTCACCCGTTCCTGCACTTGACTGGCTGAACTGGAGTTATTTTTGATTTCCCTGTTTTAATTGAGTTAATAACTGTTGATAATCTTGTCGATCAGGATTTAATTTTATTAAATTATTTAAGGGTTCAATTGCTCCTTGAATGTTATTTTGTTCTAGTCTAACCTTCACTAAACCTTCTAAAGCAGTCGGGTTATTGGGTTCCCGTTTTAATACCGTTTCATAACCTTTTTCTTGCTTTTGTAATAAAGCACTTGCAGATTGTTCTTCTGTAGGTTGAGTGGGTTGAGGTTCGCGTTCAAAAACACCTTTAAAAACTTTGCCTAATCCAAAGATACTGGTTCCAAAAAAAGACACCATTGATAGCACAAGCACAATTTTTTGTATCTTCTTAGAGCGTTCCATTCGGCGCATACGCTCTGTCCCATATTGCCTTTCTAAGGATTCCTTCTCGACGGGATTCATGGCTAATACCTTCCTCAGATTCTTGATTAGTTGGCTTGAATAGCACCTATTTTGAGAATACCCTGTTTGTTCTCAAAAGTGATCAGAACTAGATTCGGGTAATTCGCCAAACTGTTGACGGTAAAGGTTTAGCAACGTTTCTAACTCTTGGGAACGCTGTTGAGCTTCTTCGGCTTGACGTTGAGCTTCTTCGGCTTGACGTTGAGCTTCTTCGGCTTTTTGTGCAGATAATTCATCAACTGTGGGTAGAATTTCACCCTCTGAAGTAGCCCATCTTAGCCAGACCGTTTCGACGGTTTTATAACTTCCTGACCATCGCACTAATGATAAGCCTAATTGTTGACTGACTAATCGATTAAATTGATCAGGAAAAATCGGTTCATAACTGCCATTAATTAACGTAAATCCTGCCCAATCATCAGGATTAAAGGGATCATACCAAAAATATTCAGGAACCCGAACTTGATTTTGATAGATGAGTTTTTTGTTTGTTTTATCTTCTGGGGCGGTACTTTGTGATAATAATTCAATAATCACATCGGGGGCTTTTCCTTCTTCCCAAACCACCCAACTTTTTCGTTCTTTTTTGGGAACGCCTAATACGGCAAAAAAATCAGGACCTTTGAAGTCTTGGTTTCGCACTTGAGCTAAACTAAAATAGAGAAACATATTCCCCCCAACATAACCATCTTCTCGTTGTTCTAACCAAGGAATTAACTGATCAATCAGCAAATCCATTTGCAGTTTATGGCGTTGAGTTTCCATCGGGACTCCATCGTCACAAGGTAGTTCATCTTGCGTGGGCGGTAATATTAACCCAAAGGGGATTGTTTCTTGTGGTGGTGACATAGCTCTCAATTAATCTATTGATTAATGATTTTAGAGACATTATATCATAGCAATCTACCATAATGGTAAATGGAGTAACCATTCAAGTTACAACACAGATTATAAAACCCTACAATTCTTGATTTTTTCTAGGGTGGCTTTCATTAATTCTGTTGTTTGACCGGATACGTTAAAAACTAACGCTTCTCGATAAATTCTTTGGGCGAAATGGCTGTTTAAATTAGCAGCACCACTGGAGACTGTTATCGCAGCGTGGGCGCAACGCACGGCTAATTCTATCGCCCAAGCGCGGAGTTTATATTTTTCTGAGGGATTAAGTGTTTGAGGATGATTGTGAGCCGAAAATATTTGAGAGCGACATTGATTGAGTTCTTGGTTTAAAGAATTAAAGGCATCTTGAATAACGGAAAAATTTGTTTTTTGAAAGGCTGTTTCTACAATATCTAATCCGGCTCTTGCACAGCCTAATGCTAAAAAACTAGCTTGTAGAACTTTGGCTTTATCATTCTCTTGCATCCAGCCAACGGGATGAATAGAAACGACTTTTTCTGTTGGTAAAAACCATTGGGTAAAGGTGGCTGTTACGGTATTAGTGGAAGTCATGCCGCAAAGGGATAGGGGAGGACTTAATGCTATCGTACTTTCTCCTATTTTTTGTTCGCAAAAGGGGACTAACCCCCAAACAGATTGACCATCAGGTAATATTGCAGCAACTACAAATTCTTCAAAAATTTCCCATCCTGTTATCCAAGGAACAAAACCATTAAGTTGGTATCCCCCCGTTACAGGAATAGCAATAATTGAGGGATTTCCTAACCGTCTTAAGTGGGAGAATCCTACACCAATTTTAACAGTTCCATAGCTCATTTTGGGTAAATAATCTGCTTGTAATTGAGCATTAGAGCTTTGAATTAACATCCCAGCAACACTTTGATGTTGAGTTTGCAAAAAAGCTAAGGCACCTGAATAACGGGCGATTAATTCTTGAAATTTAAAAAAGGTTTCTGCATCGAGTTGTCGTCCTCCCCAACCCTGGGGAATTCTTAATCCTAAAACCCCTAATTCTCCTAATCCGTTAAAGGCTTCATGAAGGGATTTTGAACAGCGATCAATTTGATTCGCATGGGGGTAAATCTTTTGTTTTAAATAGGATTCTGTTTGTTGTAGCAGTTCAGACACAATATATTGAGTTTAGGGTAAAATTATAACGGTTTTCAATCTAGTGAACAGTTCGAGGTGGAAACCGGGTTTTTGGGAAAAAGCCCATACCTTGTTTTTCAATGCACAAATTTTGCTTTTTGTCAATCCCCCTGTTTCTCAGGCGATCATTTTTGTTTGTCCAAAATTCGAGCATCGCAGGGTAGGAATTGGCAGCGAAACTCAAAAGATTTTACGAAAGAATCATGGTTTCAGACTTAATTTTGGGCTATAGACACAATAAACCCTTGGAGGGTGTTTTTCACACTATACCAGAACCGCGATCATCTCGTCAACTTTTTGAGAAATATTTTTAATAAAATATCAGGATTCCCTGACAATCTTTTAAAAAACAAAAGTATTTTTAGAAACCTATTAGATAAAGTTAACATAAAAACCCAAAACCCGGTTTTTTCCAGGGAGTGAAGTTAGATAAGCTTTGAATTTTTAATTAATAGATTTCCAAACCAAGGACTAATTAATAAGATCAATAACATTCGGGTCATTTGCATCGCTAATACAATTCCAGAGTCTCCCCCCAGTTGAATTACGGTTGCAATCATAGCTGTAATTCCTCCCGGTGTGGAACCTAATATAGCAGTCATGGTATCGACTTGGGTGATTTCATGGAAGATATAACCCGCGCCTAAACAAAATAAAATTAATAGTAGAACTAAAATGATTTCAATTAAAACAGCTTTCCAAAGTGTTTTAGCATTGTTCCAGTCAAACTTTAACCCTATAGAAAACCCCACAAACAATAGCCCAATGGTAAAGATTAAAGGGGGCATTTGAATACAATAGGGCAGTATCCAAAATAGAATTAAGCTGACCAAAAAAGGCCCAAAAAACAACGAAGAGGGGAGGCGAAATTTCTCTCCTAAAACAATCCCTAATCCACCACAACTCGCTAACAGAAAAAAGTTTAAAAGGGGAGGTAATACGGATATATTGGGAGTTGAGATAGACAAAACAGAATGAACAGTCCCATCCCCTGCAAACCAGTAACCCACAATGGTGGGAACAATAACAGCTACTAATAAAATTCGTAGATATTGTAACAGGGCAACGGCGATCGCATCGGCTCCCATTGCCTCACTCATAGCAATTAAACTGTAACTCGCCCCAGGAACACAACTGAGGAACCCCGTCGCCCGATCAAGATTACCCCAACGCCCTAATAAATAGCCATTTAAGACACTCATTCCCCCAGTGATCACAATACAGATTATCAGGGGAAAAGCGTAAGTTTTCATTAACCCTAGGGTATGCAAGGAAAACCCTGTAGCCGTAGCGATCGCAACAATAGCCTGACCTACGATAAAAAATATCGGGGGTAGGGGCTGGGGTTTTCCTCGAAACACGGCATAAAGAATGCCCGCCACCATCGGGCCAATCAGCCATCCCACAGGAAAGTGCAACCCGTTGAATAAATAGCCGACCCCCACAGCCAGCATCAACTGAGGTAAAAGTTGGACAAGTTGGGACAAAGTTCGAGAGAATTCTTGCCTCAAGTGTGTCAGGGTATTTTGATAGTCTATATTCATCGACGAGAACCGATCACTCGGATTAGGATTTAGGCTAAGAAACCGCAATAGTCTTGAGAGTGGTTAAGGCTTCGTCAACGTGACGCTGAAACTCTAGCATCGAATCAAACAGATGTCGCACCACACCGTCTTTATCAATAATGTATGTCACACGACCGGGGAGAATCCACAGTGCGGCTGGAACACCATAGAGTTGACGAACTTTATTTCCAGTATCACTCAACAAAATAAACGGAAGATTGTATTTTTTGACAAACTGTTGATGAGATTGGGTACTATCGGAACTAATCCCAATCACTTCTGCACCCGCATCTTTAAAGACTTGATAGCTATCTCGAAAGCCACAGGCTTCCGCCGTACAGCCCGGAGTATCATCTTTGGGATAAAAGTAGAGGACAACGGATTTTTTTCCTTGGAAGTCCTTAAGGCTAACTGATTCGCCCGTTTGCGAAGTCAAGGTGAAATCAGGAGCCATATCTCCGACTTTAACGGCCATAGTGGTGATAACCCTGTATGATTTGATGAAATGTTAACGTTTGTTATGATAGCGCGGAGAGACTAACTCGGCTACCCAAGGAGGATTTTTCAGGGAGAATTTAACAAATTGAGATTCTACGTTAACATTTTAACTCACAATTACCCTTTTTTCCATGAAAACATTATTGATTTATCCTGAATTTCCTCCTACTTTTTGGTCGTATGAAAAAATTCTGGAATTAGTTAATCGCAAAGTCTTATTACCTCCTTTAGGATTAATTACAGTGGCGGCAATTTTGCCTCAAACTTGGGAATTTAAACTGGTTGATCGCAATATTACCTCTGTGAGTGAAGCGGATTGGGATTGGGCAGAATTAGTCATTCTTTCAGGAATGATTGTTCAAAAATCCGATTTTATCGCTCAAATTCAAGAAGCGAAAAGACGAGGAAAATTAGTGGCTGTTGGTGGCCCCTACCCCACGTCTGTTCCCCATGAAATTGAAACCGCCGGAGCAGATTTTCTGATTTTAGATGAAGGGGAAATCACCCTTCCGATGTTTGTTGAAGCGATTGAACGGGGGGAAACATCCGGGGTATTTCGTACCCCAGAAAAACCCAGTGTCACCTTAACGCCTATTCCCCGTTACGACTTATTAGAATTGGATGCTTATGATTCCATGTCGGTACAGTTTTCACGGGGATGTCCGTTTCAATGTGAATTTTGTGACATTATTGTGCTTTATGGTCGCAAACCCCGCACCAAAACCCCTGAACAATTATTAAAAGAATTAGATTATCTCTATGAACTGGGATGGCGACGAGGGGTGTTCATGGTGGATGATAATTTTATTGGCAATAAACGCAATGTCAAATTATTGTTAAAAGCCTTAAAAATTTGGCAAGCCGAACATCAATATCCCTTCCGGTTTAATACAGAAGCTTCCGTAGACTTAGCGGATGATGCTGAATTAATGGATTTGATGGTAGAGTGTAATTTTGATGCGGTATTTTTAGGCATTGAAACCCCCGATACCAGTAGCTTAGAACTGACTAAAAAATATCAAAATAACCGCAGTCCCTTATTAGAAGCCGTTGATAAAATTATCCGGGCTGGTTTACGTCCGATGGCGGGATTTATTCTAGGGTTTGATGGCGAAAAACCCGGTGCTGGTTCTCGAATTATTGACTTTGTGGAACAAGCTGCCATTCCAACGGCTTTATTTAGTATGTTACAAGCCTTACCGAATACGGCACTATGGACTCGTTTAGAAAAAGAAGGACGGTTAATTAATCCCAAAAAGTTTGATATTAACCAAACCACTTTAATTAACTTTATTCCCACTCGTCCCGTTGAAGAAATTGCTGAAGAATATATTGAAACCTTTTGGCAACTTTATGATCCTGAACGGTATTTAGAACGCACCTATCGCTGTTTCTTAAAGTTAGGCGCACCTAAATGTCATCCTCCGGGTAAAATACCGAGTTTTATTGATTTAAAAGCCTTAGCCACTGTGATTTGGCGACAAGGATTTAAACGCAAAACCCGTTGGAAATTTTGGCAATATTTGTTCAGTATTATCAAACATAATCCCGCCGTTTGGGATCATTATTTAACCTTATGCGCCCATAATGAGCATTTCTTAGAATATCGGCAAATTGTCAAAACCGAAATTGAACAACAGTTAGCTGAATATAAAGCTCAAAAAGCTCAACTGCAAACTCAAGTTCCAGCTTAGGAGATTCGGTAAAATTTAGCTCTAATTTTATTGGGGGTGTGTAAGCTAGACTTATACTCCCCTTCAAACTTGAAAAATTTATTGGAGATAAAACAGGTAATAATAACCGCTTTTTTGGAAGAATAAGAATTTTTTCATATTTTCTTTAAAATTTATTTATTGTTTTATTAATTTTTTCTGATTTTGCTACATATAGCACCAAAATATTTCAATCTTATGGTAGGTTTCAGGGGAAAGTTATCTGCCAAAAGGCAGATCTTTTAACTAGGTTGTATTCTAAGAGGTTTAATAATGCCGATCACTAAGCGATGTCTTGCCGAGTTTATCGGAACATTTTGGCTCGTTTTTGGAGGGTGTGGATCTGCTGTTTTTGCGGCTCAATTTCCAGACGTAACTAATCCGCTTGGTATTGGATTTACCGGGGTTGCCTTTGCGTTTGGTTTAACCGTTTTAACGATGGCCTATGCCATTGGTCATATTTCCGGTTGCCATCTCAACCCTGCGGTTTCCTTCGGATTATGGGCGGGTAAACGCTTCTCTGGAGGGCAAGAGTTAGCCTTTTATATTGGCTCTCAAGTTGCGGGTGCAATTGTAGCCTCTTTAGTGCTTTATCTAATCGTGAGTGGCAAAGCGGGATTTGATGCAGCAGCCTTTAAGAGTGGCTCTAACCCCTTTGCAACCAATGGATATGGAGACCATTCTCCCGGCGGTTACGGGTTATTTTCAGCCCTATTGCATGAATTTGTGTTGACATTTATGTTCTTGATGGTGATTATGGGATCAACCGATCGCCGCGCCCCTCAAGGCTTTGCCCCCATTGCTATTGGTTTAGGATTAACCTTAATTCACTTAATCGGAATTCCCGTCACCAATGTATCTGTAAATCCAGCCCGTAGCACCGGCCCTGCATTGTTTATTGGCGGTTGGGCAATCCAACAATTATGGTTATTTTGGGTCGCACCTATTTTAGGGGGAATAGCAGCAGCTTTAACCTATAACAGTTTATTTGGTGAATCACCATCTAACCCCGATGTTTAAGGAATAAAAATTTATACTTTTTCTCGTTTTGTGCCAAAAAAAAGATCAAGTATCTCCTTCTAGGAGCGAGTATGGCATGATGGGTATTAACAATCTCATTAATGCAGTATTCGCTCTTAGCAGATCGTTAGAAAAACCCAAAATTTTCGCTAAAATTCCTGGCTCAAGATGAATTTTTGCGAGGGGAGGGAAATTTGAGCAGCAATCTTACTCCAATTGCCCATGCAATAGAAGCTGCCCAACCTGCCAGAATATCGCTAGGATAATGAACTCCTAAATATAAGCGTGTCCAGCCAATTGCCAAGACAAATCCCCCTCCAACGGCTAAAACGAACCAGCACCAGCGACTCCCCCAAGTCAAGACCACTAGAGCCACAACCAGAGTCATACTTGACATGGCATGACCACTGGGAAAGCCATAATCCAATTCGGGAGCCGGAGAGTCCCAAAGGTGAGGACGTACTCGGTGCAGCAGAACTTTTGTTGTTCGATTGATAATAATACTTCCGAGCAAAGTAATTACTAAATAGGTTAATTGATGCCAGCGACGGTGAAACAGTAGCGTTAACACAATAACAGTCGCAACGGGAAAGACCCCCCAAAAAACACCCAACCTAGTCAAGGTTGAAGCGAACCTATCGAGTTGAGGGTTTGCTGTTGAGTGAATCGCTAGAAGCGTGGGTACATCCCACGAAAAGCCCCCTTCGTTTTCCCAAACTTCCTCAGCTAATTCTCCAAAGATTTGTAACGGAAAAAAGACTCCAACCAACAAAATTAATAAAGCAACCCGATGAGCAATCAGCGAACGCTTCAAAATCAGGAAAAATGACCGGATATAATTCCAAAAACCGCCATCAAACATGACTGAATCCCTTAAACAATTGAGAGCACTCGCCTGTCATATCAGAAAAATTTACTATGAACAATAATAAATCTGCCCGTTTCTACACGTTTCTGTCCATTGGAGCAGCACTCCTAACCATCGCCCTGAAAACGGGAGCTTACTTACTCACGGGTTCTGTTGGCTTATTATCGGATGCGGCAGAATCCTGTGTGAATTTAGTCGCCGCTATTATTGCAACCTGGGCTGTTACTTATGCAGCCAAACCACCCGATGAAAAACATACCTTCGGACATTACAAAGCCGAATATTTTTCCAGTGGAGTTGAAGGTGCATTAATTCTAGTCGCCGCAGGTAGTATTGCCTTCGCAGCTTGGCAACGCTTGCTTCATCCTCAACCCTTGGAGCAATTGGGAATTGGACTCGGATTATCTCTGGTCGCGGCTGCCATCAATGGTGGATTAGCTTTGGTGATGTTGAGAGCGAGTAAGCGATTACGTTCAATTACATTGCGCGCGGATGCTCATCACCTGCTTACCGATGTCTGGACTTCCGTAGGGGTTGTATTGGGATTAATTCTAGTCCCCATTACTCAATGGTTGATTCTTGATCCGATTATTGCTTTTATCGTTGCTGCTAATATCGTTTGGGCGGGTTTCAGGTTACTACACGAGACGGGTTTGGGACTGCTCGACACCGCAATGCCTGTAGCAGAACGTCGCCTGATCACAGATATTTTAGCGGGTTACGATGCTCAAGGTGTTCAGTTCCACGCCCTGAGAACACGGGTAGCAGGTTCCCGTCGTTTTGTCTCCCTTCATGTGTTAGTACCGGGTGCTTGGACAGTTCAACAGGGACATAATATTTGTGAAGAGATTGAACTGGCCATTGGACGCTCGTTGCCGGGAACTTATGTTTTCACTCACTTAGAACCGTTGGAAGACCCCATTTCATGGCAAGACCAACAACTAGAGCGAGACCTATAACTTAACATCCCCGTAAGAGCGATAGGTATGGGTCATTACCTATCGCTTGTTGATTTAACCTTTATTCCTCCTCACCCGATGAAGAATTTTGAACGGAAACAACCGGAGCAATAGAACTGAGTTTTAACTCAGGATGATCCCCTTCCGCTTGACGACAATTCCAGTCATTTTTAAACAGTAAAACTGGACGATTCCAACTATCTTTAACTACGGCTGCATTAAAAATCCGTCCGACTTGATTTAAAGCATCCCAACCCCCTGTTACCCAACGAGCCACACTATAAGGTAAGGGATCTAATAAAGTTTCAGCACCGTATTCATTTTGTAATCGAAACTGAACCACTTCAAATTGCAGTTGACCCACAGCGGCTAAAATCGGGTCACGTTTAGATTCATCGGCGGAAAACATAATTTGTACCGCCCCTTCTTCTCGCAATTCCGAAACCCCTTTATGGAATTGTTTAAACTTAGAAGGATTCGGATTTTTTAAATAGGCAAATAATTCCGGGCTGAAACAGGGAATTCCTTCATATTCTAATTTTTTGCCCATATAAATCGTATCCCCAATGGCAAAAACCCCTGGATTATTTAATCCAATTACATCTCCCGGATAAGCAATTTCAATCGATTGTCGTTCTTGAGCAAATAATTTTTGGGGACGAGAAAGACGGATCACTTTTCCCGTGCGAGCATGATTAACCGTCATATCTTTTTCAAATTTTCCGGTACAAACGCGCACAAAAGCCACTCGATCTCGATGCTTGGCATCCATATTCGCTTGGAGTTTAAACACAAAGCCTGTAAACTCATGATATTCCGGTGGCATATCCCCCAAGGTACTGAGGTGAGAACCGGGTTTTAAGGCATAGTCTAAGAAGGAATCTAAGAATAATTTAACCCCAAAATTAGTCATGGCACTTCCGAAGAAAACCGGGGTCATTTTTCCCGAATGAATTTCATCAAAATTCAATTCTGAACCGACTTCTTCGAGAAGTTCTAACTCTTCTTTCAACTGATAATATAGATCCTGATCTAAGAATTCCTCAATCCGGGGATCACCTAAATCTAAAACCGTATCTAACGCTTCTCGACTTCCGTGAGCACTGCGTTCAAATAAATGAATTTGTTTTTTACGCCGATCATACACCCCTTTAAAGCGATCACCCATGCCAATTGGCCAATTTACCGGATAGGTTTTTAACCCTAATTCTTTTTCGATTTCATCCAGTAATTCTAAGGGTTCTCGACCCGGACGATCCATTTTATTAATAAATGTAAAAATAGGCAGACTTCGCATTTTACAAACTTCAAAAAGTTTGCGAGTTTGCGGTTCTAATCCCTTCGCCGCATCTTCTAACATCACGGCATTATCGGCGGCTGCTAAAGTCCGATAGGTATCTTCACTAAAATCTTGGTGTCCGGGTGTATCTAGCAGATTAATCTGACAATTGTTATACTCGAACTGCAAAACTGTTGAGGTAATCGAAATTCCCCGTTGTTGCTCCATTGCCATCCAGTCTGATGTTGCATGACGTTGAGCCTTCCGTACTTTAACAGCACCTGCTTCATGGATTGCACCTCCGTAGAGGAGTAATTTTTCAGTCAGGGTCGTTTTTCCAGCATCAGGGTGAGAAATAATCGCAAAGTTACGACGTCGCTCAACCTCCGCTTGAATTTCAGTTTGGATTTCTGTAGTCATACTAAAGCCTAAATCGGGGTTTTGTATCAAACTTATAATTATAGAGGCTAAAGGGGATTTTTGCTCTGTGCAGTATAATTCCCCTGTACTGTTGAGGTTATTATCAATTATTAAGGGTCGTTTTCTTTGAGGTCATTATCGATATTTTATTCTGCCTTTCTCCTTAAATAAATTTTTTAAACCGTCATGAACTTGACCTGGATAATTTCACAAAAACTGGTTGCAATGGCTTCATGGATGCCTCATGGTTCCTGCTACCTTTGGCAATCTCAATTAATGGGGCTTCATCTTGTTTCAGATTTGTTGATTGCGTTGGCTTATTTTTCCATCCCAATTTCATTAATTTATTTTGTTCGCCAGCGTCAAGATTTACCCTACCCTCAAGTTTTTATCCTATTTAGTGCCTTTATTTTTGCCTGTGGACTCAACCATTTAATGGCGATTTTTACCCTTTGGTATCCTCTATATTGGTTATCAGGAGGATTGAAGGCAATCACGGCTTTAATTTCAATTTTTACATCTTGTACAATTATTCCTTTAGTTCCCAAATTATTACAACTTCGCACGCCTAAAGAGCTTGAAGCCATCAACCAAGCGTTAACAACAACCCAACAGCGTTATCAATCTTTAATGCAAGCTTGTCCAGTGGGTTTGTTTGAAACGGATGTAACGGGACACTGTTTATATGTGAATGAATATGGATGTCGAATTACGGGACAGCAACCTTCAGATGCGTTAAATAGAGGTTGGGTTGATAGCATTTATGTTGATGATCGAGAACGGTTAATTCAAGAATGGTCAAATGCGATTCAAAATCAACGCCCTTTTTCTTCAGAATATCGTTTAAACTCATTAGATCAAAGTGGGGTTTGGGTCTTAGGTCAAGCGGTTCCCATCAAAGATCCATCGGGAAAAGTAACGGGATATATTGGTACACTGACTGATATTAATGATCGCAAAAAAGTAGAGGAAGCACTAGAACAATCCCAACAAATGTTAAAGTTAATTATGAATACGATCCCGCAACGGATTTTTTGGAAAGATCGAAATTCAGTTTATCAAGGGTGCAATTTACAGGTCGCTTTAGATGCGGGGTTTAATTCTCCTCAAGACTTAATTGGAAAAACGGATTATGATTTACCTTGGACTTTAGCTGAAGTTGAATATTATCGAAAAATTGATCAAGAAGTCATGGCAGCTAATGCCCCCCGTTATCGGATTATCGAAACTTTATTGAATGCCAATGGCGAACAATGTTGGATAGAAACTAATAAAATTCCTCTGCATGATCCAGAGGGTAATGTGGTGGGAATTTTAGGAACTTATGAAGATATTACAGAACGAAAAGTTGCGGAAGAATTATTAGCACAATCGGAAGTTCGGTTCCGACAATTGGCTCAACAGGAAAAATTAATTAATCATTTAGCTAACCAAATTCGTAATTCTTTAGATTTGAAAACAATTTTAGAAACAACCGTTTTACAAGTTTGGGAGTTAATGAAGGTCGAACACTGCTATTTTTGTTGGTATCGTCGGGAAGAAATGAATTTTAATTCTGTTTATTCTAATCCGTCTAAACCCTATTTTACTCCGGCTTATTGGGAAATTGTAACGGAAGCTAAAGATCCGGCTTTTGCCCATATTGTTGGTCGCTATTCTTTAGAAGAAGTTGGGGCTTGGTCACAGCAATATTTGGATTTAAACATAGGACGAATTAATCATGTTGTTAATCTTCCTGATTCTCAAGAAAAATCCTGTTTACTTCAGTTTGGATTTGTGTCTGTTCTGTCTCTTCCTATTCAAACCCAAATGGGAGAAATTGGGGTTTTAGTCTGTGCTAATCATCAGGAACCTCGATGCTGGACTGATTCTGAAGTGGAATTATTACAGGCTGTAACGGCGCAAGTGGCGATCGCAATTAATCAAGCCCAACTTTATAGCCAAACCCGTGAAGCAGCCGCGTTAGCAAAAGCTCAAACCTTAGAATTAGAAACAACTTTAAAGAAATTACAACAAACTCAAGCCCATTTAATTCAAACAGAAAAGATGTCTTCTTTAGGTCAGTTGGTGGCGGGTGTCGCCCATGAAATTAATAATCCGATTAATTTTATTTACGGAAATGTGGATTATGCCACCCAATACATGGAGGATTTATTAAGTTTAATTGAACTTTATCAACAGCATCATTCTGAACCTGTTCCTGCTATTCAAGAGGTGACGGAAACGGTTGATTTAGATTTTTTAAAACGGGATTTACCCAAACTCTTAAGTTCGATGAAAGCAGGGGCGAGTCGCATTCAACAAATTGTTTTATCCTTACGCAATTTTTCTCGTTTAGATGAATCTTCTGTGAAAAAGGTGAATTTGCATGAAGGTTTAGAAAATACATTATTAATTCTCCAAAATCGCTTATCAGAAGCAGGGGGAAAAGAAATGATTCAGGTGATAAAAAATTATGGTGATTTACCCTTAGTTGAATGTTATGCAGGTCAAATTAATCAAGTTTTTATGAATTTACTAACGAATGCGATTGATGCGGTTCATGAGCGCAGACTAGAACGGGATGAGGCTCTTTTTTCTCAATCTTCTCAGGAGGAGATCCCTTGTAATTCCTTAAATTCTTGGCAACCTAGGATTACTATTACCACTGAAATCCTTCAAAATGAACAGGTTATTATCCGTATTATTGATAATGGGATGGGAATGACGGAAGCGGTTCAAAATAAATTATTTGATCCCTTCTTTACAACAAAACCTGTCGGGAAAGGGACGGGTTTAGGATTAGCTATTAGCTATCAAATTGTTGTGGAAAGACATCACGGTCAATTAAAGTGTTCGTCTCAAGTTAGAGAAGGCTCAGAGTTTATGATTGAGATTCCGATTCAACAATACAAAAATTTTACGCTTGATCAAAATTAATTCCTTTATAGGGAACAGGGAACAGGGAGTTACGAATTACGAATTACGAATTACGAATGGGGAATAGGGAATAGGGAATAGGGAACAGAGATAATACTTCTGGCTGTTTTATGTTAGTTGTAAATGATTAAAACCTAATTTTTGATTGCTATATCTCCTTGTAATATTAACATAGCTCAAATCAATTGTAATCAACCTTTTGCTATCATATGATTAAGTCATTCTTCATCTATCCAATGCCAAAATTTAAACTGATAATTTATTCCCTCAATGGCTAAAGTTGCTCTATAGTTTTCTGCGGTTTGAATTGTTTTTAATGTCCAATTTTGGGCAAGTTCTGAATTTTGGGAAATCTTTAAAATTTGTAAGACTGAACTTAAAGGCGTTTTAATTTCAATATCTTGTAACCCCACTAAGCCTTCTCCCGTTGCTTTTAAATAAGCTTCTTTGCACGTCCAGAGTTGAAAAAATCCAGCATATTGTTCTTCTAACCGTAAACAATTTAACCATTGATATTCGGAATCACAAAAAAAACGTTTAGCCAAAGAAAGGATTTCAATTTTACGAATATATTCAATATCTACACCGATATTTTTTTCCAAGGCGATCGCATAAATAGCTTTTCCATAAGAATGAGATAAATTAAAGTGTAGGGGTAAGGGATTTTGATCTAAACAAGGTTTTCCTTTGGAACTATACTTAAATTTAATCTCTGCTGGTGACAAAGTTAAATACTGACTTAAAATCATTCTTAGAGTTCCCCGTGCGATGATAAATGCTTGTTGATCTTTTTCAAACTTAAAGCGTTCAGCCCGTTTTTTTTCATCAGCAGAAAGAATCGTTTGGTAAAATTGAAGAGATGAAAGCGATCGCTTCAGGTTTGTTTGCCAAACATGAATACTTTGGGAAGATAACTGAAAATTTGATGAAGTTGCCAATAAATGATTATCCATTACGATGATGAACCTGTTGATATAATTGTTGTAATGTTTGTCCCTGGGTAGGAAATTCTGTAATTTTTACCTCACAAACGACCTGAAATCGTTGTCCTTCCAAAGTGGTAAACACCTGCTGTCGGAGAGAAATCAAGACATCAGATAGGTGTTCCTGAGCTTCTGCTTGAGTTAACCCCGGCATTCCAACAACAAATTCCCCATTTCCCCAATATCCAATTGTTTCAACTCCAACTGTAGTCATTCCTTGAAATAAACGCCCCCACCGTTGCAAAACTTGATAGCCAATCAAATGCCCATATTCAAGATTAATATCATGTAGTTGACTAAAACTTAATACTCCCAAAGAAAACGGTTGTTCTAATTGTTGACACTTCTGGATTTGTTGTTGTAATTCTTGGCTAGACTGGAGATAATTTGCTAACCCTGTAATCGGATCTTTTGTAGATAATGTTTGTAATAATCGAGTCCGTTCTAAACGGTTAGTAATGCGAGTTAATAGTTCTGGCCCCATGACGGGTTTGCTGACATAATCATCCGCCCCCGCCGCAAATACCTGTTGAATGGTTTTACTATCACAATGGGCCGTGAGAAATACAATCGGTAATCCTTGCCAATGGGGATCAGCCCGAACCGTTTGGCAAAGTTCGATCCCACTGACGGGGGACATTTCCACATCTAAAATTAATAAATCCGGTGAGACAGATTTCAAAACCTCCCAAAACCGCAGGGGGTCGCTGAGTCCCGTCATTCTTATCCTCCAAGGCTCTAAAACGGGACGCAAGGTGGCTAAAAATAAGGGGTCGTCATCGACAACCAAAACATTGACTTTGGAGTGCGGAGAGGCTTGTAAGAGTTGGCTGGTGGCTTCCCAAATTTGGGTTGGGGTCACAGGTTTAATGAAGATTCTGCGACCCCCTGCACGAGCTACTGTGACTCGATCCATTAAACCTTCTGTGGAGGTTAGGACTAAGACGGGAATGGGAGGAGTGCGTTTGGCTAAATCTATGATCAGTTGGGATCGGTCTTCGGTTTTAATATCGGGATAGTCATTGAAAACAACAACCTCTGGAGTATTGAGGTTTAACCAAGTTTTTGCTTCTGCTAAGGTGGGGATTTGTTGCCAAGCTAACCCCATAGAATCTGCTAAAGATTGCAGAGCTTTTCCGAATTCGGGATCGGAATCAATTAATAACAGGCGAGGGGAAATCTCGGAAACTGAATATTCAGGTAAGGAACTCACATTGGGGGAAAGATTTATTTCCAAATTTGGGGGGGTTGAGGTCGGGAAAGGCAGAGGAGATTGATCGGTTTCAGACATTGAGTGAGGAAGTAACTGTTCTAATTCGTGAATATAGGAGTGTAACAGTTGGATTTGCTCAAAGGTTAGGGCCTGATCTCCTTCTAAATTCTGTTCAATTTTTTTAGCAATTTCTGTCCCTTGTTCTAGGTCAAACATGGCTAGAACTCCGGCTAATTTATGGGCGGCTTGTTCGGCGGCGTTACGCAGGGAAGGAAGCAGAGTGTTTGTGGTTAAGGCGATCGCTAAATGTTGTAAAATCGCTAACCGTTCTATTAATAAATCTTGATATTGATTCCAGAGTTTTTCTTTAGCTTGGTTAAACTGTTGTTCTAGGGAAATTTCGATTGTGGGCTGAGGAGAATCAGCAGAAACAGAGGGCGTTGTTTGGAGTTTTGCACTGAGACGATAACCCAACCCATAAACATTTTCAATCCACTCCGCCGCACCAACGGCTTTTAATTTTTGTCTCAGTCCTTTAATATGAGCTTTAACGCTTTCTTCTTGGGGTGGATCATCAAAACTCCACAAATATTCAATCAGTTCAGCCCGACTAAAAACCCGTGCGGGGTTTCGCATTAATAATTCTAATAAACTATATTCTTTGGGGGTCAAGGTAATGGGTTGATGGGCATAATGAACTTGACAAGTTACCGGATTTAGTTGTAAATTTCCAATTTCTAAGATGGAAGAATGGGAAACTTCACCTCGTCGTAATAATGCCCGAACTCTCGCTTGAAATTCTGCAATATCAATCGGTTTAATCAAATAATCATCAGCACCCGCATCTAAACCTCGGATGCGCTCGCTTGTTCCGTCTTTAGCGGTTATTAATAAAATCGGGATGGTACTGCCTTGATAACGTAATTTTTGACACAGCGTAATACCGTCTAATTTAGGTAATCCTACATCAATGACAATTAAGTTATAAGTGGTACTTTGAGCATATTCCCACCCCATTTGACCATCTTCAGCTTGATCGACAATATAACGCTGGTTGGTTAAAGATTGTACCAACATTGATGCAAAAATTGGATCATCTTCGATCAACAAAATTTTCATGGTGAGTTTAATCTTTCCCTTGAAATGCGATACCTTCCCGACTTTTTCCCGATCCTACCTTAACTTTAGATTTGAGAATTCCTTCTGACTCCAACTCAAACGGTTTTTCTCGGTTTATTCTCCAGTGTAACGTACCTGTAGATAGGCGTTATCTTGGGTTCTACATTGAGAAGAAGCAAGGAAATTAATTCCTCACTTCTTCTCGATTTATATCTTATCTTAACGGGATCTTCCTCTAGTCTCCAATTATTCTCTCTTGATTTTGATAAATTGCCGATCATTAAACCTTGACTAGACTGGAATTTCCCAGTTTTGAACAGATGCTGAGGCGCAATTAGAAATGTTCCAGATTCCTTTACCCTCAACCTTACCCATCAGTCGATTATTTACAGCCTTCTTAGTTCTTCCCCTCGTGATGTTTCATAGTCAGCGCGCGATCGCTGATAAGTCGGATTTTGTGATTGCCAATAACAGTAGTAAAATGGTAACAGAACTCTATCTGTCTGATTCGAGCCTTGATAATTGGGAATACGACATTTTGCAAACCGATGTGTTACCAACAGGGCAAAGTGTTCAAGTTTTATTCTCTGATCCAAACTCGGCTCGGTGTTTTTACGATATTCGTGCTGTATTTGCTGATGGGCAAATCTTGGAAGACTACCAGATTAATGTTTGTAGGAATAATCTTTACACCTTTGTTGATCCTACTCAAACCTGAGATTAATTGTTTTAGATTTGAGTCATTAATGTTAACTCATTGTTTCAAAAATCCCTATGATTCATCACCTTTCTATTCCAGCTAAAAATCCCCGTCAAGTCGCTGAAGTTCTAGCCCAGATTTCTCAAGGAAAATTTGCTCCTTTTCCCCCCCACCCCGGTAGTTATTTTGTGTTAATGTTAGATGAATATGGAACCGCCATTGAGGTCTATCCCTTCGGCACAGAATTAACACCGGGAACCGGATATCAAGATGTTCTATTTACCCATAATGCTTGGGGTTCTAACTATAGTGCAACCCATCTGGCTCTTTCTGTTCCCATTACTCAAGAGGAAATTGAAGCTATTGCAGCAGAAAACGAATGGCGAGCGGTTCGCTGTAATCGAGAAAATGCGTTTGATGTGATAGAATTTTGGGTAGAAAATCAATTTTTAATTGAACTTTTACCTCCAGAATTTGCCCAGAAATATTTATCCTTTATGCAACCCCATCAAATTGAGCAATTTCTAGCGGCTGCTACTGTTTCGACACCTTGAATCAGTTATCAGTTATCAGTTATCAGTTATCAGTTATCAGTTATCAGTTCAGGAGTTAACAATACAATAGTATTGCTATTCTTTTAACCCTTGTTTTAAATCCATTGCTAATTTATTAAAGCTTAATTGGGAAAAGGTTCCTGTAAAAACCCATTGTCTAACAACTAACCCTAACCAAATTCCGGCTAAAAAAATCAGCCAAAACATTAGGGGAGATTGAAATTCCAAGCCGCTTTTTAAGTTCATCCCAAATACACAGGAAATAGCCGTAAGCGGAAAGAAAATTGCAGCTAAAGTATTGAGCCGATTTCCAGCTTTAGCAGCGGCTTCTGTTTCAGTTGCGATTTTAAAATCCAGGGCATTTTTTGTGTTAATATAAAGAATATCTAACGTGCGTTCAATTTCATAAGCCCAATCTCTTAAATCCAGAATATCTCGATCTTGAGGAATTGCTTCTCTGGCTGTTTGTAACGTGGCGTGTAAGTTTTCTGTCGCTAACTGTAGGGGGGTAATAGCCTCTAAAAGGTTAAAATAATCCTCTGCGGTTTTAGCAATATTATAAAATTGATTTAAGTCTTCTTCGGCTGAATGATACTCTTTCAAATGATTGGTTAATTGTTGAAACGCTACACCCCCTTTACTGCATTCCCAACGACCATCGGGTCTACGCCAAAATAATACCCCTTCTCGATGGCGCTCGCCCGGTTTGGGAACTTTATGTAATACTAATAACAGATTCTCATCGGCTATCATCGCCCGTTGTTTACCAAAACTTTTTTGACCAAAGCGATCGCGAAGTGTTGCGGGAAGATTCCAAGTTGAGGGTAATTTCATAAGAGAGGAGGGAACAGGGAACAGGGAACAGGGAACAGAAAAGAAGAGTTTACTTTTTAAGTTTGCTGTATTAGTTTTTGTCAATCACCGTATTTACAGAACTGCTTAATTTAAGGGTTATCTATTGACAGTTCAGGGTTAACAGCAAATTGTAAACTGTCAACAGATAATAGCCTCCTAAAACCTATTTTTTATCTTTTTTTCCGGGAGCATTTTCGGGTTTAGCTTCAGCATCAGAAGACTTTAAAGCTTCATCTAAAATCGCTCTGGCTTCTTCGGCTTTTGCTCTAGCTTCTCGATATCGCAGATTAGAAACCGCGAAATTTTTTAACACCTTAAACCCATCTTTTAATTCGGTTACTTCTTCTACTGTTACAGGTTGATCTGTAAACAAAATATCAATGGCTTCTCGTACTTTTAAGGCTTCTTCCCGTGAGTCCATTACTTTCAATTTCAACGAAGCCAAATTACTCAAAATCTGCACAGCTTCAGAAATGGCATCTTCTTCTTCAACGGGGGTATCATCGGGTTCTTTGACTTCGATAAACTGTTGAGGACTAAAGCCTTCATCTAATTCCGTTGGCAGTTTACCTGCATCCATCAATTCCATCAGTTTGTCCATCGCTTTCTCACGCGCTTGGGATGAATCTTTACCTCGGACGGTGAGAACGATTTCTGGACTTTGAGCAAGGGTGTAGCGAACCATATTGACACAGACTGCCTATGATAACTCTTGACTTCTATTGTAGCAAAGGTTCGGTTCAGATTAGGTTAAGCTTGTCTACAAATTGTGAATTAATATTTGCAAAAAGAACCCTTTGATGCTTAAAATATACAAGACAATAGGGAACAGGGAACAGGGAACAGGGAACAGCAAATAGAGAATAGGCAATAGGCACTCTTGCAATAGGCACTCTTGCAATAGACACTCTTGCAATAGGCAATAGGGAAATTTAGATTTTACGGTTTAGGGTTGATGATTAATCTGGGCTTTAAGCGTTAGGAGCGACTGATAAAGGTTTAAGATTAAATGAGTTAATCTAATTTTGAGTTGAGTTGGGACGATGAAAGAACAATTGATCAAATGGTTAAATCGAATTTTAGTGGCGGATGTCTTTTTAGTATTATTCAGTTTTTTTTGGCTAGTAATTGCGGTTTTAGGACATTCTTTTAAAGTAAATCTAGGCTTAGATTTATGGTACAAACTCTGGGAACCTGTGTTTACTCCCGCCATTGGAATTTTAATGGGCGGGGCGATTCTCAGTTGGGCTATTAGTAAAGTTAACCAATTATTTTTTAGCCCCAAATCTGATGAATTCTGAAGAATAGGTTGGGTTTAGCAATTGTGAAACCCAACCCTTTAAACAATTTCTGATTTCTTGAAGATTAAGGAATAATCAAGAAAATTCCCCAAGCGAGAAAAGACAAAATCAACAAAAAACTAACTCGCCAGTACAATCGCTCCCGTTCGTATTTTTGCATGGCTTAAAATCTCCTTAAAATCTAAGAAGAGTTGGGTTAAAGTTAATCACCCAACCTTCAGACGTTTCTTATTTTTTTAACTTTTCCCCTAAGAGTTGATTCGTGAGTTTAGGATCAGCTTTTCCTGACGTTTTCTTCATAATTTGACCCACAAAAAACCCTTGAAGTTTAGTTTTTCCCGCATGATATTGTTCGAGTTCTTTGGGATTTTCGGCTAAAACTTGATCGATAATTTCTTCTAAAGCTTTAGGATCGGATAATTGAATTAATCCTTTCGCTTCCACTAAAGCTTTAGGAGAACCTCCTTTTGCCAATAATTCCGGTAAAATATCTTTAGCAATTTTACCACTAATCGTTCCGGCTTCAATTAAGGCAATTAACTCCGCTAATTCTTGGGGTTTGAGGGCAATTTCAGTGATACTGCATTTTTCGTTTTTTAGATAGGCGGTAATATCCCCCATAATCCAGTTTACCGCTTGTTTAATATTAGCACCTGCGGCAATAGTTGCTTCAAAATATTCAGAAACCGGACGATCATCCGTTAAAACACGAGTATCATAGGGGGATAATCCTAATTCTGTTTCATAGCGATGACGTTTGGCGGCTGGGAGTTCAGGTAATTGCGATTGCCAAGTTTTTAATTGTTCAACAGACACTTCAATCGGGGGAAGATCGGGTTCAGGAAAATAGCGATAATCGCTTGATCCTTCCTTCGTTCTCATACTAATAGTTCGTTGACTTCCTTCTTCCCATAAGCGAGTTTCTTGAATAATTTTTTCTCCCGCTTCTATGGCTGCAATTTGCCGTTCTATTTCATGATCAATCGCCCGTTGAATGGCACTAAAAGAGTTCATATTTTTAATTTCAACTTTCGTTCCAAACTCTTTTTGACCCACGGGACGCACGGAAATATTCACATCACAGCGCAGGGAACCTTCCTGCATATTGCCATCACTCACGCCTAAATACCGCATAATTCGACGCAATTCTTGGGCGTATTCAGCCGCTTCTTGTCCAGAACGAATATCCGGTTCAGACACAATTTCAACTAAAGCAATTCCCGCCCGATTATAATCAACCATAGAATAGGTTGAACCGGAAAGGCGATCGCTTCCACCATGAACTAATTTCCCCGCATCTTCCTCCATGTGTAAGCGAGTAATGCCGATAATTTTGCGTCTTGAACTGCCATCTTCCTCAACAATTTCAATTTCTAATTGACCCTTTGCGGCAATCGGTAAATCATATTGAGAAATTTGATAATTTTTAGGCAAATCAGGATAAAAATATTGTTTGCGATCAAATTTACTGTAAGCAGCAATTTCACAATTAAGGGCTAACCCAGCTTTTACGGCATATTCTAAGACTTTTTCATTTAACACCGGGAGGACACCGGGTAATCCCATACAAATGGGATCAATATTCATATTGGGATCAGCCCCAAATTTCGTGGAAGAATTGGAGAAAATCTTAGTTTCCGTACTCAGTTGACAATGGGTTTCTAACCCAATAATCGCTTCATACTTCGTTGTAACAGGTGCAGTAGCGGTCATAGACATTCATCAGACTTTTGTTAACAGCTATTCCCTATTGTATATTTTTTTTGTTGCTCTGAGTCTGTCAGACGATGGATAATGGCTTAATTTTATCTAAAAATAGGTTTTAATCAACAAAACAGGGTAAAATCTTATTCTTAAGCTGAGTTTTATCTTTTATAATGCCAATTTCAAATTCTTCCTTCGTATCATCAGAGGAGTACATCCGAGTTAACCCTCGCTTAACAATTGAAACTTTTCGGGAAAAATGCCCGGTTACGGCTGGAGAGGACGTGATCAAAGGGCTAACTCAAACTCCCAAAACCTTACCGCCTAAATATTTTTATGATGATCAGGGATCATTATTGTTTGAGAAAATTTGTGAGTTACCTGAATATTATTTAACCCGCACAGAAACTAAAATTTTACAAGATTATGCCTCGGAAATTGCCCATTTAACAGGCCCTTGTGAAGTTGTAGAATTAGGAAGTGGGAGTTCTACAAAAACTCGAATTCTATTAGACGCTTATCAAGAGTTAGGTCATCCCTTACATTATTTACCCATTGATATTAGTGGGGGAATTTTAGAACAAAGTGCCTATTCTCTCCTGGAAGATTATCCCACGCTGCATATTCATGGGATTGTTAGTACCTATGAAACAGCCTTGAAGCATCTCAATTCTTCTCCTTTACCATCACGAATGATCGGTTTTATTGGGAGTACATTAGGCAATTTAAAACCCGAAGAATGCCATGTTTTTTTTGCCCATGTTGTTGAAGCGTTGCAGCCCGGAGATTATTTTTTATTAGGGGTAGATTTACATAAATCTAAGTCGATTTTAGAACCTGCTTATGATGATAGTCAAGGGGTGACGGCTGCTTTTAACTTAAATATGTTGCGACATTTAAACCGTTTGTTTGAAGGAAATTTTAAGATTGAGCAATTTGAACATTTAGCCTTTTACAATGACACGAAGCATCAAATTGAAATGCACTTAAAAAGTTTGCGATCGCAAATCGTTGAACTTAAAACCCTGAATTTAACCCTTGAATTTGCAGAAGGGGAAACGATTCATACGGAAATTTCTCGTAAATTTCAATTTGAACAAATTCAAGAGGAATTACAAACCCTAGGATTAGTTTCATTAAAGAATTGGACAGATGAAAATCAATATTTGGGTTTAATCTTGTATCAATTGCAATAGACAGTTATCAGTTATCAGTTGTCAGTTGTCAGTTGTCAGTTATCAGTTGTCAGTTATCAGTTAATAATTATTGACTAAAGTTTGAAAATAAGTTGCTGATCACTTGTTTTTTATCCAATCTTCGCCGACTCGAATGGTTAAATCTGAACCCAATTCTCCTGTGGCAGAGGCTTTAATTTCTCCTAAGCCAAGGGCTTTTTGCATCAATTTTGCCGCGCCTAAGTCTCCGCCTTGAACAATAATTTGGGTTTGCAATTGTGGGGTTGATTCAATAGGGGCTAAATAAACTTGATTAAATCCTTGATTGGATAAAAAGTTAAGCATTTTTTCAGCCCCAGTAGAATGACCAGAGGCATTTTGAACCGCAATTTTTAAATCTTTGGATAAACGGTCATAAGCAGACGGTTCATAGGAACTTTTTAAGGTGTATCCTGTTGAATCTAAACGGAAATATTGATACATTACCCGATCGCGTCCCTGTTCATCCAGGAACCAATAACTACTATTAGAATCTTCCTGAGAACTAGAACGACCGGGTAACATCACCATTTTAAAATTCTGGGGTTCCAGATTCAAACCAAAATTAACTAAGGTTAAAATTTCTTCAAAACTCAAATTAGTATCAATATATTTTTGCATAATCCGAATAATTTCAGGAACACGCGGTAAAACCGTCGGATCTTTGAGTCGAACTAAAATTGCTTCCATTAACGCTTGTTGACGCTGAACACGACCTAAATCTCCATAACCATCACCCCGAAAGCGCACAAATTGATCCGCTTGTTCTCCATTAATAGTTTGCCAACCGGGTGCTAAATCAATTTTTAATTGCTGAGTTTTATCTTGATAGGACATCGGTTGAGGAATATAAACTTCTACTCCTCCTAAAAAATCCACTAATTCTCGAAATGCACCGCTACTTACACGAACATAACGGTTAACTTCAACTTTGTTTAACGTATTTTGAATTACCTGTTGTGCTAATTGAGCACCCCCCCAATAATTCGCCTCATTAATTTTTCCAGTTCCATAACCTGGAATTTCAACTTGAGTATCACGGGGAATAGATAATAAACTCACGGATTTATCTTGGGGTTCAAAACCTACTAATAACACCGTATCACTCCGACCTTTAAAAACATCGGGGGATGCTGAATCTTGATTAAGATTGCCATCAATTCCCAACACCAAAATATTAACCGAACGAGATAAATTATATTTAAACCGATGTCGCCATAGCCCATCTAAAATATTTAATTCGGGTTCATTAAAATCAAATTTTTCAGGAGCGAGTAAAGCTGTCATTGCGCCTAAAATAGCTGAAATACTAGCCAGCAATAAGACTATAAAACTAAAAAATATTAATTGGAGAATTTTGGGTTTTTGACGGTAAGGGAACGGAGAAGTCATAAGCTGATTTAAGGATAGCTTTTCAGGGAAATATAAAAACTGAAAATCTATCGTCTAATAGTCAGGTTCATTTGTCAAGATAATTCAATTATCCTCGGTGTTCTCCGTTCCCCTGTGATCAAATTCTTAAGATTTTAATTCGGCTTCTTGTAGCCGTTCTAAGGAAATTTTGGCAGCTTCAGCCACTTGCAGATGACTATCTTTGACTAAATAGTTCAACGCCGAAAGACTTTTGGGTGTCACCAAATGACCTAATGCTTCAGCTAATCGTTGCCGAACTAACCAATCTTCAGCTTGAGCAAAGCGCAGAATATGATCAACAGATTCAACATCTTTAATTTCTCCGATCGCCGCGATCGCCGCTTGATGTAAAATCACTTCATTACTATTTAATGCGGCTAATAAAACATCACGGGCGCGAATATCTTTCAGGTTGCCTAAAGAAACTGCCGCACTAAATCGAACCAGCCAATCTGTATCTTCATAAAAAGCTCTAACTAAAGGTTCAAATGCTCGAATATCTTCTAAATAACCCAAAGCCCCTGCGGCATCAGCCCTGACTCCATAATCGGGATCAGTTTCTAATAGATTCACCAACAGGGGATAGCATTCGGCTGTGGGTTTAATTCCCAGGGCAAAAACCGCCATTGACCGGACTTGTAAACTGGGATCATTAAGAACTTTTTTAATCAAAGGAACAGCATCTTCTGGGGGAACTCCCCGCAAAGAAACTAACGCCAATAAGCGATCGCGTAAGTTGTCGCTCTCTAACTGATTTGAAATATTTTCTAAGTTCAACGGTTGACTCATTCGTAAATCAGGTTCAATTTAATCTTTATTTATTATAATAAGGCAGACTAAAATTTGCAGAACACAAAGTCCCCTAAAGGTAACTGGATTCTGAATTCCTCTATCAAGGGGAGTTAGACAGATCAACTTTAGCCTAAAACCCCTAAATTTCTCTTATTTTTTTTTGACCCTAAACTGTCCCCAATGTTCTTCACCTTGACGCTTAGAGGTTGAGTTTGTCACGGGATGGAGATCAAGAATATGAAATTTATCTTGAAAATATGCTTGAATTTCCCCAGGTGTAATCCCAAACGGTGGCCCTCCAGGACGGGAATGGGTAAAAAACAACCCCAACAATTGCCCCTTGGGTTTCAGAATAGACTCAACTAACTGGGCATAATTTCCTCGTTTTTCGGGGGGAATGGCACAAAAACAAGTATGTTCAACGACATAATCAAATTGTCCTGAAAACTCTTCCGATAATTCAAAAATATCCCGTTGTAAGAATATTGCTGAGGTGGGTAAATCTTGTCCTGAACCTTTTAAAAGAGACGGTTGAGCTATCAACTTCTGTTGCCAGTTTAAGGCTTCTTCAATTGCAGAAGTCGCGAAATCAATCCCAACAACATCAAATCCATAACTGGCAAACAACAGCGCCTCATAACCCCTTCCACAGCCTAAAACCGCAGTTTTTCCCGGTGGTAGGGTGTGAGAAGATTGCAAAAAATCAACAAAGGGGGGTGCTGGTTCTCCTAAGTCCCATCCTGGGGTTCCCTGTTGATAGTGTTCTTCCCAAAAATTGGGTTCATTAACTGATAAAATCATAACTATTTATTGTGAAATTGTGTTAAACTCATTAGCGATGAGTCTCCGATAAATGCTGAGTGAGTTTGTGTTGACATTTCAAGATTAAAAACCTCGTGTCTTTTGCCACGAACTTTTTTTAGAGTATCACTATGGAATTTTATCAGTCTGTGCGGTATTCATCAGCCTTAGAACAAGCCATTGATCGAAATCCATTTATCGTTACGCCCGAAACTTCTTTAGCCGATGTGATCAAGGTATTGGGACTCTCTCAAAATCATTGTCTGTTAAACCCTAGCCATTCTTCAGTAGAAGATTCTAGGGCAAGTTGTGTGTTAGTGATTCATCAAGATCCAGAAGAATTTGTTCATGTTCTTCCTGATGAACACCCTCAATTTTCCTCTCTTTTAGGGATTGTAACAGAACGAGATATTGTTCAGTTAATTGCGGCGGGAATTTTAGATAATTTAAAGGAAGCACCGCTTCATAAAATTCGTGTCGCTGAAATTATGTCTCCGGTTACAGTTAGTTTAACTGAATCCGATGATCAAGATATTTTTACCGCTTTATCCTTATTTCGACAACATCAAATTCTCCATTTACCGGTTTTAGATAGTCGAGGGCAGTTAGTGGGAGTGATTACCCCAGAACGAATTCGTCGGGTTTTACAACCGTCTAATATTTTAAGATTGCGAAGAGTCGGAGATGAAATGTTAACCCAAGTTGTGACGGCTCCGGTAACAACATCTGTATTAAGTTTAGCTCAAATGATGGCGGCACATCAAGCCAGTTGTGTTGTCATTTTTCAATCGGGAACTCGAAAAAAATTAACTCCCGTTGGATTAGTTACAGAACAAGATATTGTGGAGGCACAATTTTTAGAATTAGATTTAACCTTAACACCTGCAACAACGGTAATGGGAACTTTATCCTTTTCTTTAAAACCCAATGATTCTTTATGGCTGGCTCATCAAGAAATGCAAAAGCAACAGGCACAATGGTTAGTCGTTTGTGGAGATGAAGGAGAATTATTAGGAATTATTACACAAGTTAGTTTATTAAGAATGCTTGATCCGACGGAAATGTATCGGGTTGTTAAACAATTACAGCAATCAGTTAATCAACTGCAAACGGAAAAATTAGAACTGTTAAAAAGTCGCAATGCGGAACTGGAAAAACAAGTTCAAGAACGCACCTCTAAAATTCATGAACAGTTACAACGGGAAAGACTGTTAGCTAAAATTTCCATGAGAATTCATCAATCCTTAAATTTAGATGAAATTCTCAATGCAACAGTGGCGGAAGTTCGACAATTTTTACAAGCTGATCGGGTGTTTATTTATCATATTGAATCCGACCAAACCGGAAAATTAGTGGCTGAATCCGTTGCTATTGGATGTAAATCCCTGGCTAATGATCAGCTTTTTAAAGAATCAGTTAAATGTTACTTAACGGTCTTTGAATATGATAATATTTATGCCGTTTCTGATATTCAAAAATCTTCCTTAAGTCCTGAAGAAATTAATCAATTAAATCAACAGGAAGTGACGGCTTATCTCGTGGTTCCTATTTTACAAGATGGGCAACTGTGGGGAATTATTACAGCCCATCAGTGTTCAGGTTCTCGCCATTGGCAACCCTCAGAAACCCTATTATTACAACAGCTTGCCACTCAATTAGCGATCGCCATTCAACAAGCTCAATTATATCAACAAGTTCAAGCGTTAAATACTGATTTAGAACGTCAAGTTCAAGATCGAACCGCCGAACTCCAGCAAAAAGTTCAAGAATTGCAACAGTTAAATATTCTCAAGGATGATTTTTTGAGTACCGTTTCTCATGAACTGCGGACTCCTTTAGCGAATATGAAAATGGCGATTCATATGTTAAAAATTGCCCCCAATTCTGAGCGAGGTCAAAAGTATTTGGAGATCCTAGGATCTGAATGTCTGCGAGAAACAAATTTAATTAATGATTTATTGGATTTACAACGGTTGGAATCCTCCTCTACCCCCATTGCTCTCGAAAGTTTAGATTTATTGGAATGGTTGCCCAATATTATAAATCCTTTTTATTCCCGCACTCAAGAACGCCAGCAGTTGCTCACTGTATCTTATTATCCCCATTTACAACCCATTAGAACAAATGCCAATAGTTTAGAGCGGATTTTGGCAGAACTGTTAAATAATGCCTGTAAATATAGTCCAAATGGGGGAGAAATTTTTCTAGAAATTCATTATCGTTCTTTATCAAATTGGTTGGAATTAATATCAACCCCTAAAACCAAACGCAAAGGTAAAAAACAAGATAAACCTCTCCCTTCTCCCTCAATTTCCGACTCCTTACAAATTGTCATTCGTAACCCAGCAGAAATTCCGGCTAAAGAACTTCCTCGCATTTTTGAGAAGTTTTATCGGGTTCCCAATGCAGACCCCTGGAAGCAAGGAGGAACCGGGTTAGGATTAGCATTAGTCCAAAAATTAGTTGAACAATTAGGCGGAACAATTCAAGTTGAAAGTGACCAAACTTTAACAACTTTTATCATTGAGTTTCCCTGTTAAGTTCAGTTCTTATTGAGCGAGTTGGGACAAGTTACACAATCATTTTTCAGCAATAACAAGCATCTCAAAATCTTCAGTTGTTAATCTGTCATGTCTGGAAAATGCCCCCAACTTAGCGCTATAAATATCTATGCTGCTGTAACCCAGAGATTTCAGGAGCCAGGTAATTTCACTCGGCACATAATACCTTTCATTACAGGCAAGAGATTTCTTGTTTCCCAGGTCATCTTCAAATTCCGTTATGTTATGATCCCGGAAGGTCATCAAGTCAAAACTATTGCTTTTGCAGGTAGAATTTCCGGCTTCTGTTGTTGATTCATAGAATTGCTCAACCGAATGATATAAGGGGAACAATCCATTTAAAGTTGTGAATATAAGTTTAGCATTCGTCTTTAATGATTGGGTGACATTTTTCAGGATTTCAAAGTTCATTTCATCAGTTTCCATGAGGGAAAATCCTCCCTCGCAAAGCATGATCGCGGCATCAAATTCATGATTAAATGGCAAATTTCTGGCATCCTGCTGCTGAAAATCAATCATCAAATTTTCAATTTTTGCTTTATCCTTTGCCCTTTTAAGCTGAGATTCGGATAAATCAATTCCCGTAACAGAATATCCCCGCTTGGTCAGTTCAATTGTATGTCTTCCTGTCCCGCAACCTACGTCTAATATGTTTAAGGATTTATTAAATCCTAATTCTTTTTCTATGAAATCACATTCACCCATTGTCCCTTTTGTAAAATTCTCAGAATCATATTTTTCTCCGTAATTCTCGAACAGGGATTCGTACCATTGTTTTTGAGTCATATTATTTAAAATCTGATTGCTTTGGAGTCAATAAACCTTATAGCAGATTGGTTTTTAATTACAATCCCCTGAGAGGGGATAAGGTGAATGAAATCGCGGCTCAAGCTGCCTCAGAGTGTGGTATTCCTCGATTAATGTTAAGTCGTCCAGCTTGGAAAACAGTTTCACTCATGCAGGAAAAAGTAAACTAGCAAAAGACTCAGCCTAATTTCAATGTCAAGGTTCTGGCTAATCACCCTATACGGGATGTTATACAGAAAAATTCTGCCTAATCACCCAAATGGCGTGTTAGCCCGACATTATAGCACTACGCACAAGGAAAAAGTAAAAAGGATAAAGGAAAAGTTGCCTGCTTATGGTTTTTAGCGTTTAACAAAGTTAATTGATGTTGAGTATTCGGACTCAATTAGGGATCGTAAAGAGTGAACTTATCTGTTTAATTTATGTTTCAAAGTTCTTGAATGGATGGAAAGTTCACGGTGGCGTCAAAATAAGATCAGATGTTGAGTTGAAGCCCGTACCTATGCCGAAATGGAAATTAACAACAGAATTTACCTTTGATAGCGCCCATTATATTAAAGATTATGATGGCCCCTGTGGACGAATGCACGGTCATAGTTATCGTGTGCAAGTGGAAGCAACATCTAACCAACTCCATTCCTCGGAATATTGCCCCCATCCCGTGATGGTCGCAGATTTTAGAAGTTTACGATGGGCAAAAAAAGATGTTACCAAAGGAGGGTTAGATCATGGGGTGTTAAATGAAATTTTACCCCCGGAATATGAAACAACAGCCGAAATGATTGCCAAATATATTTATGATGTCACCAAAAAACGAGTCCCTGAAGGAGTCCGATTAAAAGTTAGGGTTTCAGAAACCTCTAATTCTTGGGTTGAGTATGAAGATGATGAATCAGAAAGTTAAAGGTTAATTCAACGGATGAGTGGTAGAATTAATTCAATCTAAATCTACCCCTTCCTCAACAGTTTTTTTTCTGATCATCATGAACTATTTAGCTTTAGCAACGGATTTTGATGGAACCTTAGCGACCGATGGAATGGTGGAGGAGTCTACTTTAAATGCTTTAGAACGGTGGCAACAGTCAGGGCGAAAGTTAATTCTGATTACGGGCAGACAACTCGATAATTTAATTGCTCATATTCCGGTTATTAATGTGTTTGATTGGGTGATTGCAGAAAATGGTGCTGTATTATATCAACCCCCTACAAAGCTCGAAAAATTATTGGCAGAACGCCCGTCTGAAGACTTTATAAGCCTCTTACGCGATCGCATTGACCAAAAACAACAATCTTTAAAAAATCAAGCGGTTCCAGAGGAATTTTCTCAGATTGCTCAAGCTCAATTATTTGAAGCGTTGGGGGTGGGTCGAGTGATTATTGCCACTTGGGAACCCTATTTAGAAATTACCCAGAAAACGATTCAAGAGTTAGGCGTTAATCTCCAAATTATTTGCAATAAAGGAGCAGTGATGGTATTACCCGAAGGCATTAATAAAGCCTTTGGATTAAACGCTCTTTCCCAATTAATCAACCTCCCTCTACAACAAATTGTAGGTGTTGGGGATGCAGAAAACGATTGTGACTTTTTAGAACAATGTGGTTATTCCGTAGCTGTTGCTAATGCCTTACCCCAAGTCAAAGAAAAAGTTAATTGGGTCACAAAAAACAGCCGAGGAGCAGGGGTAATAGAATTAATTAATCACCTTCTATAACTGATGATGCGGATACTTGATAACTGATAACTGACAACTGATAACTGATTACATGAATCGTCGTGATTTTTTAGCAGGATTAACCTTAACGGGAATTGCGACTCAGTTGCCCGTTTTAGCTCAGTCTGCATCTGTTTCTGGGTTACTCAAACCTTCCCGTTTAAAGCCAGGAGATACAGTGGGGTTAGTGACTCCAGCCAGCCCGATTTTAAAGGAGCATTTAAAGTGGATTCAACTACAATTAGGACAACAGGAATTAACCGTTAAAGTTGCCCCTCATGTTCTGAGTGAATACGGCTATTTAGCAGGAACCGATCAACAACGGGCAGCCGATATTAATCAAATGTTCGCTGACCCAACGGTTAAGGCGATTATTGCCACAGGAGGCGGTTGGGGAAGTAGCCGAATTTTATCTTTATTAGATTATGATTTAATTCGCCAACATCCTAAAATTTTTCTCGGTTATAGTGATATTACAGCCTTATTATTAGGATTATATAGCCAAACGGGATTAGTCACCTTTCATGGATTATTAGGCACTTCATTATGGACTCCTTATTCCGTCAATTGGTTAGAAAAACTTTTATTTGATGCCCAAAATATTACCTTTCAAAATCCTGCCAATATTCGAGTTGAAACCCTTTATCCAGGTCAAGCCCAAGGACGGTTAGTGGGAGGCAATTTATCAGTTTTATCAACTTTAGTGGGTTCCGAGTATTTACCCAGTTGGCAGGGCAAAATCTTATTTGTGGAAGATGTAGGTGAGGATATATACCGAATTGATCGAATGTTAACCCATTTAAAATTAGCTGGAATTTTAGATCAAATTTCGGGATTTATTTTTAGTCAATGTACATCCTGCACCCCGGGGGAGGGAAATGAACCCTCGTTAACCTTATGGCAAGTCTTAACGGATTTAATTCAACCCTTAGAGATTCCCGCCTGGTATGGTTCGATGATGGGTCATATTCGAGATCAATTTACGGTTCCTTTAGGAATAGAGGTAGAAATTGATACTAAACAAGGCACAATTGCAATGCTAGAAAATGCTGTGACTTAAGAATAATATTCCTGTTTTAATGTATTCAGTTTTACGAAAATTAGGAGAACACAGACAACCCAGGAAACTGAGTGTCTGCGTTACTTCCGATGATCACGGGCAATATATCACTCTGATATTGATTGTTCCCTCTTTTTGATTATTTGTTCCCTCTTTTTGATTATTTGTTCCCTCTTTTGGAGGGAAGCCTTTACAATTCCTATAAAAAACTAAATTTATATTAAATTTTGGTTAAAATTAAATCATACTATTATTGATTTTTGTATCCCAAACTACAAGTATTGTAAGAAAAAGTTTACACAGTTAAAAATTTCCAAAAAGTATAGAATGTCTTTAGAAAAATTACCTAAAATTATCAATTAATTCGACTAGACTTGAAGCAGACTGTAGAATTTTAGGAACAAACGGTTTTCTGAATTCTACTTTTGCCGATATATTGCTAAATCCTCCAATGAACCTGACTACCAAGGACGCAAACTTTTATGATGTTCTCCCAATCTCCAGAACAACTGAACCCTCTATCTAATTCCCTAGATAGAACTGAAATGACATTGACGGCTGTTCGATGGGCGCAGAAATATTATGCAAAAGCTGCTGCTCATAGCCATCGCAGTTCAACTCATCTTTTTTTAGACGATCAGGAAGTTGATGTTACTGAATTTGATGAGGATCGTTCTCGCATCGTGGCAGAGCTCATGAAAAACTTGAGCCTTTTAGGAACATTAGCATGGAATAAAGTTGGAGCCATTTTAGGGATTGACTGGAATCGCTATCCGGTCAATAAACTAGAATTAAAACAGGCAGCTACCCTGATTCAAGATGTATCTAAACTGTATCATCAAGCCTTGGAAGTTTTTGCTCAATATGAATACCCCTTCCGCCTATCGGTATCCCTAGGGCGAGAGACGATCAAACTGCGTCGTAAATACTCTCAAGCAGAACCCTTGATGTTAGTTTTACTCCAATTGCAGTTTCATTATATGGGGCGAATGTTGTTGGAGTGGATGTCGATGAAGGAAAGAACGGTTTTCTTTCTCTACTTTAAAACGTTAGAGGATTATTTATATTCTCCGTTAGGGGAAGTGAATGATTTAGCCGCCCAACATCAACCAGATTCTCCCGCTTTAATTGCGGTTCAACAGTTACTTTCCATCTTCACAACCGTTGCTCATCATACTTATCATAAAGTGTATGATTTGAATCTAGGGTATCGCAGTATTAGCGGGGATCTGAAAAATCATCTCCTTCAATACTCTGCTACTCGCGATATTGAGTTATTCCAAATTTATTTATGCTGGTGCGTCTTACAGAATAGTTTATACCCAATCCAACAGGAATTATTTCCCATGTGTGTAATTTTATATCCTAGACTCCATATTAGTTGGAAGTTAATTCAGGATATGTTGAGTGAGCTATCCGAGGAATTAGAAAAACGTTTGCTTCCTCAAAATTTCGCCGTCTTTTGTCCCTATCTTCAGGTATTAGCAGAAATCTTTTCTGATCGAGTAGTGCAACCGATCTAATCCAAGAAACCCGGTTTCTCAGCCAGAGATAATAGCAAGAAACCCGGTTTCTGAGTAACCGTTAAGATTTCCCTGGCCCTAACTTATACCAATGTTGTACCGCTAACCAAATTCCTGATAATAATCCCGCTAGACTTAACGTTATCCCACTATAGGGAACTAATAAACCAAAAATCGGTAATATAGCCCCAGAAATGGTACAAATCATTGTCACCCAAGCGGCTTGACGGTTTTTTCCGAGTCCCCAAACTGCAAAAAGTAATAAGGGAGATATCAACATCCACGCCAGTTTCGCATCAATGAAGCGACTGCTATAGGTTAAAGTTAATAAACAGGCAAAAAACAAGCCTGCAATGATCATAATATCTCGCAAGGTTAAGGGTAAAGAGAGATACAGTAAAATAATCCACCATAAAAATATTCCTGGTGCTAATAATAATAATCGTGGGATCACGCCTGTATTCCGAACTGGGGAAGTTGCCGTAAAGACCCCTAATGGATTTTTAACAGAAATATTGCCTTCATAAACCCAAGAAAGTTGTCGATTTTCTCCTGCTTCTTTTGTAACAGTTGGGACTGCGCCTGCAAATTCAGCATTCGCAAACTGGGCTAAAACATTTAACTGAAAATTCGATAATAATTGATCCCCCGGTTGATAAACCCATCGGGGAGCGCCTTGAGCTTGATAGCTAACTTTAAAATTTGTGGTTTCTCCCGGTGCTAATTTAAACGGAAATCCATAATCTCCAGGGTTGACTTGAACTAAGGGTTTGCCATTTTGTTCAACTTGAAAATCCTGTAATAATAAATAACCATAGGGAGGCGGAACTTCAAAGAAAAATTCTGAGATGCCTTTGAGTTGATTTTTAACTTCATAGTTTCCCACGAAATCCACACTATAAATCCATTGTTTGGTATCGGGACTGGTCGTTTGATTGATTTTAACCTCAATTTTTGATCCCGCTAAGGTCATCCAACGAGATACAATACGGGTACTTTTAACTTCAATGGTTTTACCCTCAACATATCGATAATCGGTGAAGGGTTCTTCAATGTCATAGCGAATGCGAGGTGCGGTTTGTTCTAAACGTTCTCCCGCAACGGTAGTGGCAATTTGAGTAATCTGTTGTTGTTCCCAATTATGATAACGATTGGCTAAGGTAGAACAGAGAAAAAATCCACTGGTGATCACCAGAACAATTAAAATAAAATGGGGTAACATTTGCAGCCATTTCACATATTGTTCTAAGGCGGTTCTCAGAAGAGGAACTGAAATCCCCTCCCCTCGTTTCTTGACTGACCAATTCATCAAAGATAAAATCACACCCATTGCTGTTAAAAAAATGGCAAAGTGGGTTAATCCTTTCATTATTCCTGATGCCAATTCAATTAATTCATTCGGATGGGTCAAATCAGGAATACTGGGAATGCTACTCAAAAAAATATCCATAGAACCTTAAAAACTCAGTAGGGTGTCAGTAGGGTGGCGGAGAACAGGGGGAAATTTTTTCTCCCCTCAACCTGGATTCTCACCCATCCTACAAGAGAAATTGACCCGTTTCCGAATCGAGATTAATTCAGGTTTAATAGGGTATAACTTCCAAAAATTTTGAGGGTTTCTGTGAAGGATCTTAATTCTGCTAAAGCGGATTGTACGGATTGCTCATGGCTATCCGCTTCTAAATCCATAAAAAATAGATAATCTCCTAGGGAACGCTTACTAGGACGGGATTCTATTCGGCTTAAATTAATACCTCGTTCCGCAAAAATAGTTAAGGGTTTAGCTAATGCACCCGGAACATTCGCCGGAACACTAAAGCCTAAAGACGTATATTTTCCCGGCCCTGAAGGTTGTAAACTGACGACCCAAAAACGGGTACAATTATCGGAATAATCGTTAATAGGATGGGCAAGAACGGGAAGTTGATATAATTCTGCTGCTCGTAAAGACGCGATCGCAGCGACATGAGTTTCATCCCTGACCAATTGTAAGGCTTCTGTTGTTGAATTTTTAGCAATTAATGGCACATCGGGGAGGGATTTTTCTAACCATCCTTGACACTGGGCTAAGGCTTGGGGATGGGAATAAACCACTTGAATTTGCTCAAAGTTTTGGGCTTGGGAAATCAACGCATGGGCGATGGGAAGAATTAAGGCTTGTTGAATTTGTAGGGAACCAATTTGCCATAATGTATCCAACGTCATACTAACACTGCCTTCAATGGAATTCTCCACCGGAACAACCCCAATCTGGGCATCTCCTTTGGCAACTGTCCATAGGGTTTGACTAATACTCGAACAGGGACATAACATCACTTCTTCCCCGGTATTTTGGGTCAAAGATTGGGCATAAGCTAAGGCGGCGGCTTCCGCATAAGTCCCCGATGGGCCAAGATGGGCAATGGAAACGGTCATAATTTCACTTCCGTAGATATAAATTAATCGCCAAGGATGGAATTAACCCCCAAGATAGAAATTGTTTTGAGGGTTCCTCCACTTCAGTTACATTTTGCTAGATTACGTTACAATTATTTACATTAATCTCATCAATGTTACCCTTATCATGAAAAGATTACGGATTTTAGGGATTTCACCGATTTCATGAGGTTTACCGATTTCATGGCTTTCGTGAATCATCAGCGACCCGGTTTGATCCTGACTTGCGATGGATGAAAATTGTTTGAAAATTTCTTAAATTTTATTAAGATAAATTTCAAAATTTGTAGACTTTAATAATTTTTTATGTATACCCACTTTCAAGCTTCTCAAACTGTTGAAATGGCTGTACCCAAGCCCAATTTGATTCACCATTATCTACGTCAACCGAAACGTTTGGTGAAGGCGTTAGTTGATCCGACTCGTTTGGATCACTTGGGAGAGGAGATTTACCGCTTAAAAATGCGTCCTTTGCAGTTCATGATGTTCAGTTTACAACCGACGGTAGACTTGAAAGTCTGGATACAGTCCGATGGAATTCTTAACTTAAAATCCGTTGGCTGTGAAATTCGAGGAATTGAGTATATTAATCAACGGTTTTCCCTGAATTTAGTGGGGAAACTCTATCCAGTTCAATTACAAGGAATTACCCATTTAAAAGGTCAAGCGGATTTAGAAGTAAAAGTTGAACTTCCTCCCCCTTTATGGTTAACGCCCCAACCTATTTTAGAAACAACCGGAAATGGATTATTAAAAAGCGTGCTGATGACGGTTAGGCACCGATTAGTTCATAATTTATTATCGGATTATTCCCATTGGTCTGAAGAACAATTAGGAGTTGGGGGACGCCAACCTCAGTCTAACAATGCGGTATCGAGTATGGAGTGGCTGTAGCGTTAAGTTGTGAGAGATCACATTCCTAAGATGATGTAGATCACAATTAACCTTTGTTCCTCATCACCCTATTGTTTCCGTAGAAATCAGTACAGTAAAGGTATCAGGATCACCCCAGGTTTTGTGGAAATCCCTGATACTAAATATTGTGATGGCTTTTACCAGGAGAATATTGCAATGACTTGTATTCGTGATGTTGTTCAAGAAGTGATGTCTACCGGCTATCTTAGCCTTCATACCGAAAACAAATTAAGACAAATGCTACAAACTACCCATTATGGTACAGATGATATTAATGCCTTTGCCAATTTGCAGTTAGCAGCAATGTCAGGGAAGGTTAAGCAGGAGTCGCGGGAATTATATCAATTGGCGATTATGCAACAGTTTTAAACTTAAACTTGCGGATAGGAAGCACCGAAGAACTCATTTTTAAACTTTTATTATTTTCCTGGAATATTATTATCATTTTTTTATTAAGATTAATTAATTTTTCTATATTTTTAAATTTATAGGTAATTATTTTTGATCATATAGCAATCCCAAATAGATTGTAATAATTTAAAAGAGAACAGTCGGTTATGACTCTTGTTATAAGGTTTAGTCTTGTCAAACCCCTTATCTTCTGACCGGGCTAGTTGTGATCCATATCACTTTTGAGATGTTAATTCAGTCAAACGCCATCGTGCGTATTCTCACGGAGATGACGATAAGAGCATCACGGGGAAACCCTAGTGGTATCACTGACAGTTGGGGATAATACCGCGATTATTAACAATACAAATCAGGATAGTCCCTTAGAGAGAAACACAAGAATGATCGTGGTTGTCAAATCTAGTCAAACCTTTGTGAGCGCGACGGGTTCACTCAAACCCATTCCCTTATCCACTAAATTTGGTGAGATTGAGTTGGAACAACTTTGTAGAATTGCTCAACAAAATCAATGGAAAACCGAAGATCTCGAACATCGAATTGCTCAAGCTCGGTTGATGGTGGATGCGAATTGGGCGACTCCCAAGGATTATGCTCTTTTAGAGTTAGATAAACGCGGGAAATTACATCTGGTGGATGGGGTAGAGTATTGGATGGTGGAATTAGATCAAAACCGTGCGGCTGGAGTTTACTTAAATCCAGATGCTTATACTCTCGATGTCATGATTGTCAATGTAGAATGGTTCGCACCCATTCATCGGGAGACAGTAACTACTCTTCAACGATTAATCGAGTTAACAGAATCTCCTTATCCTTAAATATTCAAAGTCAGGGTTTAATGATTTTGGGGTTGAGTTGGCATCGAATTAATTTCAACGTTAATCCAAGGAACTCCAATTAACCTTTCTAGTCCGTTCGCTTTTAAAAGATTGTCCCAAGTAGCTGTTAAAGTCGCATCATTAGGATTTTGATGACGTAATTCATCTAATAAAATCAGGGCATCATATTCTAATCCCAGGGATTGATACAGTTTAAAACGATCATAAGCGGTCATCTGTTGTAGAAGTTTTGTTTGTATTTCTCGATTAGTGGAAAGCCGTTGGATTTTTCCTTTAATCATAGTGCTTCCACTAAAATCTCCTGTCGTGTCACAAGTGATTTGAAAAGACCAAGAATAAGGATTACCCGTTTCTACAAATAACTCAGCAACGGATTTGGGTAAACTGATACGCAATAAACCAGATTGAGCTTCTAAATTCAATTTCCCTTCATAGATTGTGTTTTTATTTTGATCTGTAATGATGAATTCTCCTAGGAAGGGTGATTGTTCAGGAACAGATAAAATCTGATCGGATTTCAAAGGGGGAATATAAAATAAAAAAGTAGGAGTATCTGCTAAGGTCGTTGGTGTCCCCTGTTTGGGTTTAATGGCAATTAATGGAATATCAAAACAATATCCTCGCGTGATATTCGGTTCTGTGGCAGGTTTGTCGGTATCGGGTGGGGGTGTTACATCTTCACTGACTTGAATGGGAGAGGTTTGAGGTTGTGGAGATTGTTGGAATATAGAAAAGTTAAAACCTAGCCCCGTGGCTAAGGTCATACTGAGGAAAGCGAAATGGAATGGATGACGTGACATTTATGTTTTTCCTCGTCTATAAAATACGTTAACCTGACCTGTAATCTCCTAATTATTGCATCAGTGTAGCATTCAGATTCATTCTAGTTTTCTGCTAGCTCATTGGAATGACTCAGGAAATATTCAGGGAGACTCGGTTAAACTATAAACAACCTCTTTAGGCATAGTTTTTTATATGAAATTCTGGAAAAAATTACTGATTGATCCATGCTATCAAATTACTTTAATTTATGCAATAACGGGTGGTCTTTGGATTGCTTTTTCTGATCATCTATTAGCCCTATTAGCCCATTATCCCTATTCTATTACGGTTTTTCAAACGATTAAAGGCTGGTTTTTTATCTTAATTACCAGTCTCCTCCTCTATTATTTAATTCGTCAAGAAACCCAGCGTTTGCAACTTTCCGAAAAACGGTATCGAGATTTATTTTTGAATCATCCTCAACCTATTGGGGTTTATGATCTAAAAACGTTAAAATTTTTGGCTGTTAATGAAGCTGCGATCGCTCATTATGGTTATTCAGAATCAGAATTTCTGAAGATGACAATTTTAGATCTGTGTTCTCCTGAAGAGTCTGAATCGTTTAAACTTTTGATGACATCAAATGCTAAAAGTAGTGATCAAAAAAATCTATCTAAACATCGCAAGAAAGATGGAATGTTAATTGATGTTGAAATTCTTTCTCATCAATTACAGATGATTTTGGAACCGGATATTCTTCTTTAAGTTATTTACAGAATTTACCCATTGATACCCTAAAAATTGATAGGAGTTTTGTCAAAAATTTAGAATCTCCAGGGAAAGATTTGGAAATCACAAAAACCATTGTTAATTTAGCCAAATGCCTGAATTTAGATATTATTGCTGAAGGGATAGAAACCCCAGTTCAAAAAGAAATTTTACAATCCTTGGGTTGCGAAGCCGGACAAGGATATTGGTTTTCACCGCCCTTAAATTGGACAGGAATAACAAATTTTTTATCGATTTAATTTAAGCAGTTGACGAAAGATCAGTTAAAATAGAGTTAAACTTCAAGATAGTTTATTTGTATTAGGACTTTAGGAACACTATGGGACTATTCGATCAAATTATAACGGCTCTCAATGATCCAAACCAAGCCGGAAACAGCACTCAGATGAGTAATATTCTCAATACGGCTCAACAGCTTGGGAACCAATTAGGTATTTCTCCTCAAACCAGTCAAATGGTGATGTCAATGGTGGGGAGTTCTGTTCGGTCTTCTTTACAAGAAAAACGAACCCAACTTGGAAATGAGGCGACTCAAAATATCGTCAATGAATTTGGAGGAACAACACCGAGTACCCAGGCGGTTCAAATGTTATTTTCTCCCACTCAGCAACAACAATTAATTCAAACTATTTCTCAACATACGGGTGTTAGTTCCCAAACCCTTCAATCCCTTTTACCAGTGGTTGTTCCTTTAGTTTTAAACCTTCTAAAAACCGGAACAAATCAACAACAACCTCAAGGAGGTTCTAATCAAGTTTTGAATAGTTTTTTAGATGCAGATGGCGATGGAGATGTTGATGTTGCGGATGCGATGCGTTTAGCAGGACAATATTTTCAAAGTTAAAGGAAATAGGGAGAAGGAGAGGGAATACCAAATCGGAAATTAGCACCAAAAATTATGGTTATTGAGTGGTTAAAATTTCAAGTTCCCCCTGAAAAATGGGAAGCCTTTATTCAACGGGATGAAGAAGTTTGGACAGCCGGACTTCAAGAGTTTCCTGGGTTTTTAGGAAAAGAAATTTGGGTTAATGCTGAACAACAGGAAATTGTTTTAGTGATTCGTTGGGAGTCTCAGACCCAATGGGATGCTGTTCCCGAATCTAAAATCCAACAACTCGACGAAGCAATGGGCGAATTACAAATGCCTATTGTAGAAAGTCGAGCTTATCAAATGTCGAAATTGATTCCCTAAAAATCCGTTAAATTATTGATGATAATTTGTGAATTAAAGCCAGAATAAAATTCACACTTAGAAACCCAACCCCAATCACTAAAATCACAAAAGTTGTAAGACTCAATATTGAGCGCAACCTATCGGATTTTAAGGGTTCATTAGGTTTCATGGTCATTCATCTCCTAGGAATTATCGTTTTTTGAGTCTTTTGTTACCCTTTTACAAACCCCATTTTCTAGGGATGAGGATTGAAAACAAGAGTTAAAGGTGTTAAAATCCAGACCAGTCAAGACAATCACGGCAGAAGTTAAACTGATTCTGTCCGACCCCAACATCTTAACAGTTAAGCACTCAGGAAGCGAGTATCACTTAGTAAATTTTGCGTGCGTTGATCGATTAATTTCTGTATTCTGGAGTTAGCCACTCTGTCCTACTCTAGCCAGTAAAATAGATTATTATGTTTCCTCCAGCCTCTTCTGCCCATCCTTCTCGACCCCATGCTATAACTCCTAGCGCTATGCCAATGCCTAACTCTATCTTTCCTAGAACGGTTTTTTCAACGTTGAAACAACGGCATTGGTTAGAGTGGTTAGAGTATCTCTCCCTAGCAAGTTCAGCCATCGGTTCTGGAGTTGTTGCCCTTTCCGGTCAAGCCTTTTATGGCGTTGCCCCCTTAACCTTAGCAGTTTCATTAAATGTTGCTAACCGCTATCGTTTAGAACAACAAACCCATCAAAGTCAAATGGAAATTGTACAGGTTCAAAATTCCGTTGAAAAATTAGAAAAAAATACGGTTAAAGTGGTTATGGGGTTGAGACAACAACTCCTCAATGAAATTGAATCCCTCCAGCAAAAATTAGAAGAATATCCGAACACAGACGCTTTAGAATCGGTTTATCGAGCTAAACAAGTTGCCGCTTTAGGACAGTCAGTAACATCCATGCAGGAACATATTGCTGGAGCTTTAGAAGAAGTTCGGGAGCAGTTTCGTCAAGAATTACACAATTTTTCCTCAACAGAATTTGTCCATTTAGAATCGTTACAAGAAAATTTGAAACAATTACAGGATATTACCTACGAATTAAGAAATAATGCTGTAACTCAACAGGATTTTCAAGGCCGATTTGTAGAAATTCAAGATGTCATTCATCAATTACAACAAGAAAAATCTGTACAACCTTCTTCCTCGGTAGATTTATCCCAAATTCAAACGAGATTAGATGCACTAACCCAAGAACATAAAGAGGTGATTAAACCCCATCTGAGACGTTTATTGTCCGTTGTTAAACAATTACAAACCACTCAGACTCGACCCTTGCCCGTTCCTCCTAAACCCCTGCCCAAACATCCCACCCAATAAGGATAACCTACCTTTTCTAAAAATCAAAAACTTTTGTTAATATTGACCCAAACTATTTTATAATCTGAGATGATTCTACACGCTATAAATTCTACGAGGAAGATTACATGGCTGTTTCAGAAATCACTGAAAAATTGTTAGCCGCAAAAAAACATAAAGGAGTCACATTTTCTGATTTAGAACAACTATTGGGACGCGATGAAGTTTGGATTGCTGCTGTTATCTATCGGCAAGCTAGTGCTTCTTATGAAGAAGCCAAAAAACTGATTGAAGCGTTAGGTTTAAGTTCAGAATATATTGAAGCCTTGACTGATTATCCAGTAAAAGGATCACTGGAGCCTGTGATTCCAACTGATCCCTTAATTTATCGATTTTATGAAATTATGCAAGTCTATGGAATGCCCCTCAAAAGTGTCATTCATGAAAAATTTGGAGATGGTATTATGAGCGCTATTGATTTTACCTTAGATGTGGATAAAATTGAAGATCCAAATGGTGATCGGGTTAAAGTCACGATGAATGGAAAATTCTTACCGTATAAAAAATGGTAATTTTTTGAATGGATCTCTGAGATTTCTCCTAGTTAAATACTGGGAGAAATTTTTGACTAAAATGTAATCCTATGATACAGTCAAGGATCTGAGTCGGTTCTAGCGGGGAACAGTCGCTAGAAGTAAGGGGAAAGTTTGGCGCAAATCCAACACTGTCCCGCAACTGTGATGAGAGTCTTGATCTCTAAGTCAGAATACCCACCGAAATCAGATTATTCTTTCACACATCTGCGCGGTACAGATGATGTTTATGATGTTCAAATCATTTCAGCGTTTTTGTCAGGATTTCTCGCTACAAAATAATAATCGAGTCTTTTTTTTAGGCATCAGTTTATTATTACTGTTGATGGCGCAACCTGCCACAGCCCATCATGCCTTTGGCGGTCGAATTCCGAAGAATTTTTTTGAAGGATTTTTATCAGGACTCGCTCATCCCATCATTGGAATTGATCACTTTGCCTTTATTCTTTCCATTGGTTTAATTGCAGCTAGTATTGTGGGTGGAATTTGGATAATTGTCGGGTTTCTAGGGGCTGCTATGTTAGGGACAGCAATCCATTTAATGAGTTTTAATTTGCCGGTTCCTGAAGTGGCGATCGCCCTATCGGTGATTACCATTGGCATTTTATTAGTGCTGAAAAAACAATTACCCCTAGCCGTATTAATCAGTTTAGCAAGCGTAGCGGGTTTATTTCATGGCTATGCCTATGGAGAATCAATTATGGGGGCAGGAATGATGCCTTTAATCTCCTATTTGGCAGGATTTACTTTGATTCAATTGGGAATAGCGGGAGCGACGATGAAACTCGCTCAATCCTTCCAACAAACCTTAGAAACTAGCAAATATTCCCTGATCAAATATTCAGGTTTTGCTGTTGTAGCGATTGGGGTAATTGCTTTATCTAGTGCAATTACAGGCTAATTTCCCTTAAGTATATTTCAGTTTTACTGCTGTAGAGATGTTAAATTAAACGTCTCTACTTTTTACCTTTAATCTTTAACTCAATCTTATGTCTGCCAAAATTCCTGTTACCGTCATTACTGGATTTTTAGGAAGTGGAAAAACCACCACCATTCGTCATTTATTACAAAATAATCAAGGTCGTCGCATAGCCGTTTTAGTGAATGAATTTGGAGAAGTCGGTATTGATGGAGAATTGATCCGTTCTTGTCAAGTTTGCGATGATGAAACCCCAGAAGTCAACTTAGTAGAACTCACCAATGGTTGTTTATGTTGTACCGTGCAGGAAGAGTTTTTTCCCGCTATGCAAGAACTTCTAAAACGACGAGATAAAATCGATCATATTGTGATTGAAACCTCTGGGTTAGCATTACCAAAACCCTTAGTTCAAGCCTTCCGATGGCCGGAAATTCGCACGGGTGCAACAGTTGATGGTGTTATAACCGTAGTAGACTGTGAAGCCATTGCTAAGGGGACGTTAGTGGGGGATATTGAAGCAGTTGAAGCCCAACGTCAAGCTGATCCTAATTTAGATCATGAAACCCCTATTGAAGAATTATTTGAAGATCAACTCGCCTGTGCGGATTTAATTTTATTAACAAAAACCGATCATGTTGATGCCGAAACTCAACAGAAAGTTGAAACCTGGTTAAAACAAGAATTGCGTGAGGGCGTTAAAATTGTTTCTTGTCAACAGGGAAATATTCATCCTGATGTGATTTTAGGGTTTAATTCAGCCGTTGAGGATAATTTAGAAGCCCGTCCCAGTCATCATGACACTGAAGAAGAACACGAACATGATGATAATATTAATTCAGTTCCTGTGATTTTAACCCAAGACTTTGAACCTCAAGACTTAATTGAACGGTTAAAAACAATAGTTAAACAACAGGAAATTTACCGGATTAAAGGGTTTGTTTCGGTTCCCCATAAACCGATGCGGTTAGTTTTACAAGGAGTTGGCGATCGCATTGAAACCTTTTATGATCGTCTCTGGAAACCAACAGAATCTCGTCAAACCCAATTAGTATTTATTGGGGAAAATTTACAAGCTTCTGAAATTAAAAATGCCGTTTTAGGGAATTAAAACCTATTTTTAGGGTTGATAGGGGCGGGTTAAAGTTAACTTTTGATCCTCAAAAATCATTGATTAACACCTGCCCTAATTTTGTGCCAAAATTTGTAAATCATTAGGATCGGTAGTCTTCAAGATTAAGAATAGCCCCAAACTTAAATTATAGGTCAGGGAACCAGTAGACGTTACACTGCGTTACAACACGATAGAATATAAGGTGATCTAGCCAGAAACCATATTGACAAGGAGATAACCAACGCATGGGCAAAGTAGTCGGCATTGACTTGGGGACAACGAACTCTGTGGTTGCGGTCATGGAGGGCGGTAAACCCGTTGTGATTGCTAACTCTGAAGGGATGCGAACCACCCCCTCCGTCGTTGGGTTTACCAAGGAAGGAGAACGCATCGTGGGACAGATGGCTAGACGTCAGGCGGTTTTGAACCCCCAAAACACCTTTTATGGGGTCAAACGGCTGATGGGTTGTCGCTATTCTGACCTGTCTCCCGCCTCCAAACGGGTTCCCTACACGATGCGACGGGATGAAACGGATAATATTAGAATCAAATGTCCCAGAGTTAATAAAGATTTTGCGCCGGAAGAAATTTCGGCAATGATATTAAAAAAATTAGTTGAAGAAGCGACTCGGTATTTAGGAGAAGAAATTACCGGGGCTGTGATTACGGTTCCTGCCTATTTTAATGATTCTCAAAGACAAGCCACTAGAGATGCCGGACGCATTGCCGGATTAGAGGTTAAACGCATTTTAAATGAACCGACTGCGGCTTCTTTAGCTTATGGTTTAGAACGCAGAGATTATGGCACAATTTTAGTGTTTGATTTGGGGGGCGGAACCTTTGATGTCTCGGTTTTAGAGGTGGGAGAAGGGGTATTTGAAGTCAAGTCTACCAGTGGAGATACGCAACTGGGAGGAACGGATTTTGATCAGAAAATTGTCGATTGGTTAGCAGAACAATTTCTATCAGAAGAAGGAGTAGATTTAAGACGCGATCGCCAATCGTTACAACGGTTAACAGAAGCGGCTGAAAAAGCAAAAATTGAGCTTTCTGGCGTTGGAGTTACGGATATTAATTTACCCTTTATTGCTGCTACAGAAGACGGCCCAAAACATTTAGAAACCCGCTTAACCAGAGGAGAATTTGAGGGATTATGTGGGGATTTAATTCAACGGTTACGTCGTCCGGTGAAACAAGCGTTAGCGGATGCGGGATTAACTTCTAATGATATTGATGATGTGATTTTAGTCGGCGGTTCTACTCGAATGCCAATGGTGCAACAATTAGTTAGAACGTTAATTGATTTAGAACCGAATCAAGGGGTGAATCCTGATGAAGTAGTGGCGGTTGGTGCGGCAATTCAAGCGGGAATTTTAGCCGGAGATGTACGAGATGTATTATTATTAGATGTTACTCCCTTATCGTTAGGATTAGAAACCATTGGGGGAGTCATGAAAAAATTAATTCCCCGTAATACAACTATTCCAGTGCGTCGTTCTGATATTTTTTCAACTTCAGAAAATAACCAAACTTTGGTAGAAGTTCATATCTTACAAGGAGAACGGGAATTAGCCGTTGATAATAAATCTTTAGGTCGGTTTAAGTTAACTGGAATTCCGCCCGCACCGCGAGGAGTTCCACAAATTCAAGTCGCTCTTGATATTGATGCGAATGGTATTTTACAAGTTACCGCCTTAGATAAAACCACCGGACGAGAACAAAGTGTTGTAATTCAAGGTGCTTCTACCTTATCTCAAGATGAAGTTAATCGCATGATTCGAGATGCGGAAAAATATGCAGAAGTTGACCGTTTACAACGAGAACGAGTCGAAAAACGCAACCGCGCCCAAGCTTTAACCTATCAAGCCGAACGACAATTAAGAGAAGTTGCTTTAGATTATGGAATGCAATTTGCTCAACGTCAACGGTCAAGAATTGAAACCTTAATTCGCTCTTTAAGAGATAGTTTAGAACGAGATGATGACCGAGGAATTGATCAAATTAGTGTGGATTTACAAGATGCTTTATATGAGTTAAGTCGGGAAGTTTCTGTGTTTGCAACAGAGGATGATGAGGATGATTTATTTGGTTCAATTCGTCGAACCTTTTCCGGTGAAAAACGTCGAGTTGATCCCTATGAACCTCCGACTCGCAGTTATTCTCGATATGAACCCCGCACCAGCAGTGGCGGTAGTTTAGGTGGAGGTGTATCTCGGACTCGTCGCTATTCTCCCAGTGATAATTGGGATGATGATGATGATGATTGGCTGTAACCTTAGAAACCCGGTTTCTTTTAGAAACCGGGTTTCTGACCACTTAATTATGAACTCGTTAACCTAAATTTAACCTATGCAAAATTTTCGGAATTATTATCAAATTTTAGGGGTTTCGCGCGAAGCATCTGTTGATGAAATTAAGAAAGTGTATCGCAGACTAGCCAGACAATATCACCCGGACTTAAATCCTGGGGATAAGGAAGCAGAAGAAAAATTTAAAGATATTGGAGAAGCTTATAATATTTTATCTGATCCTGAAAAACGATTAGAATATGATAATTATAGTCAATTTTGGAAACAAAAAGGGTTTCAAGATTGGCAAAAAAATGCGTTTTCAGGAATTAAAAACTGGGGAAGTCGTCGGACAATTTCTCAAACTGAAGATGTAGATTATGGAGATTATTCTGATTTTGATACCTTCATTGATCAATTATTAGGACGGCGGCGGGAAGTGCGAACCGTTGACCCGAAAAACTCCCCTCAAATGACCTCCACTGACCCCTATGATTCTCCTCGAACAAAAGCAGTTTATAAACCCACTCCCCGCGAAACAAAACGGGATATTGAGGCGCGATTAACCTTACCGTTAGAAAAAGCTTATACCGGAGGAACAGAACGCATCCGTTTAGAAGATGGACGGTCTTTAGAAGTGGATTTACCCCCAGGAATGGTGAAGGGTCAACAAATCCGTTTGAGAAATCAAGGAATTAATGGGGGAGACTTATTTTTAAAAATTAATATTACTCCCCATCCCTTTTTTAGAATAGAAAAATCAGAAATTTATTGTCAAATTCCTGTCACTCCCACAGAAGCAGTATTAGGGGGAGAAATTGATGTTCCTACGTTAGATGGTTTGGTTAAAATGCGTTTACCTGCGGGGGTGGTATCGGGTCAACGGTTACGATTAGCCAATAAAGGTTATCCGAACATTGAAGGAGAACGGGGCGATCAATTAATTGAAATTCAAGTGGTTATTCCTAAAAATATTACTCCTGAAGAACGAGAATTATATGAAAAATTACGTCAAATTGAAACCTTTAAACCCCGTCAAAATTTAAAAATATAACCCGTAGGGTGCGATAGCTGGCGGGGTTATCATCTCGTGAGGCATTCTACTCCTGTCTGGTGTTATAACGCGGTCATAACCTTCAACAATTCTGCTGATAAATCAACATTTAAAGGATCTTCTTTTTTAAACAGAACCCCGGCTAAAAAGTAGATATTTTCAGAATAAAAGGCTTTCTGTTTTTTCTGAAGGTTTTCAATGGTTTGTTTAACTTTTGGTTCGCAACTATAGTAACCAAACTTTAACGGTGAAATCATAAAATCAACCACTTGATAACCCTGTGCTTGAGCATACTCAATAGTTTCTACCGGATTAGAATAAGCTGCAATCATTAATAAAACATTCTTACAACCCACTGTAAACAGCTTCTTTGTAATCGTAGCTCCATCAATTCCTCCATACAAAGCAGGCATATATAAATCATTATCAGGTGCCGGAAGATAAGGAGGATTTGCAATTAAATAACTCGCGGAACCAGGGGAAGCACTAAAAAAACATTCATTATGAATAATATACTTGTTTCTAAGCTGATATTGCTCAATAGTAGACCGAGCTAATTTACAAGCATCACTGTTTAATTCATAGCCATGAATACAGCCTTTAAATCGAGTTTTAAGTAAACAATTAATGACAGGACTTCCTTCACCCGTCCCAAATTCAATAATTGAGTCAAAGGGTGTACATTGATTTAATACCATTTTCTCAATACATTGAGAGTAAAATTGAGATTCTTCAGGACAGAAGAATACTTGATCAGGAGAATAAGATTCTGTAACTTGATTAGAAGGTAATAATCCGCTTTGCATGATGAATATTTAGAGATAAATGTTAATTGGAAATTGTTGAAAATTGAATTAGGAATTGCTAACCGATTTTTCTGCTTGTTTAACCGCTTTAATCACGGCATCCCCAGCCCGATCGCCCATCCATTTTTCTTGGTCATAACCGAGTAGAATTTGCCAAGCATCATTCGGATATCGATCCACTAACGGTAATGCCACTTTGTCTAACATCCAGCGACCATGACGTTCATCTTCGCGGATATGTAATGCCCAATACCCCATTGCCGTATCTGAAAGTTTGAGTCGTTCTGCGGCTAATTTATAATCGGTATAAATGGCAGGGCCAGCAATTTCAAAATAAGTTAAGCCCCCGTTATAACGTAAGAAATAACGCTTGCATTCTGTTAGGAGAAAATTATGATTAATTGAGGCTAAAACTTCCCAAGGAACAATGTTAAAATAAGCTTCTGGCTCCGTCTCTAACCCCAATTCTGCCATCATTTGAGCAAAAAAGGTTGAATGTTTTCGATTGAGACGACCATTGCCATATTCTTCGAGTAATACTAAGATTAATGTGGCTTGAACTTCGTTACTCGCACCGCCCAAAATCCGCGACATTCGACTGGCTTCTACTAATCCATCTAAAGAAGCGATCGCTAATAAATGTTTATACCCTTCCAGGGTCATTTCGTGCCGCAAATAATATTTATTTTCACTAATTGCTGGATTGAGATCAACCTCGCTCCGTTCATTTAACGCTTGCTTAATATCTTGTTGTTTGTATTCTTCCAAATCAAATTGGGCATTTTCCCAAGTTTGCCAAACTTCCTCAATGCGATCGCGCACCCAGTTTAAATAATAAGACCGTTCGTTGCTATAGTGCTTTAAATCATCATACCAAAACAAATTCAGCCGATTAATTCGATAAAGAATGCGTTGTAAAAATAAATGGGCTAAATCAATCTCATTATTGTTAACTTTTTCGGTATAAGCCCTTAATAAAGCGGTATTGAGTGTGACTTCAAAAGGTTGTACTAATTCTGGCTTAATACTGATTTTTTGATCGAGATTTTCTAAATTTAGCAGTTGAATAAAGTGTTCTTCTGCCTCAATAAAATTAACGGATTGAGAAAGTGAAGGCAGATGGGTTGATATCCCTTTAATCACTTGATCGGGACTCAAAGTTGCTGTCATACGATAATTCCTAAATTCGAGATTATTTCCTAACGATTAATTCTGACCTGAGCCAAGTATTAAGATTTGTTTCGTTAGCTCATCTCACTATAATCAAGTTTCAGTTCTTCCATGTTCTATCTATAGATAGAACATCAAGGAATAGCCTAAAAATAAACGATTTCAGCAAGATATTTGATGAATTTTTAAGATTTAAAGATGTATCAATCTCTTTCTAAAGATAGTTGAATTAATCGACTTTATCCGCTATTTTAAGCTGAATTGATCGAGAAAGATTCAGTTTCGTTGCTAAAATTTTTATGTCGGAATTCTGGGACTGGCTTGGATTTTTAAGAAGAAAAAACCATAGGCTTGTTAGTAGGGGTTTATGATTATTGGTAGATTAATTAAGTTTAATTAGGGAGTGGTGCGTGCGCGGAGCTTACGCACCCTACGGTTGTTAGGTTGGGGGTTGGGTTAAACGTCGATAAACCGTTGCTAAACCATCGGAGTCTCCCACATTTCCAGGGAATAAAACAACGGGTAAATTGGGGTATAAAGGATGGTTAGAAGAGGTTTTCACCATTGAACAACCTGCTAACACTTGACCGAGTAACCGTGCTGTTTTTAACGCTAATCCTTTACTTAAAACATCATTAGAAGTAATCCCACCTTTACTAATTAAAAATCCAATATCTTTCGGTAAACCTCGAACAATATCCATGAGTAAATCAGAGACTTTAATTCCAAAGGCTAACCGAGTTTCTACCGTGTCAAATTGTAATTCTTGACGACTGGTATAAATGACTGGGGTTTGACCCGCTTCATGAATAGCCTTGATTTGGTCTAAAATTTGCTGTAAGAGTTCCTGTCTTTGAGTCTCACTTTCTTCTAATAAATGGGAAACATCCACTTCAATCCCCACAACTCCAGGTTCTTGTAATAATCGTTCTAATTGTTGAGTTGATTTTTTAACATGAGAACCCATAATCACTACACCCGGTTTTCCATTTCGGGTATATTTTGCCATTTCTTCTGCGGGAATGGGTTGATTTCCCAATGCAGCTAAAGACGTTAAAATACTCGCCGCGCTGCGGAATAAAAAGCGTTTTCCTTGACTAGCGGCGGTAATAATATCCGAGGCGAATTGATCAAAATCGGCTTGAGTTTCACCATCGACAACCACACATTGATTGTCTGTTAAACGCATTAACCGAGGTAAGGTTCCTACCCGAATATCGGATAAAGAAAATCGTTCTACTTTTTCCGATGGAATCAAACCTTTGGTTTTTTCGGTGACATAATCGGGTAAATAACTATGTTGATAAGCAAAGACCGAATCCTTAGCAAATTCCGTTAAATGAACGGGGGTTTCTACACCATCAACGATTAAATAATGAATACTATTGCGGGTAATTCTTCCCCCTTCAAAAAACGCAGGAACTAGAAAATGAGCATCAAAGGGGCCAAGTTCCTCGGCGATAACATCGGTTTCGACAGGATAGTGACCCCGGAGAGTTGAATCAGAACGACTCACCACCATAAAATCCGTAATGGATTCGGCGGCGAGGGCTAATTTTAAATTTTGGGTGACTTCACGGGTAACAGAAGCGGCTTGTTCGGGTGTTAAAGCTCTAGTATTGGTGAGAATAAAGGAAATCGGAGATTGGTCAGCCAGTCCAATTCGCAGAGTATCCACATCCCACTGAGTCAGCAATAAGCAACTATGAACGGTTTGAGAACCTGTGGGGTCATCATCGAGAACAATAATTTTAGGTCGCATTGGAGTTCCCATCAAAATTGTGTTGAGGTTATTGGAGGATTTTTTGGATATTAAGAAAAGCCTACCATTGTTGACATCCTCTCCGCCGTGAACGGACAGAGATTCCATCTATTTAAGTTACAAAAATTGACAACTGCTTAAATTTTGGCGGGTTGACGCTTCTTTGGGTGCTGCTATCTTGAGATAGTCTTACGTTTCCTCCACGTCCGTTTAGAGTCTCCGTGCATCCCGCCGGCGACAGTTCCAGATTACTTTGGTATCACCCTATTAATATTGTTCAACTCCTGGGGGAGTAAAGCGAATTTCGATACGTCTTCTTGTTTCATCAGAAGCACGATTTTGCGACGCATATTGTCCTGAAGGTAAAAATAATTGTGCGGCTGAATAAGCTCTAAATTTTAACCCCTTTAAACGACCTTGTTCTTGAATAGCTTGGAGTTTTTTAACAACTGCTAAAGAGCGCATTAATCCTAAATCAGCATTGGAACCGGGTTTGAGATTTTTAACAGGTTGGTTCCCCTGTGCAACTTGTTCTAAGATTTGATCTAAATTACTAGCAGGATTAAAGGTTTCTTGACCATCAGTATGTCCAATTACATCCACTACATAACCTTGATAAACTTTAGAAAATTCCTCTAATTTTTCCACCACATTCCCTTCAATAAAAATTCGCAACCCTTCCGGTAAATCTGCCTTACCTGTCTCAAATTTTAAAGATCGCCCCTGTGCATCTCGATCAGAATCTTTAATCACAATGACTGGTGGAGCTTTTAATCGTTCAATTTCGTTTTTTAATGAACCAACTGTTAATTCTAAGCCTTTAATTTTCTGATCTTTTTCTTTTGAATTAGAAGTTAATAACGATGATTTAACAATGGCTAACAATAAAAACAAGCTCATAATTAAAAAAGCATTAGACATTAAATCTGTAAATGCTTGCCAGACATTCAAATCTTCCGATGAATTTTTAATTTGAGTCGGACGACGCATAATTTTAAACCTTTAATAATAATAATTACAAAACTTACCAACTTGTACCCAAGAAACCGGGTAACTAATATGAAAACCTGAACTCAGGATCAATCTCCTGATCTAGCCGAGAATCTCCAGCATCAGTCCTAAATTTATTTACTTTCCCAAAATTTTGGTTTATTTTTCTTAATTCCCGGATTACCGCTTTGTTCTTTTAAGAGTTTAAGTACCTGAGATAAATCAGATTTCATCTCAATAATATACTTAATATTAGGTTTAATTGCTGCTTCTAATTTATCCGCTAAGACTTGTGAATAGGACTGACTACTATTTGTTTGTTCTTTAATGAGCTTATTCATCATTTTACTTAAAGATTCTAGTTCAAAATTCACTGTATTTGTATAACTATTAAGGGTTTTAACTAAGGTTTCTAATTGTTTATGAATACCTTCTAAATGATCGGATTTATCAATAAGTTTGTTTTGGATATTCTCTAACGTTTGAGAACTTAACTCCAAGCTTTTTCCTCCTTGTTGCAGTTGAGGAATAATTTCAACTAGGGATTGTTGATTAATTTGATTTAACTCTAAAACTTGTAAGGAACTTTGATTAAGTTCACTTAATTTTGTTTCCGTTTTTAATAACTGCTCTGTAAAGATCTGAAGTTGATTTAATATTGTTTCCAAAGATTTAACCGTTTGAAATAAACCGAATGCTGAGTCAGAAAAATTCTTTTGATTCTCTCCAAAATCAGTAGCGATTATTGATAATTGTTTAGGAAATTCACTTTGTTCAAAACCTTGAGCAACTTGTTCTAATTTATCAGCCGTTGTGTTACTCACTTGTACCGCATTTGTAAAACTTTCTGTGGCGGTTTGAAACTCTCTAGCTCCCCTTTCTAACGTTCCTGTAGCATTGGATAATTGACTATAGACTTTTAGAGCTAATTCACTCGCTTCTACATTCGCTTTTGTAATTTGATGAATATTATCTCTCATGGCAGATTCCACCGCATCTCTAACAGTAATACCAAATCGATCTAAAAAATCTTTAAATTCACTCGACATTCCTTTAACAACTTTATCCAACCGAGTTTGACCATTTAAGGATGAATAATAAATATTATCGAGGTAATGTTCTAAAGAAACCGTTAAACGATATTTCGCTAGACTCGTATTCCATAAAAAGTTTAAAACAGTTAATAATGCACTACACAATAACCCAGCTAAACTGGTAATAAAAGCGATCGCCATTCCTTCTAGGGGTTGTTTTAATTCCTCTACTAACTGACTAACATCCGTTGCTTGACTTTGACTAATAGTTTGACTCAAAGAACCCAAATTGACCGTAATTCCAATAAAGGTTCCAATTAATCCAAAAGCCAGGAGTAAATTCGGAATAATTCGACACCAATATTCAATTTGTTCGCAGGATTTCCCTAAAACCTTTTCTTGGCTGTAGGCTTGATCAATCAAAGCCGCCGTGTTCACTTGTTCTAAATTTTGGCTGGATTCTGCAAAACTCTGTTCTAAAACTTGTACAATCGCAGGCGGGAGTTCAAGCTCCCGTTTATTGATAATCTGATAAATTTTATTCGCTTGAGTGGTTAAATGTTGATAAAGATTCCAGCGATAATAGAGGGTAATGATCGAGGGAATAAACACAAATATCCCGATCAAAATGATTAACAAAGGCGGTAAAGGAGGAAAAGAAGGAAACAACATAAAATATCCTCAAGATTGAACATGAGCTTAGATTCAAATCAATGTAACTAAATTAAAATGAGTTAACAACCATATTTCCGTAGAATTTCTTCTTTCTCAAATTCATATCCTTTTTGAGTAATGAACCCCTGATCTAATTTTTGTTTTAGCTGCCTTAATTTTGCCTCTAAACTGTCATCACTTTGGTTAAAATCTCTGGAATTTTCTCCACGCTTTACTAAAGCGGCAGAATCGTCATTAACCGATGTTGGTAAACTTCCAGTCTTAGTTAGACTTTCCTGAATTTTTCGACGAAAACGATTAATAACTCCTTCATGTCCTAAATTATTAATTGTACCCGGAGTCCCCACAACCGTTGATTTATAAAGATAATTAGGATTAGATTCAGGTAAATTATCCACATAATCCACAAATTGCTGTAATCTGGGTAAATATTGACTTTTCCAGAGATCAGGATTTTGACGAATCTGATTAATTTCCTCCTCTAATAACTCGTTTAACGTTTTCGTCATTTCTCGGTGATTCGCTAGTTCTTCTAACGCTTGATTCCAAATTGGGTTCAGTTCTGCTGTATAATAATAGTCTCGTAAATTATCGTAATATTGAAACTCTAAGCCTTGATTTTTAGGATTTTTAACAATTAACTGAAATGCTAAACAAGGATAGAAAACATCTTCCAATTCTTCCATGAGTCTAGCATCTGGGGGGATAATATCAGTAAAGGGGATCTGATAATCAGAATGACAAGTTGAGCCATCTTTATTTTGTTCTCGGATATAATGATTTCTGATTTCTTCTAAACCATTAATCAACCGTAAAGGAAACCCACCATATTCCCGAACAATTAAAATTTGATCTTCAGCTTGAGTCGGTTTTAAAGCCGTTGGGTCGATTCCCAAATCACGAGTCAGAGTCATTTTAAACTGATTTACTTCTACCTCATCGGTATCTTTAAATCCAATAAATTCTTTTCGTTTATCCGAAAGATTAGAAAAATAAGGATCACTCACATTTAAACGTAATAAAGGTTCTGCCTGCTCAATAATTTGTCCTAAACGGGTAGGACGAATTGACCCAGAATATTTTTGAATAAAACGCTTAATCACAGATTTAACAATTTGGTTACTCCGAGAACCAAATTCACCATCTATTTTTTGATCAATTTCTGTTTTCAGTTGCTCTCCAGTGGTACGATTAATTAAATAGCAGATCGATTCTCCTACCCCAGATGCCTCTGTAATATCTTTACTCACTAACACCAATGCAGAGCGAAACTCTAAATCAGGTAATAAGGTTTGATAACATTCTTCAATATCTTCTTGAGCAAAAATAGCTTCTCCACTCATTTCATTAAAATTAGAATTTATCAGATCATTTTGTTCTTTCTCATAATTCGTTTTTAAATTTTCGATCATCCGGCTAAAGGTGGCAACTTCAGTCGAACAATCTCTAACATACTTTTGCAAATCATTGACGATTTTTAATGTTTCTTGAGTTACTGCTAATTTGAAATTATGCTGAATTAACTGCATAATACTTTGAACAACGTTTCTCGCTAATCTCTGAATATCGGCATTTTTACGATTCAGTATGGGGAGTTCAATTCTTTGCTCTATCTCATCCATGTTCTGTTCTAAATCTCGCAATTTTTTCTCTAAGTCTTCATTTTTTTTCATTCCTTCCCCTTGACTAATTTCTTCCTCTAACTGACGTTGATAGGTGTTTAATTCTGTTTGCATCGCCTCTAACCAATCACGAACACTTTTAGTCGAAAATTTGGGATTGCTAGGGGTCATTAATTCCTCAATAAATTCATTAATATGATTTTTCAATTGTTGAGCGATGAGCGGTTGTACCTGCATTAACCGAGTTAACCAAATTCCTCTTGTTGTTTCCGTTTCTCCCGGCAGAACTTTTCTGAACTGTTCTCGTAATTCTCGTAATAAGTTGTTTTTTAAACTGAGCCGATCTTCACTATTTCTACACTCATTAATTTTTTGAATTAATTTCTCTCTGAATTTAGTTAAGGTCGTAGAAAAGTTTTTGCTCCCTTCTTGAACGCCTCCAGCAAGTCGTTCTTTAAACCCATCCCGTTGGATTAAATCGCTATACCAATTATATTTAATCAAAAATTGTTCAATAATTAATTGAGGATCGGGACTTTGACCTTCTCCATTTAACCAAAAATTAACCAATTTTAAACTAATTCGATTTAAGGCAATTTTTACGATAATTTCACGAGGAAAATAAATCGCAGCCAAGCCAAAGGTTAAATATCCTTGAGTATTAGGACGGGGATGATTATCCGATTGAATTAAATGGTTTAGTAAATTATCCCGCATTCCTTTAGCAACAGGGGCTAATTCTCCGATAAAATCTAACGCGATTTTATGGGCAATTACATTACATAATTTTTGTTGTTCTAAGATTGTATATTCACCGTTCGTTTCATTAGAAATTAAATAAGTATAATCAAATGGGGCGCGAGGTTCCTGAACAATTACCAAATTTTGCATATCATAACAAGCTTCAAATCGAGTCCCCGCACTGCTATAATAATTGAGTTCTTTTAAGGCTGCATAAGTATTAGCATTCATATAGGACGCATTGCTGTATAACTGTGGACTTACCACTAAATATCCGAGTAATTGCGTGCCTTTATCTCCATAGGATTTCCTTAAACTATAAGCAACATCTAAAAACATTCCGCTTCCTGTACCGCCACAGAGGGAACCAATCACAAAAATATTTAATCCGGGTTCAAGTTTTAATCTGGCTTTCAGTAAGGTTGCTTCATGACCCATTGTCCGTTTTGCTGCGGTTTCAATGACAGTTTTGATCTTTTGATAATTATGAAAAAACGCTAATCTTCCCACAGGTCGAATTCCTTTTGCTCCTTCTTCAACGGCTCTAATATTACGAAGTAATTGAGGCGGAAACCAGCGAGAAATATGATCAAACGGCCCAGAACGATTGGATTTAGAACGCTGTTCTACACCTCGCACAAAATTGGTTACTTCTGCGGAAGTTAAAATGGCATTTACTTTTTCAGAATCTCGAAAACTTAAATCAACACCCCGATAGGTATTACCTGTTTTTAAACTGGCGGACTGAGTGGCAGTTTTATCTGTGTCAATATGAACAAAACTAACAATTGGTAGTTCTGTTAAATCTCCATATTTTTCTACAATTAACCGCCGAATTCGCATTAAAACATCTCGTCCTGTTCCTCCTAATCCGATACAAATTGTGCGTTGAACTCCTTGCAGTTGATAATCATTAGCTTGCATGATAAATCCCTTTTGGTTAGTTTATTTTTGAATTTTAATGGTTAATCTGTAGTTTTTGGGAGGTTTAGGATTAGGGCAATTAAAATTTATCCTACTTCTGGTTATTTGGATTTTTTGATCGACAATTTTGTCTTGATATTCAATCCGGCTATTGTTCGTCGGTTCTAAATAAAGTTTTTCTCCTTTTCTGACTAAATAAGCCCGAACTTCTGCTCCAGGTAAATCAATGGTATCCTGACAACCAGATTCATATTCACCAATGGCAATTCTTTGATGATTACCGAGAGAGCAGGTTTGATCTGCTACCTGATCATCATCATCAAAATTAACCATCAGTTTCCATTTTTTATTCAAACGATAAATTTTAATTCCCATCCCGACACTAGCAAGAATTAAAATTCCTAAAATTAATCCGGGTAGCCATAACTGTTTCCATAAATAAGGAGAAACTAAACAAGTTTCTTTCTGTCCGGGGGTAGGAGTACAGAACTCTTGAACATTCGGAGGAATATCAACAATTGTTAGGTTATATTGTCGCTGTTCTTGAGTTTTAATCGGAAGCGATCGCTGATTTAAAGGTAATTGATTTAACCACTCTTGGCGCTGTTGTGTTTCTGGAGAAGTTGCTATTCGGAAAGGACTGTCTGCTGGGGTTTCCGTCCATTCTTCAGAGGTAGCAGGGGATTTTGTAAATAACGGTGCATCGGTAATCCAAACAATCGATTGCGGTTTAATCGGTTGATTCTGGGTTAAACGACATTGATTGAGATCTGCTAAACCCTGATAAATCGTTAACTCAGCTTTTTGAATATCGGTATTTTGTAATCTCAGGTCAGGCTGAAAGGTAATTAATTGTAAAATCTTTTCTACATCGGCTTTCCCTTTAAACTGAATTGCAGTTTCTAAAGTTAAAGGGTTGATCTCAGGTGTTGAAGGGTTAGTTTTTGTAGCAAAAGGCACAACATAAACGGTGTCTCCTGATTTTAAGCTATCTTCAACAATTTGACGTAAACGCAAATGACCTTCATCATTCAAACCGACGCTTTCCGTTAGGTCAATCGCCAGTACCACATCCCGTCCGCCATGTAGACGAGTGACTGATTCCAAACCGATTTTCTGGAAAGGCGTCAACGGTTGACCTGGTGCGACTGGGGTACAAATCTCACTCAAGATAGTTTACTTAGAAACTTATACAGTTCCTTATCATATCGTAAAACCAGGTTATCCAGAAGGGGTTGGGGTGAAACTTTTTTTACCCGTTTATTGGACAAGGGTTGACAATAAGTCGCCAGAATAGTGATTAATATAAGCTATTCAGTCTCTAATGGTGATGGGGAAATTGCCAATTCCTTGTAGTTGGAGCGTCCCCGCTCCCTAGAATATACACTTTAAATGTAATAGCAGCTTAGATTGATTTTTTTCCTATTCCTTGTTTCTGATTGTCTGTTGCTTGCGATTAGGGGAAATCTGTTGTTCCTGAAGTTGTTTTAATTGTTGATGAACGTCTGAAGCAATTTCAAAGGCTTGATACAGGAGTCTTCCTTGTTCTGTTGTGGGTTTTTCTGTTTGTAAGACCGTTAAGGCGGTGAAATTTGGATCAAAAAGTTCGGAATATTGCTGAATAAATTTTTGATGTTTTTTCAAGGTTCGTTCTATTTTTAATCCTTTAATTAATTCTGTTCTAATTAAGTTTAAAGCTGCAATAATAGCTTCTCGATTGTTTAATTTTCCAGGGGGATGGGCTATTGCATCGAGTTGATCATAAATTTTTAAGGCTTTAACAATGGCGTTATAACGCTCCACTTGATGACACAGTTTAACGAATTGGGGACGGGTTAAGGTATTCCACAGTTTTACACTATCCTCAAGAATTAATAGTCCCCCAATGGTTAAATAAATTATGATTAAAATTAAAGAGAGTTCTGGAAAAATTAAACTCCAAATCCAATAACTCATTAATAATAATAAAAAGATAAAAAAGGTTTTTAAACCTTCCCCTAATAATTTTTTAACGGTAGCTGGTCGGTAGAGTAACTTCTGATTAATACCACTCCAATGTTTGATTTCCCCTGGTGTAATTTCTAATCCTTCTAAATCAGATTGTGTGTTACCCATTGAAGATCTCCATCCCGTAGAAGTAGCTTTGGGTTGGTTTTAGGTGCTGATTCAAAACTGAACTCAAACCTGCCTCTACAGAAATTAAAAGGTGTTTAAGGGGATAAAATTTATTCTCCTTTCAAGAGGGCGCATCGGCAATATATTTGTCATACCCTCCAGCTTTCTTGATCTCATCAGGAATCAGTTTTTGGATGTCATTTTCGGTGCGGAGGGCTTTTTGATACGCCCATTCAGGACAAGCCGGAAGGGATTTTTTACTTTCACTATACACAGAATTTATCTGAACTAAATCATTCAGTTCTTCCTCGATGGGTCGGGGTTCTAAACGACATTTGAGTAAAAATGAATCATATTGATCGGCCATTTGTTCATAAACCCTGGAGGCGACTAAATGGGTATTCGCTTTACCATTGGGATCTAAAAAGGTTAATAACGGTGCAAGAATAGCGACTAAAACGGGAATAATCACCGCCACTAATTGATAATTTCCGCCTAAACTGGAGATGGCTTGCACACCAGCAACAGCCGCTAAAACGGTGCTGGGAATGCCAATATAAAGATGAGTTCTTGTCCAGCGAATGGAAACATAAATATGAGCTTGGCTTAAAACCCGACAGACGGTTTTGCGATCAAAAGCACGATAAATGATATCTTCCTGGGCAACATAAGAAAGTGGTTTACCTGAATTTTCTTCTAAAGGAACAGAGGAACTCACGGGGTTATTAATCAGATTATCAGGGTTACTGGATGCACTCATAGGCTTTAAACCGGGTACAATAAAGGTGTAAAAAATGAATCTTCAGACCAGTTTGTTGGGACTCCTAAGCTTAATATTGGCTTGGGGATGGAGACAACATCAGTTGAGAAAAAATAATTCTATCAACTTCTGTTCAATTCTTGATCAGGAGTAACACCCTTTAACCAAACGATAAATGTAGTTCCTCTAGGAATATTCCCCCGAGAAAGCATCTCCTTGGAGACCCAAACCGAATTAACAGGAGAGAACACTTCAATCTTTCCCTGCATTTGTTCGACTAAGGTTTTTGCGATCGCTAACCCTAACCCTGTCCCCGGAATTTCTGAACTTTCTTGGACACCCCGATAGTGACGTTCAAATAAATGGGTTAAATCTTCTGGGGGAATACCAGGGCCAGTATCACTAATGCCAATTCCCACTTGCAGGGGTTGGGATTTCCGTTTTGTAGTGAATCGAACTCGAAGACAAACTTTTCCCCCGGATGGCGTATATTTTAAGGCATTATCGAGCAGATTACTCAAGACTTCTCGTAAAGCTTTACGATTCCCTAGGATAACGGGTAATTGGGGGGGAAGGTCAACAAGACATTGAAGTTGTCGTTCTTCAGCGATAGCTTGGGTTGATAAAATTAACGGTTGCAAGACCTCGGACAATTCTAGGGGTTCGAGTTCATCCCAGGCGGGTAACAAGGTTAACACCGAGGGCGGAAAAGTCGCTTCTTCCCCAGGAGGAGTGGAAACCAAGACAGAATCAACGGTTAGGGGTAAGCTCAAATCAGGTTCTGTGTAGTCTAAAGTTTGATCAGCTTGTTGTAACAACTCTTGAATGCGATCGCTCTCTCGTAGAATACTATTGGCAATCGGATAATTTTTATCGTCCGGTAACAACCGCTTTAATAATAATTTTCCAAAGGTACGCACCGCCGTGAGGGGACTTTTGAGTTGATGAAAGATATTATGAAGGGCATCGGCTTGTTGCGCCTGTAGGTGTTGTTGTCGGCTTAATTGTTGTTGGAACCATTGGGAGCGTTGATCTAAAATACAACCCAGGGCTAAGGTATGGGCAATTCCTTGCAATTGGCCATATTCCTCTGGGTTCCAGGAACGATCATTGCGTCCCGTTACTAAAAAGCCTAAGACCACCTCTTCTTGAATTAAAGGTAACACCGTTTGACTGCGTTGTTGCCAACTTTCCTCTTCTTCTAGGGGTTGCTCTCCCTGTGCTTCGGCTTCTATAAAATCATTGATATCCACCGCAGGTAACAAAATCCAGGTTTTGGTAATTTCTTCTGTTGTTAACAAACGAGGTAGAGTTGAAGTTAACAGGGTCGGAAAGCGCATCAAACCCGGAATATCCAAATCTTCCAGGGAGGTTTCAGGATAAGTGGCGATCGGAATTAATTTCTGATGTTCCTCATCCACCCAAGCCTCAGCCAAATACACCACACTCAAGGACGCACCTAAACTCGCCGTCAATGACAATTGCGTGCGACAGAGTTGGACAAATTCAGAACTAGCTGTAAGCATAGGAGGAGGAGCCGGGGGATCAGTGTACTGATTTTGTATCAATCTATTAAAACATCTTGAAATTTTGAACTAAAACAGATATACTTCTTTCGGATTTTGTAGCTATATTTACAACCCGCCTGCTTAAAAAGGAGGTCAACAAGTTGGCTAGAAGACGTAAGCGTAAAAGCCGTCGTAGACAAGAAGGACGAAGAATTTTAGAATGTGTGCCTCAATATAGCATTTCCAGTGGCGAAGATAAACCCGTAACAGCGGCTCGCAAGTTTATCCATGCCGAGGGAATTATTCCCCCTGCTGTGCTTCTTGTCAAACGCAATGAGCATACAACAGATCGGTATTTCTGGGCTGAAAAGGGTCTGTTTGGCGCTCAGTATGTTGAAGAAAATCATTTTTTATTCCCCAGTTTAAAGCAGCTTGTGGAAAAAGCAACACCCCTATCTTCTGCTTCCGCCATCAAAAGCGTTTGAAGTTTAGATCCTGTGTTGAATATTCTTAATGCTTAAAGTAAAGGGTTTTCTAAATGCGGAACTTTTCTGGCGTCCTGAAACCGAGTGATAGCTATCATCAACATGAGCTTCTTCCTTAACTCAGATTAAGCCAGCACGACAGAAAAACCGGATAGGTCTGGTGGTGAACCGTCAATGGAGGCAATCTATCTCTGGGGGTTTAGTCGGTTAAAAGGTTGTTGAATTTCTTTTAACCCAACTAGCCCAGGAGTCCCTGCTTCTAGCAAGGATCAGATGAAATTATTCGCAAGGTTTGAGGTGCAGTGCTTGTTTGAGCGTTGCCAGTTCGTCTCGGTGAGCGGTTACAGTAATTAAACTTTGAGTTTGGTTTCCCTGACCGAGAACAGCATCCAGCTTAAGAGAGACTTTTTCTGGCCGCTTGGCACCTTTCCAATAAAACCACCCCGCCAGGGGCGAAAGCAACACCAGTCCCCAAAACAGTTCGCCAAGGTTGGGAATAGCCATCGATAGAACTAATCCTAAACATAACAGCCCAACGGCCGTTAATAGGGTTAAGAAGATGGCTAGAAACCAACTGGGACGAACTAACCCCTCAAAGGTGATTTGATTGTCTTCCCGATTTAATTTCGTCACACGATAAGCTCGTGCTGCGAAATACTGTTGAATTTGCGTAAGCAAAGAGTCTGCTTCTTGTTCAGCCATTAGCTTTTCCTGCTGTGTTCGATCTTTGGTCGAAGCCCGCACAAAGAAGAATAAGCCAATCGCCAGTAACAAGGTCAACACAAACGTGGAAGGAATTACGGGAATCATCATAGATTAAATTAGTCTAGTTTTAAACGGTCACTCGTCGATGTGTAGTTTACACAAATTTATCTCGACGAGTTGTATATTCATGCCAAAGTCGGGCTAACTCTTGCGCCTGGGTTTTGTATTCAGGTATGATTTGGTACATCCTACGAGGGCGACCTCTACCTTCTACCTTCTGCCAATATCCCGTAATCGTTCCTTGTTTTTCTAGGAACTTCAAGGCACTATAGAGAACCGTATCCGATAATCGATAAGCAGAATACTCTTGTTCTAGTCGTTCAATGAGTTCGGTTCCATAGGAGTCCCCTCGCAGAAAGACAGATAAGATGTAGCAAACCGCCAGTTCTTTATTGAGATAGATAGGCGGGGGTTCTTGGAAAAATTGATAGATCTCTTCAAAGGTCATAAGATTCTCCCGCTTACTCTGAAGCATGATTGATTCACCTAAATTTTAGATAAGGATGAAAATTTTTGACTTCTAGCCTGACTCTATTTATATAATTTATCGCGCCGTGATTCGGGATTTAGTCAATGTGGTCACTATTTTTAGGGATATTGGAGAAAATCAATCACGGTTATTCCCTATAGGTTAACTAAAAACGACAGGTTAAGGTGGTTTTAACGGGACAGGCTCGTTCTGTCAAGGGATTCCCTCTAAGGTCTAATCCGGTTAGGTTGGTCAAGCTTTGCAATGGACGACTATCGGAAACTTTAGTATTATACAAATCTAACGTGATTAATTGAGTTAACGATTGCAAGGGTGCAAGATTTGAAACCGAGGTATTAAACAAGCTGAGGATTTTGAGGTTGGTCAATGCTTGTAAGGGGGTTAAATCGGAAATGGGATTATTTCCAATGTAAAGTTCGGTTAGATTGGTCAGGGTTGCTAAAGGACGCAGATCGGAAATTTGATTATCAAATAAAGTTAATTGGTTGAGATCGGTTAAAGAAGCCAGGGGCGTTAAATCTGCAATTTGATTGTTAAAAAGTAGCAGTTGTTTTAGATGAGTTAAAGAGCTAAGGGGAGTTAAATCAGCAATTTGATTATCATAAAGGGCTAAATAGCTGAGTTTCGTTAAGGGGTGTAGCGGTGTAATATCAGAAATTTGGTTTCCCTGTAAGGATAATTTTTTTAAGGTTACTAAAGATTGCAACGGCGTAATATCTTGAATTTGATTATCAAATAATACTAAACTTTTTAATCGGGTCAAATTTTTAAGCGAGGTTAAATCCGTAATTTTATTCGTATCTAAAATTAAGGTTTCTAGCGCTATTAAGGAAGAAAGAGGGGTCAAATCATGAATTTGATTGACATCTAGTGCTAAGACTTTTAAATTTTTGAGATTAGCCAATGGCGTTAAATCAGAGATTTGATTTCCACTTAAATACAAAAATTGTAGTTGAGAAAAAGAACTTAAGAGGCTTAAATCTTTGATTTGATACCCACTCAAATTTAATTGAATCAGTTGAGATAGAATTTTATTTGCTATTTTACAGTCTTTGGTTTGAGAAATTTCTAATAATAAATCTAGTGTTTTTTGTGTTTCTAAGTTTAAATTATTTTGATTTAAACAAATCGTTTCAAAATTATTTAAAGGTTGTACAGCATTCTCTGAAGCTAAAGCAGGATTTAGGGGTAATAAAAATATTAAAAAATTGAGTGCTATTTTATAGGGATTTATGTTAATAAATTTTATCATGATTTTAATAAAATTTTTGTTTTCAAAAAAACACAATAAAATCAACACTTTATCTTAGAGTTAAACCTTAATCCTCAACCTTAATAATTTGATAACACTCTTCAACAGAAGCCCGATTTTTCATGGCTTCTACCAAGCGATAATAGGTCGTTTCGTGATTTTGAATTAAGGTTTTAGCTTGTAAAATAGCCCAACGTTCTTTAACTTTGGCTTCACTCATCGGACGGTTTAACTGAGTCCAAATTGCGGTAATTTTTTCTCGGTCTTCCTGTCCTCCCTCCGCCTTTTGAAATACTAACGTTTCTGCGGCGATTCCCGCCATCCAAACCGTACAATAACGATCTAAAACCCGTGATGAAAGTTGACCTTGCTGCAATTGTTCCCATAACCGTTGATCAGCAAACTGCACCCCGCCTTGAGCCTTTAATCCCTGTTTGAAAGCTTCCCAACCATTTAACGCATATCCCTGAATGGGAATTTCCATCAAATAGGCGACTAAAAAATGTCCGGCTTCATGGTGTAAAATTCGTTCCCGAGTGGAAGCCGAAGTTCCCGCTAACCAATCTACTAATAAATTAGCACCTTGACCTTGAAATTGAAAAACATCTAATGTCGCAACCCCTAATAAAAAACAAGTTACACTCGCCGGAATAAAAGGCGAAATATTGAAAACCGGACTCAATAACGCCGATAGGGTTATGCAGAAAACACTAATTGCAATCAAGTTTAAACTGGTCGTTCTCATCAGCTTTTCTTCAGCTTTCTGGCTTTATAAAACGTTTCCAAACTCTGGCGATCTCCGACAAACCGCCAATGCCAAGGTTCATAACTCACCCCTTGGGGATTATCTTTAGGAAAGGATAACTCAAAACTATAAAAAGCGGCATTATCTTTTAACCATTGAAAAGCTTGAGTTTGTTCAAAACTGACATTTAAGTTCGTTGAGGGCATATTTCCATCGCCAATATCAATGGCATAACCCGTATGATGTTCACTATATCCCGGAGGCGCGCTTACCTCTGCGCGTTTGGTTGCGACTTGTCCCCGTTGCGCTTTGACTTCAAAAAAGATTCCTTCCTGTTCTTTAACCGTGCGAAAACTGGAAATCGGAACTAAACTCACCCCACTGGCTAAAGCCGCTTGCTCCATTTGCTGATAAGCTTGGGCGGCTGCTTTGCGTAACCGATGACTCCCATCGGGGGTAATACTTTCTAACTCTGCGGCGGGAGCTTCTTCGTAGGGGAGATGGCCCAATAAATTGTCCGGTAAGCTTGGGGAGGCTGTTGGGGACGCGGCGGCGCTTGGAGTTGCTGAAGCAGTGGGAGTAGGTGAAGGGGAAGAAGCCGTAGAACTCTTGGGTTCTGGGGTGGGTTCTAACAGAGGAATATAAGCTTTAGGAGAGAGAATTCCAAATTGATAATTAATGGCTAAAGCCGTACAGAATGCAACGACGGCTAACCCCAACATTTTCCAGAAGAGTCCGGGTCTGGGGGACGGTCGGGAGGAAGCCACGGTCACAACGGGGAGATCTCGTATCGCCTCTGGAATCTCTTCTGTTGATCCATCCACGACAGTTTCGGCTTGTTTAGGCAGACTAGAATTCTTCAACGGCTTCACTCCTGCACATCCATTAAAGGCTGAATTTTATAATACTTCATGTTGACGGCTAACCGTCAACCGTTCATGCTCAACAGTCAACACCTAATCTTTATGTCTCATTCTGTAACTCAACTTCTAACACTTTATGAATGGCTAATAGGTGGCGTTTTAATCGGATGGATTTTAGGTCGGAAATTACCCGCTATTGTTCCCTATTATTTAGGAAAAATTTTATATTGGGCAATTGTTCCGATCGCAATTATGGCATTTTTAAGAAAAGCGGATTTATCCGGTTCGATTTGGATTGCTCCCTTAGTGGCTTGGGCTGCTATTTTCCTCGGTGCTGGATTAGCTTGGATGGGGTTACATTGGCAAAGCCGTATTCCTAAATTCAATATTTTACCCCAATCTTTACCTGCTCAAGGCAGTTTTTTATTAGCTTCAATGGTGGGGAATACGGGATATATTGGTTTTCCGGTTAGTTTAGCCTTAGTCGGCCCCCAATATTTCGGTTGGGCGGTGTTTTATGATGGACTAGGAACGGTCATTGGCGCCTATGGATTAGGCGTGGCTTTAGCGGCAAGATTTGGAATGGGAAAACAAGACCCTTGGCAATTAGTTGCAGTATCATTAACGAACCCGGCTTTAATTAGTATGGTGATCGGTTTAATGGTACGAAATATTCCGGTAGCTGATCCGATTGAACAGGGATTAAAGGGAATTGCTTGGGGTAGTGTTGCGTTAACATTAGTCTTGATGGGAATGCGTTTAAGTCAGCTTCATTCTTGGCGCTATTTTCAAACTGCCTCTGTAAGTTTAGGAATTAAAATGTTAATTGTACCTTTGGCATTAGGCTATGGATTAATGCTATTGGGATTAACCGGATCTCCTTTATTAGTTTTAGTGCTTCAAATGGCAACTCCTCCCGCTTTTGCAACCTTAGTTTTAGCTGAAGCCTTTAATTTAGATCGGGAATTAGCGGTTACAAATTTAGCGATGGGTTCTACACTCTTATTATTAACCTTACCTCTGTGGTTATTTTTATTTGGTTAATAAAATTTAGAATGGGGGTTTCTTACTGGGCTTTGGTCTGTCCCCAATACTCGATATAAGAAGTAAAATTTAATCTAAAGTTCTGGAAGCACTAAGCTGAAAAAGCCTATGGAGTGAGAGGATAACGTCACTGGATCATCTGAAGTACGGGAGAACCTCTTTTGTAGTATTTTACTTTTACCTATTTCCTATCGAAATTGGGTTAAAGTAAAGTAATTTAAACTTTAACGAGAGTTTAACTTTTGTGGTATAAAGGCTAAGTAAGGTTAAAATCCCGTGCGTTCCTAACTAGGAATACCCATTTTCATATTTTGAATTGAGATCATGTCGAAACCCAAAATTATTCAAATTGAACCCTGGATTGATGAAAGTGAACTGGTGCAACTTAAACGAGTGATTGAATCGACTTATCTGACCGAGCATAAAATTACCCAAGAATTTGAAGAAGGGATTAAAAGTTTAACGGGAGCAAAATATGCGATCGCTACATCCAATGGAACCACCGCGTTATATTGTGGATTAAAAGCATTAGGGATTGGTTTTGGGGACGAAGTTTTGGTTCCTGATTTAACCTTTGTTGCGTCTTCTAATGCCATTATTATGACCGGAGCAACACCGATATTTTGTGATATTGAAAAAGATAACTTGGGTATAGATATTAGAGAAGCTGAAGCGTTAATAACTGAACGAACAAAAGCCATTATGCCTGTTCATTTATATGGACAAAGTGCAGACATGGAAAAAATTATTGAGTTTGCTACTCGTCACCATTTAAAAGTTATTGAAGATGCCGCTCAATCGATTGGGGTACAGTTTAAAGGGGAGCATATTGGGCTTCGGGGAGATGTGAGTGCCATTTCTTTTTATGGGAATAAAACCATTACCTGTGGTGAAGGCGGCATTATTTTAACCAATAGTGATATTATTGCTCAATCCTGTCGTCGTCTTAAAAATCACGGTCGAGATCATCGGGGAACCTTTGTACATGAACATATTGGGTTTAACTTTTCGATTACGGAAATGCAATCTGCAATTGGAGTTGCTCAGTTACAAAAATTACCTGCCATTATTCAACGCAAACAAGAGATTTATGATCGCTATGTAGCCGGACTAAAAGATATTCCTGAACTGCAAATTATGCCAATTGATTCGCGTTGCGAACCTGTTCATTGGTTTACCTCCTGTTATACCAATCAACGGGCTGAATTAGCCGATTATTTAGCGGAAAATGGCATTCAAACGCGGCGATTTTTCTGTCCATTACATTTACAACCTTGTTATCAAAATCAAGAATGGATGAATCCTGAGCGAAATTATCCTATTAGTGCCCAAGCTTATGAACGGGGCATTTCTTTACCTTCATCTTATGGATTGAAACCGGAAGAACAAAATTATGTGATTGAAAAGATCCGTGAATTTTATTCGGGATCATGAAGGATTATCTTCAATCTTTAGAGGCGGTTATTAATCAATTAACTGGGATTTCTCAAGGGGAAAAACTCGCTCAAGCCTTGATCAAGGATGACAGTTTGATTGATTGGGTAACACCGCAACAAGTCGAAAATATTACTCAAATTCAGGTAACAGCAGGTTATGGCCCGCAAAATTTAGAGGGAGAACTGATTGATACGGATTTTGACACCTATTTAAAAACGGTAATTCAGCCTCAAATTAGCAACGGGATCATCACTGATGGTACTAATCCTAACGACTATGATGATCGTAAAATTCGCTGGTCAGGAGGTGAGATTGCGGGTTATTGGAAACGAGAAGAAGAACGGCTAATCTTAGAGGTGGGGCCAACGACTTATCCCCGTTATCATCAAGATTGTTCTCGGTCTAAACTAGAAGCGTTAAAATTAATGTTGAAGGGGTTACAAATTTATCAAGATCCCTTTGTTTATTTTGCTAGGGCTTTAGCGGTTACTGTGATTCCCATTACCGCCCAAGGTACGGTTTATATTGGGGAACGTGTTGGCAATATTGATCGTCCTGGGTTCCTTAATTTTGTAGCAGGTTTGGCGACATTTAACGAACAAATTGAGCAGATTAATTTTTATCAAGATGCTCAACGAGAATTAAAAGAAGAAGCCAGGATTGATTTGCCATTAGATAAAAGTAATACTCGTTTAATTGGGATGGCGGGAAATCCATTTACCAGCGAAACCGATTTAGTTTTTGCTGTGAATACGGGGATAGATGAAAATCATTTTAAATCTCAGGGTTGGGAAGAACATTTAAGCTTTGTTCGTTTAAGTAATAAAACTGAGGCGGAAAATTTACTCTATGAGGGAATTTTACCCGGACAAAACGATAAAAAAGAAATAATTTATGCGTCTCGTTTCGCTTTGAAATATCTGATTGATGATCATTTTTAACTTTTCTCAGCCCCTTGACCCGTTTTAGCAATATAAATTCCCAGGAGAATCAGGATAAAAGCTAGACAGTTAACGATTCCTAAATGTTCAGCAAAGATTATCCAAGCTAAAATCGCGGTAATCACAGGTTCTAAGAGCAAAAATACAGTCACAAATCCAAAAGATAGGCAAAATAAAGCAATAAATAATAAAATTAAATTCAGGGGTTTGGTTAGAACATTAGGCAGCTTTTGTTCTAGTAATATTATTTTGCTGGTGGTCATCAAAGTAGAGTTTGAGGAAAGGAGAAAATGGGCATAATCTGGGTTAATAACGTCTAGGACTGCTGAGATCACGATTCTGTCATGATTTATTAAGATTAACTCCGATCAGCAGAAAATAACCGAGTTTACGTTTTTTTCATTATATGCTAAAATTCTATTCTTAGCAATCCAACCATTAAACCATAGGGACTTAAAGATAAGACAATGACATCTATTGAATTTCTCTCACCCATCTTCTCCGTTGCTAACTTACCCCTTTTAAGCCAATTAGATGCTTTACCTTCTATCTCGTCTAACTGGCTATTTCTCGTGGTTGTAGTCGTTCTGGTTTTACTGGTTTATTTTTTAAATAAAAATCAAGTAAAAGCCGTTCAAAATATCTCTGAACAAGCTCTACAAATTCAAAGTAAAGTTATCGATCAGGTTCAAGACCAGACTACAGAAATGGCTGCTGTGGCTCAAGAAAAAATCAATCTAATTCTTGAGGAATATCAAAAATTTCTCCCTTATGCAGAACAATTGGGATTGAAAGTAGATAGTTTTAGTATTGAAGCTGGAGTTTTGCCACAAATTAAAACTTCTTTGCGAGGATCGATTGATAACATCAAAAATGAGATGATTGAAAAGATTAAGTTAGAAAACAGCAATAATAAATTGTTGGTTGCTGTTCTCAACGCTATTTTATTAGCGAAGAAATGTAATGATAAGCTGGAAAGCGTTTATATTTCGATTTTTAAAGATATCATTATTGATATCAAATTAGGGCTGCCTCCTGCTATTTCCGTTCGGTTTCAATAGGGCTAATCCGTTAACTCTCCCTGAGATAACACTCACCATCTAGGTTTTAGGGAGAGTTAGTAATCCTGATCTTGTTTGTTGTCGCCAACAGTAAGATTGATACTCCAAAGGGAAGAGATACCCGATTAATTAAATGACGCTCAAACCCAAATAATAACGTTAATATTTTATTAATCAATAGGGGAGGTAAAGCTTGTTCATTCCCGCCTTTATTCAATAAATTTTGCAGCCGTCCGACTCCAGCAATTAAAGGAAATAAGATAAAATTAAAATAATTAACAGTATTAATTTTATATCCGGCAGAACTGACAATGAAACGTAAATTTTCTAACGTGTATCTGCGTTTATGATGAAGCAATTCATCTCGTTTAGTCCACAGCCAAGGAAAGGCTGGAACTGTAATTAATAAATAGCCAGAGGGTTTAAGTTTTGTCGATAAGGCTTGTAAAGAAGCTTGATCTTCTTGCAAATGTTCCAAAACATCTAACAACACGATGAGATCAAACTTTTGATCAGGAAAGGGAAGATGATTCGGTAAACAACCGGGTTCAATTTTTCCGATTTGAAGGGTACTGGCAAAAGTTCGGGCATCCTCATCTAATTCCATCCCATAAACTTGTCCATAACGACTGAGTAACGCTAAATTGCCGCCCGTCCCACACCCCGCTTCAAAAATTTCGGCATCTTTCGGTAAATTTAATCTTTTCAGCACTTGTTCAATAATAGAGCGACGGGCTACAAACCACCAATGTTTGTCTTCGACCTCCATCATTTCTTGATACATTTGAGATTCCATTTCTACATCCCCCATTGAGGTTAAAACTTGTACTTATTGTACTAATACTTGTTGCTCAACTTTGCTATTAGAATCTTCGGGTGTTTCTGGCAGAAAACCATTAGATTGTAAAGCATAGAGGACGCGATAATGGCTATTAGAATTAGCTAATAAAGTTTCTTGGCTTCCTTCCTCAATAATCTTACCCTGAGAAAAAACTAAAATACGGTCAACGGCTTGGATCGTAGAAAGTCTATGGGCAATAATAATTGTTGTGCGCCCCGCCATCAGATTATTAAGTGCTTTTTGAATCAGAATTTCGGAAACAGAATCTAAACTACTGGTGGCTTCATCCAGAATCAGAATAGGGGAATTGATCAAAATGGCGCGAGCGATCGCAATTCGTTGGTGCTCACCCCCGGAAAGTTTAGTTCCCCGCTCACCCACTTGGGTTTCATAACCCTCCGGTAGGCCCATAATAAAGTCATGAGCATAAGCTTGGCGGGCGGCTTGTTCAATTTCATCTTGTGTCGCATCCGGTTTACCATAACCAATATTTTCCGCAATCGAGCGATGGAATAGAATGGGCTCTTGGGGCACAACGGCGATCGCAGACCGTAAACTTTGCTTGGTTATATTTTGAATATTCTGACCATCAATGGTGATCTGACCATTTTCGATATCGTAGAGGCGCTGAAGTAATTTCATAAAGGTACTTTTGCCACTTCCTGAATGTCCCACCAAAGCCACTTTTTCACCCCCAGCAATGGTGACAGACAAATTTTCATAGATGGGTGTGGTTTGATTTTTATACCGAAATGTCACCTGATCAAACGCAATTGATCCGTCCTTAATTTCTAACGCAACGGCTTCTGGACTGTCTACAATTTGGGCATCGACTTCATCCAAATTGATCAATCCTTGAAGATCAATCATGGATTTTTGTAGCAAGCGAAGATCATTTCCAACGGTGGTCATTTGACCTTGCGCCATCTGAAAACTGGTGAGAATAGTAATCACATCCCCAGGGGTGCGAATGCCTTTAAACCATAACCAAATGGAAAGACCAATAATGACCACTTCCATCACCCAAAGTAAAAGATTTTGGGCTGAAAAAGCCGTTTCAATTCGCCACCACACTCGTTGACTTTTATCTCGCCAGGTTTCTGCTATTTCTTCAAATTTTTGGCTTTCATAATCTTCGGTAGCAAAAAACTTAACCACACTGTTACAGATAACAACATCCGATAAACTACCATTGAGATCCGTATCTATTTGATTAAATTCTTCAAAACCTTGAGCTAAATAATGAGTTGATAAATTATAAGTGACCAACAAGAATAATCCGAAACCTACAAATCCAGTTACTCCAATCCAAAAACCATTAATAAAAAAAATAACAATTAAAGAAACCATCATCAAGAGGCTGGGATAAACTGACATCGATAAGGTATTACTTAACTGGTCAAATCCCCAAATTCCTCGGTTAATATTTCTAATCACACTCCCAGAAAAATTATCAATATGCCATTCTGTACTGAAATGTTGGACTTTATCAAAAGATTCAGTGATAATTTTCTTCATCACTTGTGTCGCCGTATTACTTAGCACCGCAGCCGCACCAATTCGGCAAAGATAAGAAGTAAGTTTAGCTGCACCTAGATACGCACAAATAAAGACGGGTACTGTCCATGTCTCTATGGAATAACTAAAACTATTAACTAACTTCCCCGTCAAAACCGGAACTAACGCTTGTAAAATTGTCTGAACTGTCATCAAAAACAGCAACAATAAAATAGCATAGCGATATTCAGAACAGTAACGCCAAATAAACTTTAAAGTTAAGACAAAACTAGATTTTAAAGGTTGATTTTCCATTGGCTTTTCAAGATTGCTTACTGTTTTACAGTAACCTTAATATATCATATTATAGATGATAGCATCAAGATTAAACCAGACAAAATTCTCTCAGGATCAGTCAATATGGGAATATTAAGGTTGTATTTAGCGTTATGCGTTGTAGCTGCTCATGTATCATTGGATATTAATCCTAATGGTTTAGAAAATCAATCCCATCTTGTATTTCCGTGGGTTATGCTTGATGGTGCTGAAGCCGTAGAAATATTTTTTATGATTTCGGGTTTTTATATGGCAATGATTTTACCTAAATATTCTAATGTAGTCGAATTTTATTGGAGCAGATTTTTGCGGATTTTTATTCCCTATTGGTTAATTGGTAGCCTGATTATAACCGTTAGTTTAATATTCGGTATTGTGTGGGGAGAATGGTTAGAATTAGAGCCATTTGTCAATTTTTCCTTTTCAGACAATAGTATAGTTAATGTATTATTAATAAGTTTTGCAACTTTTTCTAATTTAATCATTTTATTTCAGAACTGGTTTATTGTTTTAAACTATGATTTACCTTCATCATTCGGTATTAGTCCTAATATTTTCGAGACTCAGTATCCTCTGGTTGAATATTTACTTGACCCTGTTGCCTGGTCAATGGCTATTGAATTAATATTTTATTTTTTAGCTCCACGCATCGTAAAATTCAGTAACAAAAAACTATTTCTATATTTGTTATTCTCTTTAACAATCCGTATTCTTTTCTATCAATACATGGGATTTAACAATTGGCTTCATCATTTTTTTCTGTTTGCATTTTCATTGTTTGCCCTAGGAATTTTTAGCTTTAGGTTGTATTCAAGCTGGTTAATTAAATTAAAAAATTTTCTACCTGAAAACTTACAAATTAGCAATCAATATTACATTCTATATTTTGGGTTCGTTTGGTTTATTCTTTGGCTGATAAACTTAGGGATCTTGCAAATCGGAAAACTGACTAATATGAATTATGCTTATTTGATTTCTCATTTAGGTTGGATGATAATCATTCCTCTATTATTTCATTTAACTCTTAACAATTCAATAGACAGATATATTGGAAATCTCTCCTATCCTATTTATTTGACCCATACAATATCAATTTATATTGGGCTAATAATAGTATCTCATTTTAAAATATCGATTCTTTGGTTAGGAACAATTAGTATATTACTGAGTCTTTTAGCTTCAGTTATTATCATTCATGTTTTAATTAATCCCTTAGAAAAGCACAGGTATACATTAGCGAATATCCTATCTCAGAAAAAGCAAAGCGTGAGCCTTTATTTATTGAGTCTTTTTACGGTTAAGTATTGAGTGGATATAGCAATCTTATTTAAGTTGTATCCAAAATTAGGATAAAATTTAGCAAAGTAGTTACAAATCCCACGGTTTTACCAATGTTCTTCCCGTTGAAGTTCCTTCCAAAAATAGATCGGTTTGATTTGATGTAAAATTGGTAAGGCTGTCCTTAAAGCTGCTAGTTTTTCACCGTGATCGTATAGACAGAAGGCAAAATAAAATAAAGCATAATTCCTAGCAATGCTTCGTTGTACAACAGCATCCTGTTGTAAATTCAGGTAGGGAGGAATATTATTTTTAGAAGAGATTGACGACTTAATTTGTGAGGGTTGAGCCGTTTTTTGATAGAGATCAAAATAAATTTTAGCTAAGTCTTTATAAGTATCTTTCCAAGTCCAATATTGGCGGATTTCTTGAAGTAAAGCTTGGGCTCTCTCTTGGGCAATATGAGGATTTTCCATATTATCCATGATCGCTTCTGCTATTTCTTGACTCTCGAATCCAGACAACAGTTTACCAAAGCCCGGTTTGGTTAAAAGTTCTGGAGCAATACCGACGGGAGTAGAGATAACAGGAATTCCGCAAGCCCCCGCTTCCAGAAGGGTTAACGGCCCTCCTTCGATGCGTGAGGTGATCAAATAAAGATCGAGTTGATGATAGTATTTCGGCACATCTTCTCGCGGTACACTAACTTTATAGGTGACGGGACAACCCAGATCTCTTAACACGGGGACTAAATTTTTCCATCCATAACCCATAATTAAAAAACTGGGTTTGTATCCCGACTCAACCATAATTTTTGCCGCTTCTAACAAGAGTCTACTGCCTTTGCGATCGCTTCGACTATTCGGGCGTTGAGTTCCGAAAAAACCAATTACAAAATGATCACGCGGCTTTTGATTGAGAATCGGAAAAAATACGTTTGTATCTACTCCATTCAATAAAAGACTGGTGGTTGTTTTTCCTGATGTGATCTGTTGTACCTCTGATTCTAAAAATCTAGCAACATAAAATAAGTGGCTAACTAACTCTAAATGTTGGGGTATTTCTTTAAAGTTCCAATGGTGATAGCTACTAATAATGGGGCGAATATTAGCAGCTTTTTTAATCTGTTCATAGGAGAAGGATTGAACATCCAGAACAAAATGAACCAAGTCCACACATTCTAACATTTCAGGACAGGTATCCATCATTTCGATATATTGATTCATATAAACCCATAAAACTTCAATGCCTTGAGGTTCTACAACCTTAATGGCTTCTACTGCTAATATTTCCAAACTACTATAAGGCAAGTTAATCACGAAAAGGATTCTCATAAATCTGTCTTTATTCAATAAATTTAGGCAAAATTTATCTTAGCGGTTTTTTATCAAAAGTCAAGGTATGGGTCATTTTATAGAGAATCGAATTATATCCCAAAAGATGAAATACCTGCTCATTTTCTGGGATCCCTCTCAAATGATCAATAAGAGTTACAATACTTTGGTATAATTGACTGACCAATAACAGCAAGAAAAGCGTATTGAGAAACGGAGTGACGACAGTTTACGCCCGTTGATTTAGATTCTTGCATCCAGAGAAAAAGGATTTATGGGAATGGAATCAAAGTTGATTGTGGCTTCGGGAATGATGAGATCAGGAAGCACTTGGTTATATAACGCGACTCGCCTTGTGCTTTCTAGTTCGCCTACCATTAAAAATAATTTAACTTGTGGATGGTCAGGAGATTGGAAGTATAAAAAAATCCCAGAGAAAGAATATACACTGATCAAAATCCATGATTTTGTTCAATCCATTGCCGATCAAGCTACATTAATCGTATATTCCTATCGAGATATTCGAGATGCAATGGCGAGTAATTGGAGAGCATTTGGAGATTCCCCGACGGTTGAATTTGCGGATTATCTGATCCAAATGCACGAACAATGGATTAATGTGGCAGATTTAGTTGTCCCTTACCACAGAATTTTGACTGGCAAGAATAGTATTATTGAAGAATTAGCTCAACTTTGCGCGGTGGGTTCTGTGAATGCGTCGGCTATTGTTGATGAAATTGATAATTTATCTTACGAAAGTGAAGGAGATAGAGATGAGGTTCACCACAAAACTAACCTCTTTCATAGTAATCATATTACCGATGGCAGGAATGGTTATTGGGTGAATTATTTAGATCCAGATTTAGTTCAACAAATCGAGATGAAATATCGAGATTGGTTTGAAAAATACGGTTATGCTGCTTCAGAATAAAATTATCAATTACCTAGTCAAGATTCCTGTTGAGAATTTTGGTTAGGCAACCATCCCAATAAAGGCAGGGGAAGCAAAGTAGAAAGATTAGCAATAACGACCAAAATCCAGAGGTTTTCAAAATTTAGATTGCTAATTCCTAACCAGTGGGTGAGGAGTGCTCCCAACTCATAGGCAATCATTCCCGATAAGCCGAAGGCGGACAACAAAAAAGCAAACAGAGTAGCCTCAATTCCCGGCGGACAGAGACGAGCAGACATCACAAACACAGGCATAAAGGCAATCTGACCCATCACCGTTAGCACAGCACTATCGCCCAAACTAAACCAGTGATCATTAATGCCTATTGCTCGGTTAGCATGGGTGACCAGGATCAAAGTCGTCATCCCCAGTAGGGAGGAAAGCACAATACTCCAACCCAAGATTTTACGAAAGGAAACGGCTTTGAGATAGCGTTGATAAATGCCAATCCCAAGCAAGGTTGCAAGGCTGGTTACCAATCGCACACGCCCCAGAAATTCCGGGCTAAAGCCTAACTCATTGGTGGTGAAATAGAAAAAGGCAGATTCCGTGTTGGGCGTTGCTTGCCAGATACAAATAAACAGGGTAGGAAGCAAGATGTATTTTTGGCGCAGGGTATTCCAAAGCAAGGTTACTTTTTGGTGGATGTTGCTAGGGTCAGTTCGATGGGGTTTGAGGTCTGATACGGATTTTTCCGCAATCAAACCCGCAACCCCCGACACGATTAAGGGAAAGAAAGCCGTAATCCCAAAAACCGTCTGGCTGGTAAAATTCTCCAGCAACCAACCACTTAAATAGGCCGTCAATAATCCTCCGATTCCTGAAACCGTCCACATCAACGATTGCATAGAGCCCGACTGGATTAAGGATTCTTTGCGGGCACGTTCTACGACAATGGAATCGATAATCACATCACTCATGGCGACCGACACAGAGGTTAAGAGGATGGCTAGGGTGGCTGTCCAGGTATCATGAACAACGGTGGCTAAGGCAATCCAGGCGAAGGTTCCTAATAATCCTGATACGATCAAATAAGGACGACGATGATACCCGGCAATGGGAAGACCATCGGAGAGAAATCCAAACAACGGTTTAACAATCCAGGGGACAGCAGCAATTCCCATCAAAGCGGCCATTTGAGATGGACTCAACCCTAAATTGTCTTTTAGAAAAAAGTTGACAGCTAACTGTGCTAATCCTAATATCCCCTGGATAAAATAGACGGTGAGAATGGCAAATAATTCTGGTGTCGGTTCATGGTTAAAGAGGAGATATTTCTTCAGCTTCGGTTTCTGGGAATTTAACCAAGACGCGGTTAGGGTCATGAATTAAGTTGTCTATAAATATCAACCTTGTTTATTTTTAAGTCAGGTGATTATTGCTTTTGATTGGCTGCTGCTGTTATCTGATTAATAATCTCTGAAAGGGGCCAATATCCCCAAGATTCTGTGATCTTTTGATTTTCAATTTTAAAAATTTCTAACGCTTCAAATTCGACTTTTGCACCACCCGGAGGCAGATTGGCAAACTCACCCAAGTGTGTCCCGCTAAAGCGACCTCGAAACACAACTTGATTATTTTCTTCTATCAAATCATTAATAATCACCTGAAGATCGGGAAAGCTTTTATGAGTCAGCTTTAAGATCCCGATCACTTGCTCTAAACTCTTGACTTGGGGTAATCCATGATCGACATAGTGGGGAGAAAAGTAGCGATATACCGCTTCATAATCTTTATTATTATAGATTTCAAAAAAACCAGCAATAATTTCCTTATTGGTCAGCGTATCCATAGAATTTTAGTTTAACCTGAATCAATCCTACACAAAGGTTAATACAGGATCAAGTTGTCGTCAAGCATTGATAAAAATCAAATTTTAGAGTATTTTATCTACTTAACTTTTAAGGTTAATTTAAGATTCCAGTGCAATATTCCTGATCACAGTTGACGTGTATCTAGCAGTCCGTGTAGGATTTATGAGCAACATGAGTGTTAACCACTGATGGATTATGGACTCAAGCTTAAAACAAACAAAATTCTTTCAAGATCGATTAATTATCTCTACGATTATCCTATCAGGATTATTTTGTCTTGTCCTTTTAGTCTATCATTTTCTGCTCGATAACTTTGCTGCACCCGGTCAATACCCATCATCAATTCCTGAGTGGAATGCAGATCGTTTAATGATGGCATTTTTTTGGAAATATAAATTCAATTTGTATTATCCAAAAGATCCTGTAGGGCCACTGATTAGTGATATGTATGGGCCATTACTGGCTTTAGCGTATTTACCCGCAAGCCTAGTTAATTCTCCTACAGTTGCTCTGGTTTTAGGTAAATTAATGTCTTTAGTTTATTTTTTTACCCCCGTAATTTGGGTATATGGCGGTGAAACTTGGAAAAACAAAAAAGGATTTTATTTATCGATACTGGCTTTAATTGCTTTTATCTTTTTTACAACTCAAATTAGAACCTTATCCTATGATGCGTTTAGAATTTGTGCTGATTGTCCCGCTTTAGGGTTTTCAGCCTTAGCTTGCGTCATCCTTTACAAAGAAAAAAACAAGCCTGAAATCCCCTTAAAAAAATTATTAATTAGTTCAATTCTAGCCGTTTTAGCGGTATTGACAAAACAAATTGCCGCCCCTATTTTGATTTCTTTACCTGTCTATCTATTTTTAGCCTATGATTTTAAGGTTTTCAAGCGGTATTTAGCTTGTTTAGCTCTGAGTGGAGTCGTCATTTCATCTGTCTTGTTAATAGCATTTAATCCCCAAGCTTTATTGTTTAATCTGATTACAATTCCAGGGAATCAACCTTGGTTTGATGGAAATAATCAAACGATTACGCTGTTTTGGGATAAATTATTAATGCTGTTATCCGCAGCCCAGCAATTAGCCGGATATTGTCTTTTACAAGGGATGATAGTCGGGTTTTGGATTTTAGGGACTCTCCCCAATGACATTCAGAAAATAAAAACTTGGATTCAAGAAAATCCTTGGCTTTTATTTGTGATTGTTAGCTTATTTTTTATTCCTACATCCTTATTAGGAAGAGTCAAAGCTGGAGGAGATGCCAATGGAATGTACACTGTTTACTTTTTAACCTTGGTTGCTAACTTAGTCTTATTGGAACAAGCCACAAATTTATCTACAAAATCCGGTCAAGAGTTTTTACAAAAAATCAGCCAAACCGGGTTATTATCTTTAGTAATAATCTTGACAATCTATAATATTAATCTGCCTATTCCTTATATTTATAAAACCTTCCCTAGTTTTTTCAATAATGTGCATCAAGTGGTCTATGAATATTCTAAAAAAAATCCGGGTCAAGTTTATTTTCCTTGGCATCCCTTTTCAGTTCTGATGGCAGAGCATCAATTATATCATATTGATTCTGGCCCTTTTGATCGCTATTTAGCTGGAGTTCCCATTAGTAAAGAGGAGTTTATGGCTTACCTCCCAGAGAATTTTACCCAAATTGCTATCCCCGCTTGGGCAGATTTAAGAGGGGAATTTGGCAAATTTTATCTTCATTATTTACCCGATTTTACTCGAAGAATTGAAGTACCAGAGTTATCCGGTTTTGTGGTTTATACGACAGAACAAAATTCTTAAACTATACGAGGAAAAAACGCCGATTAGTTCAATGCTCAGATTAACATTAAAATTTTGGAATCCTAATGGCAAAAAAATTTTTTAAATTTATAATTGGGGGAGGTTTAACAACCTGTTTTAATATCCTCTTAATTTTTCTGCTAATTGATAGGTGGGGCTGGAATACTCCTGTGCTTCATAATTTAGCCAATGTAATTTCTATTGAACTCTCGGTTTTATTTAGTTTTTTTCTGTATCGTCTTTGGATATGGACAGAGGGAAACTGGGAATTCAAAGAAATTTTCTTGAAGCAACTTCCTCTGTTTCATTTAGCAGCCGGAAGTGTGGTTATTGCTCGAATTGTGTTTTTATTTCCCCTCTTAGACTATGGTAGTATTGATCCTAAAATTAATACATTAGCTGGAGGTTTATTTGGTGCAGTCCTCAACTATATTATGAATGATTTTTGGGTATTTAAAGGGGACAAGAATAATCAACAAGCAGAATTATTTGATTCTGAAGAAAGGGGGATTTCCTGAGAACTACAAGAGACTTTTAATCTTCGATAAAACCATCCTACAGAAATGTAGCATCTGATTACATCGCCTTTTTATGTTCGACATTGAGAGAGTTTAGGGTAAAACCATGAGAGTCTTGGATTAAATACAAGGGACGTTGTTTAACTTCCTCATAAACTCTTCCCAAATATTCTCCTATTATTCCTAATCCCATTAACTGGATACCGCCTAAAAATAGAACAACCACCATTAAGGAGATATAACCGGGTACTGTAATTCCCTGAATCATTGTCAAAACAATTAAATAGGCCGCATACAAGAACGCCACAAACGATAAAATAAACCCAATATAAGTCCAAATATTCAGGGGAATTACACTAAAAGAGGTAATACCATCTAAGGCAAAATTCCAGAGTTTCCAGTAATTCCATTTGGTTTGTCCTTGATAACGGGGTTGTCGGTCATAGAGAACAGAACAGTGTTTGAAACCCACCCAAGCAAATAAACCTTTCATAAAGCGAGTGCGTTCAGGCATCTTTTTTAAGGCTTCTACAACTCGGCGGTCTAATAAGCGAAAATCCCCTACATTCGCCGGAATATCCACCGGGCTTAACTGAGCAATGGTATAATAAAATCCTTTGGCTGTTAAGCGTTTTAGCCAGCTATCATCAATGCGAAATTGACGCTTGGCATCAACAATATCATAGCCTTCGCGCCACTTACTCACCAGTTGTTCAATCAGTTCTGGAGGGTCTTGAAGATCAGCATCAATGGGGATAACAGCTTTTCCTTGTGCGTGTTCAAGTCCTGCGGTTAAGGCAATTTCTTTGCCAAAATTCCGCGATAAACTCACAATTTTGATAGCTGGATTTCGGGAGCGATTATCGATTAAACATTTAAGGGTATGGTCACTACTGCCATCATCAATACAGATAATTTCGTAGGTCATGTTTAACTGATTCAAAACCGAAGAGAGCCGCTCAAATAAGTGATCAAGATTCGGTTCTTCATTGTGACAAGGAATAACAATAGACAATTCAAGATCATCTAACTGGGATTCCATTGAAGATTGAAGCAACTCTTCAGTTTCATGGGGTGATAGGATTGTTGGCTCCGCTATTAATTTTTCATCAACAGTAAGTACCATTTTATGATCTCCTGGAGAAATTTCAGAGGGAAGACTAAGGGTTACTTGAGATTCTGTTGTCACAGTAGCGATTACTTCAATCGTGATCATCACATTCGTTCAAAATTAGGTTACACTTTTTAGGTACTTTGATTTTATCAAGCATATCATAGGACTTACACATTGACAAAAAAACTCGAATCTGATAATGATTAACAATATTAAACATAAACACTTTAAAAATAATGGGTAATCTATCTAGGATTTTTAATAATCAAGGGTTAAAAACTTTTTTTATCCTAGCTATTATTACGTTTATAGCTCACTTTTGGAACTATAAAAATCTTGGTTTATATGAAGATGATTATTTTTTGATCGCTCAACCGATGTCCATGGATATCACCGAATTTGGTGATTTCATGAAATGGCATATCCTAAATTTTAATGTTACAGAAGGTCGTCCGCTTCTTTATTTAATCGAGTTTTCTGTTGGATTTTTGGGACAGTTAATCGGTGATTTTCAATTTCTTTATTTGATCAATTATTTAGTTATTTTAATTAATAATATTTTGTGCTATATCTTTCTAAAGTCTCTTTGGAATAAACCGATTTTTATCATCACTGGAACTCTAGCTTTTACTTTGTTTCCAGCCGATACAAATCATGCTTATTTAACCCATATTTCTCTTTATTCATCTTTAACCTTTTTATTACTAGCTTTTATCTGCTATTTTAACAACCAAAAAATATTATCCTATCTCCTGATTTTTTCCACTCTATTCTCTTATGAAACAGTGTTTCCACTTTTTCTGACTGCGCCATTGTTTAAAAATCAGTGGAATAAAAGTTTGCTCAAGGAAATTCTGAGAAATACATTAATTTTATCTACTATGTTAGTTCTAGTGTTTGTGGCGCGCAAGCTCACGGGTGAAGCTAGAATTAATCAGCTAGATTTTTTGACCTTAATTTTGACTCCCCTGCGTCAAATGGTGATTGGGCCTTTTGTAAGTTTGAGTCTGTTGATTTATCGTCCTGCTCAAACCTTGTTCAACATCAAAGACGAATTATTGATTTTTGTACCTTTATCATTTTTGGGCTTTATTTTACTATTATCAGGTTTAAATCAGGAACCGGATCAGGATACGTCTAATGATAATTCTATTTTGGTTTCACCTGTTAAAAACTTAACAATTTTGGGATTAACGCTGTTAATGTTATCCTATCCTTTATTTTTTACTCGTGCGGCGACTGAAATTAATGGACGAGGTTCGCGAGTTCACATGACAGCATCCATCGGTATTTCTATTCTGGTGGGTTTATTGTGTTATCTCATCCTTAATCGAGCCCAGAACCATAATTTTACCAAAACTCTAGCTAATGCAAGTTTAGCTGTATTTTTCTCTTTATTAGTCGGATTCGGTTTAACGGTACAGCAGGAAAATCGAATTAGTTGGGAATATCAACGAGCATTTTGGACAGACGTGATTCACCTTTGTCCTGATATTACCCCAGATACTATTATTTTAGTGGATGCTCCTCTGAATACAGGCAAACATTTACACTCCTTTATTCAGTGGGGTGTTCCGATGACCTTGAGACAAATTTATCAATTTCCTAAAAGTTGGGAACGTCTGGAGGAATTGCCAAAAACTGATGATCAACCCAGATGGTACTATTGGCGAAAATATACGTTGTATCCCAAAGTATATCGGTTAAATCCTAACTGGCAAGAGCAATTAGTTCATAACGGTAAATTGGATTTTAGTCCCACTAACAAAGCCTTTGAGTATTTCCTCCAATGGGAACCCCCCCGTCTGATTGATAGCCGTAATATTATTTTATTACAAGAACATAACCATCAATTGTTCCGTAGAAGTGAACCTTTAAGGATGGGTGATCAAGTGTTGGAATTTAAACCCGTTTCTCAACCTACCCTTCAATCCTTTGAACCCGGAGCGCTGTATTATGACTTAATTAAACCCGACAATCAGGTTTCAATCGATTATTTCCACTCTTAAACCAACCTGAGTTTGACCGAGTGCAATTACCTTGGGAATTTTCTAAGCCGCTGGGTTCGGATAACGCCGATGAATGGCATCAATTTCTGTCAGAATAGTTTCATCTAATTCAACGGTAACACTAGCCAAGTTCTCTTGCAATTGTTCTATTTTTGTCGCTCCAACAATTGTACTGGTCACAAACCAGCGAGACCGAACATAAGCTAATGCAAGTTGTGCGGGTGTGATTCCGTTTTGTTGGGCTAAATCAGCATAACTTTGTGCTGCTGCGGCTATATTATTCTGATCATAACGGGAATACATTCCTCCAAATAAGTCCAAACGTGAATCTTTAGGAATTCCTGAAAGATATTTACCCGTTAAGAAACCAAACGCTAAGGGATTATACGCTAATAATCCCACCTGATTAAACCGACAAGCTTCCGCCAGATGAATGTGAAAAATCCGATTCATCAAGCTAAACCCGTTTTGAATCGAAACAATTTTCGGTAAATTCAATTGTCGAGCTATATGACAAAATTCACAAACCCCCCAAGGCGTTTCATTACTGACCCCTAAATAACGAATTTTACCCGCTTGAATTAAATCCGCAAATACTTCTAACTGTTCGGTGATCGGTATAGTTTCCCGTTCCCGTTTTGGATCATAATCCCCATCACCAAACAAAGGAACATAGCGATCAGGCCAATGAATTTGATATAAGTCAATATAGTCCGTTTGTAACCGTCTTAAGCTCGATTCTACGGCTTCTGTTACATTCGCAGAGTCAATCCGATTTTGACCGTTTCTAATCCAAGTTAGCGGTGTTACTCCCGCTACTTTAGTGGCAATGATTAACGAGTCACGGCGCTGATGGATTAACCATTCTCCAATATATTCCTCGGTTATTCCCAGTTTTTCGGCTTTATTGGGAAAAGGATACGTTTCGGAAGTGTCAATAAAATTAACTCCCTGAGAAACTGCATAATCTAAAAGTTTTTCAGCTTCTTCACGGGTATTTTGTTGCCCATAGGTCATCGTTCCCAGACAGATTTCAGAGACCTGTAGGTCACTATCTCCTAATTTGTTGTACTTCATTTTCGTTGATTCGAGTTTCTTGGATTATACTGTTATTTGAGAACTCGATAGGGTCGTTCGGCTGTCCAATGGCGATCAGAAGATTGATAAATTCTCATATTTTCTAAACCCGCAGACTCGCTCAAATTAATGATTTCATCTAAGGTATAAGCTGCTTGTAAGGAGTCTCGAAATAATTTTTTCTGATGATCGTTACAATCTCCAGCATATTGTTCAACTAAATTATTGAGTTCCGTTTCACTACAGGGACGAGTTAAATCCCTCAGAAATATTCCCCCCTGGGGTTTTAATACACGCTGAAGTTCTTGAAAAAATAGCAGAGGATCTGACAAATGGTGAACAATACTATTAGAAATAATCATATCAAATTGATCATCGGGATAGGGTAACTGTTTGGCATCCACTTGCTCTAATTTAATTTGTTCCTGTAACCCCGCTTCCTCAATATTTTGATTGCCAATAAACAGCATATTGGCTGATAAATCAATTCCGGTAATTTGCCATTGCGATGCGTTATCCACGCCGCTGCGCGATCGCTGTTTTGCAATTATAATTGGAATCCGTGCTGTCCCCGTTCCTGCATCTAAAATTAATCCGGTTTCTGGCCCTAATTCGATGGCTAATTCGGCAAATTCTTGATTAACTTGGGTAAAATCCATGGCATCATATTCCCTGGCTTCTTCCCAAGTATCCATGACTTCTACTTCTGGGATACGTTCCATAACGGTAATTCCGATTAAGGTTAGTTCAGAAGTATTGTAGAAGTTCCGAACGCTAGAAAAGCAATGCACATTATTACTCTTTTGTCAATATCCCCAATTGTTCCCCCATCCGTTGTCTAAAAAACTCGTGCATCCCTACGGCTAAATTCTGTCAGGGTTTCACCACTTTTTACGAGATTATCGGGGTTTGAGTATAGGGTTTTGAGGTTAAGTTATAATTCCCCAGATTTTCATTTTTTGATTATAGCCCAAACCCCCTAATTCCGTCAACTAATTGCAACCTGTTTGCAATAACCTCTTGACAAAAATCCGGTTTTTTTCTCCAATTCTTTTGAAATTTAAAATCAACTCTCATAACCTATAGCTTTTCCTTATTAAAACTCGTTCTTGACACCAAACCTGGAGTAATACTTTAAAAAAGCTTATGATTAAAAAATGTTTGAGTAAACTATCAATGATTATGAAAGCAATTGAAACGACAGCGACTATTAATGAAAGTGGGCAACTAACACTTGATCAATCATTAGGAACCACTAAACCACAGCGTGTTCGGGTTATTGTTTTAATTCCTGAAGATGACGAAGTTGATCCCAATGAAACGCCGACTGAAATTCTGATAGAAGGGATTCGTCAAGGTTTATACGAAGCATTAACGGGACAGACTATTCCGCTCTCAGAAATGTGGGAAGGTATTGATGCTGAGTGAACCACCACCCATCCAAATCGCGCTTACTCCCCGCTTCAAAAGGGATCTTCGAGAACTTGCTAAACGCTATCGTTCAATTCGTACCGATCTTCAACCGTTAATCGAACAACTTCAAGCAGGTGAAATTCCTGGTGATAGAATTGCAGGTATTAAATATACCGTTTTTAAAGTTCGTCTTAAAAATAGTAATATCCAAAAAGGAAAAAGTGGGGGCTATCGAGTTATTTATTATCTGAAAACAAATCAAGCCATCATTCTTGCTACAATTTATTCCAAATCTGACGACTCAGATATTAGTCATAAAATCATTGAAGAGGTGATCACTCAATATGAGAACGAAATTGGTTAATTCAATGGGAATCTGTGGCTCCCTCGCCATCTTAGGACAAAAACTGCTATAATTGATTTAAACGAAGTCGTTATGAGTTTGAAATAAGAAGAATGACAAACCCAACCGTTGAAAATCTTGTAATTATTGGTTCTGGGCCTGCTGGTTATACAGCAGCAATTTATGCTGGACGGGCGAACTTGAAACCCGTTGTCTTTGAAGGCTATCAACTGGGGGGAGTTCCGGGGGGTCAGTTAATGACCACCACAGAAGTTGAGAACTTTCCCGGTTTTCCCGAAGGCATTACCGGGCCGGAACTCATGGATAGGATGAAAGCCCAAGCCCAACGGTGGGGGGCGGAACTCTTTACCGAGGATGTGATTTCCGTTGATTTGAGTCAACGTCCCTTTACCGTTAAATCAGAGGAGAGGGAACTCAAAACCCATGCCATTGTGATTGCGACGGGGGCGACGGCGAAACGCCTACATCTTCCCCATGAAGACCAATTTTGGAATGCAGGAATTTCCGCCTGTGCGATTTGTGATGGGGCGAGTCCGATTTTCAAAGGAGTCGAATTAGCGGTTATCGGGGGAGGAGATACCGCCGCCGAGGAAGCCGTTTATTTAACCAAATACGCCACCCACGTTCATTTATTAGTCAGACGCCATGAACTGCGGGCGAGTAAAGCCATGCAGCAACGGGTTCTGACTCATCCTAAAATTACGATACATTGGAATACCGAAGCGGTGGATGTTTATGGCAATGATAAATTAGGTGGGATTAAAATTAAGAATAACCAAACCGGAGAACAACAGGATTTACCCGTACAGGGGTTATTTTATGCCATTGGTCATACTCCCAATACCCAAATTTTCCAAGGACAATTAGACCTAGATGAAGTGGGATATATTGTCACGAAACATGGCACTCCTGAAACCAGCGTTGAAGGGGTTTATGCCGTTGGGGATGTTCAAGATCATGAGTTTCGTCAAGCCATTACAGCCGCCGGAAGTGGGTGTATGGGAGCGATGTTAGCAGAACGGTGGTTATCCATTCATGGGTTAGCGCAGGAAGTTCAACAAACAGAAACTTCTGAACTGGAAGCGGAAACTCCAACTTCAACCCAACCTCAAATTACCACTTCTGAAAATTTCGATATCCAAAATACCCGCCATACGGGGGGTTATGCCTTGCGGAAACTTTACCATGATAGCGATCGCTTAATTATGGTAAAATATGCCTCACCCACCTGCGGGCCATGCCATGCCCTTAAACCCATTTTAGATAAAGTGGTTGGTGAATTTGAGGGTAAAATTCACTATGTCGAAATTGACATTGAAGAAGATCCAGAAATTGCCCAAAGTGCAGGGGTGGTTGGCACTCCAACGGTGCAGATGTTCAAAAATAAAGATTTAATTCAAGATCTCAAAGGCGTGAAACCCAAGAGCTTATATCGGGAATTAATTCAGAATAATTTGTAAGACTCAAAACCCGGTTTCTCAAGTAACATTCGTAGTAAGTCCTTTAGGACTCTTAACTCAACTGCGGAAAAGAAAGAAAGCCCTTCAGGGCTTACTACGTTTGGAGTTGGAATTAAAATGCCATTTGCTGCATACTGCCTAATAAAGCAATAATAATTTGAGAGCCAAATTGGAGAGCAAAAATAGCAATAATGGCTGAAAAATCAATTCCTCCTAAAGGTGGAATAAAGGAACGGAAAAGATTGAGATAGGGGTCAGTTAACTGACTTAAAATTGAGAAGGGGGGATCAAACCAGTTAATGGTCGGAAACCAGCTTAATAAAATCCTAATAAATAGGATTAACATATAAATGTTCAGGAACTGTGCCAGGGTGTTAGCGAGTAAGCTGAAAGGAAGTGCCATAAAATTTATTTGATGTTTAACTCAATTTGACAAAATTTGAGATAAAGTTATGACCCTTAGTGTATCACATTTAAGAAAAGGGGTGAAAATCAAACGGGATAGCCCCATCGATTAATCATAAGTTTCTGAGCTACTATTGCCATTGACATTGCCTAACTGTTGACGAACATCATCAATGGCTTGATTGAGTTGAGCAATTTTATCCTCCAAACTCAAACGGGCGGTTTCGATATTTTCTCCCGCCAATTTAGCAGACTTCCCCGACTTTCCCGGTATTTCTGGCAAGGGTTCACCGCTTTCGGAATTGGTGATGCGAGAAGCGAGTACCACCCCTAATACCCCGCCCACAAACCCTCCTAGGGTTGCACCGAGGAAGAAGCCACTACCAAAACCATCTCGATTACCCATAATTTAACCACTTTGTCACAATAGCTTGATTTTATAGTAGGGAACAGGCAACAGGGAACAGGCAACAGCCAGGAAAAAAGGGAGACACGCTTACTGTTGCGACAACAACCGCGATCTATTCGGTGGGGAGACGGTCGAATGTGCCAAACGTTCGATCTCCTGCATCTCCCAAACCGGGTACAATAAAGCCCTGTTCATTGACTTCAGGATCAATAATAGCGGTATAGATTTGCAAACTGGGATAAGCTTGACTTAATTTTTGTAACGCTGGGGGGGCGGCGACAATGGAAATAACCCGAATCAATGCGGGTTCAAGATGACGCTGGGTGAGTTCTTCCATCACGGCCATGATTGTTCCCCCCGTTGCTAACATCGGTTCACTAATAATCACCCGCGTTTGAGGATCAAATTGGGCGGGTAATTTATTTAAATAGCAACTGGCTTCTAAGGTGTCTTCGTTGCGTACCATGCCAATATGATAAACCGAAGATAAAGGCACAACGCTTTGAATTCCTTCCATTAACGCTAAACCAGCGCGTAAAATAGGAATCACAATCAGGGGAACTTCAGGATTAACAAAGGTGGCACTACATTCGGTTAAGGGGGTTTGTACCGTTGTTTCCAGGGTTGGTAACCAGTCTCTGGCGGCTTCGTAGGTCAACCAACGTCCTAACTCCGTCATCGCCGTGCGAAATAAAGCCGGAGGAGTGGCCTGATCACGAGCAACTCCTAACCAATGTTTAATTAAAGGATGGGGGGGGACATAAATACGCAGTTGATTAGCCATAACAAAATCGTTAGAAAGTCTCCACTATCATCCCACACCATTGCCAGAGATGGGTTGACGGTTTTTAACCTTGAGCGATTAAAATATTAGTCTCTGTCTTCAGTGATCATTTATGAAAGCAATCATGATTGTGGGAACTACTTCCCATGCTGGAAAATCCATGATGGTCACGGCCATTTGTCGAATTTTACATCGTCGCGGTGTGCGGGTTGCTCCCTTTAAAGGGCAAAATATGGCTCTGAATTCCTATGTTTCTCCGGCCGGATCAGAAATGGGTTATGCTCAAGCGGTGCAAGCCTGGGCGGCGGGAGTGACTCCTTCTGTTTCTATGAATCCTATTTTATTAAAACCTCAAGGAAATATGACCTCTCAGGTAATTTTAAAAGGCAAACCTGTGGGAGTTGTACAAGCGAGTGATTATTATGAACACTATTTTGATCGGGGTTGGCAAACGATTACTGAATGTTTAGACTATTTAACCCAGGAATTTGATATTTTAGTTTGTGAAGGTGCTGGCAGTCCCGCCGAAATTAATCTCAAACATCGAGATTTAACGAATATGCGGGTGGCCAAATATTTGAATGCCAAAACGTTATTAGTGGTTGATATTGATCGCGGGGGGGCCTTTGCTCATGTTGTGGGAACTTTGCAATTGTTAGACTCCGATGAACGGGCATTAATTAAAGGAATTATTATTAATAAATTTAGAGGACAGCGATCGCTATTAGAATCGGGGATAAAATGGTTAGAGGAGTATACGGGAATTCCGGTTGTTGCGGTTATTCCTTGGATTGATCATCCCTTCCCCGCAGAAGATTCTTTAAGTTTATTAGATCGTCGTCCGAGTTCCTCCCAAGCGGAATTAACCATTGCCGTTATCCGATTTCCTCGCATTGCTAATTTTACAGATTTTGATCCCCTAGATGCTGAAACCAGCGTTAAAATTAAGTATGTGATGCCTTCTGACACTTTAGGACATCCCGATGCCGTCATTCTTCCAGGGTCTAAAACGACTATCTCTGACTTGCAAGTCTTAAAACAATCGGGAATGGCAAATCAAATTAAAAATTATGTTGAGGCGGGGGGTCAGGTCATGGGAATTTGTGGCGGTTATCAAATGTTAGGAAAAATTGTGTCAGATCCCTATGGTTTAGAAGGACAACAGGGGGATTATGAAGGTTTAGGATTATTACCGACTAAAACCGTTATGTCCACTCAAAAAACCTCCCGTCAACGGTTGGTTTCATCCCATTATCCCCAAGAAGGTTTACCTGTTGAAGGATATGAAATTCATCAAGGACGAACTCAATTGTTAGATTCTAACGATATTTCTCCTTTATTTAATGACCCGAATTTAGGATTTGTTAATCAGCAAAAATCGATTTGGGGTCATTATTTACATGGGGTTTTTGATAATGGCCCTTGGCGACGAACCTGGTTAAATCATCTACGAAAACCCAGAGGGTTAAATGCTTTACCCACTGGAATTGCTAATTATCGAGAACAGCGAGAATTGTTATTAGATTTATTAGCAGATACAGTAGATTCCTATTTAGATTTGAGATCGGTTTTATAGAAGTCAACCTCAACAACAGTCAACATGAAAATCCATTTCTTACCCGATAAAGTTACCGTTGAAGCCCAACCTGGAGAACCTTTATTAGCCGTCGCCGAACGCGCCGGAGTTGTAATTCCCACTGGATGTTTAATGGGGTCTTGTCATGCTTGTGAAGTGGAACTAGACGAAGATAATTTTATCTGTGCTTGCATTTCTTCCGTTCCCTCTGGAAAAGCGGAAATCACCATTAATATTTATAGTGATCCTACTTGGTAAATGTTATAGCGCTACTTGAAGAGGGAAAAGTAAGAAGTGAAAGGGTTTCAGGTTTCACTCAATACTCCCATGCGTAGCACTATATAGCCAGAAATTTTGATAACAGAACAACCCGATGAATAAAAATCAAGGGCTTGCGCCCTGGGATTTTCAGCCCAGCTTTTTAAAGCTGATTAATGGGCGGAGAGAGACTCGAACTCTCACGACCGAAGCCGCCGCATTTTGAGTGCGGTGCGTCTACCAATTCCGCCACCCGCCCTTGTTTGGGTTAGCTTCACTATTATAAACCATAAAGTTTCGTTTTAGCAAGTCCTGATAATTAGGACTACTCGACCAACGATCAATTTCTCTGGCTCGCAAGACCGGAAGGGGATGGGTTAACTGGGCAGTTTGAGCTTGCTGAAGGAGTTCTCCCAATTCTGTGCGACTAATTTGATCATACGTCCGGGCTTGGGCAACAAAGGCATCTAAATTCAGTTGCGAAGCTAAACTGGGAGAACCCCCCGACAGTTTCATCAACACCGACATTACGACTCTCGGATCTTGAGTTGCTAATAGGGCTGCGCGATCGCAAGTAAACTCAGCACAACGCAACCATTCCATTAACTGCGCTTGTAACCCCTGAGCCAAAATTGTTCCCCAAGGAGACAATTGATTCGCCGCTAAGACCACTAAATTCGCTAAGGTTAAATATACCCCATGTTCGCATTTTAAATGTCCTAACTCATGGGCAATTACCGCTTGAATTTCTTCCGAGGTTAATAACTCAATTAACGACGTATGAATGACAATAAACGGTTGTTTTCCCCGCATCGCAAAAGTATAAGCATTGGGAACCGGATGTTGGCGAATATAAAGTTGAGGCGGTTCTAAATCTAAAGTTTTGCAAGCCTCTAATAATAATTGATGAAGATCAGGTAATTGTTGATCACTAACTAAAATACTAGACGCAATATTTTCTAAATAAAAAAACTGTTCCCCGACACCGCCTAAAATTTGCCGGACTAATAAATCTAAACCGGGCAATTGTTTCAAAGCATTGGTCGCTTGTAAATCCAACGGATGACGGAAATGATCGGCTCGGAGTCCTATTAAAGGGGTCGTTGAAAACGTCATAGCTACATACAGATTAAAGTCAAACTATAACAAATCTAACGTCTGCCTGATCAAAATTGGGTGGGTTGTGAGTTGTAATTAACCCTAAAACGCACCCTAAACAACTCACAACAAACACTCCATTTTTGAGGTTAAGCGACTGTCTGCTAACAGATCAGTTGCTTATTCCTTTTCTATTAGCGCATGATCAATACGCTGGAGTTTGGCTCCTAATTGTCGGAGTTTAGCTTCCAATTGTTCATAACCCCGATCCAAATGTTTTAACTCCTGAATGGTGGTTTCTCCCTCCGCCGCTAAAGCCGCTAGGACTAAAGCCGCAGAAGCGCGTAAGTCGGTTGCTGTTACAGGTGCGCCCGATAAAAACGGAACTCCTCGAACTAAGGCAGTCGTTCCCTTAACCCGAATATCTGCACCCATGCGGCTCAGTTCAGGAACATGACCAAACCGATTTTCAAACACCGTTTCGCTGATCAAGCTATTGCCTTCACACAGCGTTAACAGAGCCATAAAGGGGGCTTGCATATCCGTAGGAAATCCCGGATAGGGTAGGGTTTCAATGTCCGTTGCCGTTAAATTCTCCACCGGGAGAATGCGTAAATGGTTTGACCCTTCCATCTGGATTTTGACCCCAATGGCTTTGAGTTTAGCCAGTACCGGAGTCAAATGTTCTGGAATAATGGGAGATAAACTAATTTCAGAGCGGGTGATGGCTCCTGCTATTAAAAAAGTTCCGGCTTCTATTCGATCAGGAATAATCGAATAATCGGCTGAATGCAGACTAGGAACCCCAGAAATCACAATGGTTTTAGTTCCAGCCCCCTGAATTTTTGCTCCCATCGCACAACAGAAGTTGGCTAAATCGATGACTTCCGGTTCTTGGGCGGCATTTTCGAGAATGGTTTCTCCCTCGGCGAGGGTTGCTGCCATCATCAAAGTTTCCGTTGCTCCCACACTGGGATAATCCAGATAAATACGAGCACCTTTGAGTCGGGGGTTATATCCCTTAACATGAGCATGAACAATGCCATGATCAATATGAACTTCAGCCCCTAAAGCTTGCAGTCCCCGAACATGAAGATCTACAGGTCTAGCTCCAATGGCACAACCTCCTGGTAAGGGAACTCTGGCTACCCCTAAACGAGCGAGTATTGGCCCAATGGCAAAGAAACTAGCCCGGAGTTGGCTGACGAGTTCATAGGGAGCTTGTGACTCTGATAATTGACCCGCTTTAATATCGAGAACATCACCCTGACGGTCGATTTTAACCCCCAGCGCCGTGAGAATTTCACTCATGCGGTTGACATCAACCAAGGAGGGAACGTTACGAAGCCGACAATCTTCAGAACACAGCAATGCACCGGCCATTAAAACTAAAGCGGAATTTTTAGCCCCGCTAATCGAAACATGACCTTGTAGGGGTTGATTCCCCCAAATTTTTAGAATGGACTGGTTAGGATTGGACGCAGTAGCGAGATTTGATGAGCGTATAGCGAGTGTAATGGGCTTATCCTCCAAAAATGGGTTGTACGTTAACATTCGTTAATTTTTTGTTCTGATTCTACCGAAAAGATTCCAGATGTCTAGGGGTAAACAGTCATTAATTGGTAATCTATGACCCGGAATCACTCTGAGGGAGGGGTTTTATCGGAATATTAATCTTGGAATACCCAACTTAGAAATCATCAAGGATATTTAAAGATTGGGTTGTAAGTCCCCCCCTGAATTTTATACTCAGATTAGAAACTCCCAGCAAAATTTTCTGTATCAACTGATTGATCAGTTCCTCAACGATAGCCAAGCGGTTATATTACAAAACCCTTGATCCCCAGAGCGGAGTTCATGAGCATAACAGATCAAAAGCAATTTCTAATGTAGGGTGGGAAACATTCACTTTATGATCCTCTAAATTAGAATACAACGGTTGAAAGATAGCGCACGTCAGACGAAGGAGAAATAATTGATTATGCAAATTGGGATTCCGAAAGAAATTAAAGATCAGGAATTTCGGGTGGGATTGAGTCCCGGTAGTGTGCGAGTGTGCTGTGAACGAGGTCATCAAGTTTTTGTGGAAATGGGTGCAGGGAATGGCGCTGGGTTTACCGATGAGGATTATACACGAGCCGGAGCCATAATTGTTGAATCTCCGGCTGATGCTTGGTGTCGGGAACTGGTGGTGAAAGTCAAAGAACCCTTACCCCCGGAATATGAGTTAATCCAGAAAGAACAACTCTTATTTACTTATTTACATTTAGCCGCAGATCGGGAACTAACCGAACAGTTAATTCATAAGGGTGTCCATGCCATCGCCTATGAAACCGTAGAACTTCCTGATGGTCGCTTGCCTTTACTAACTCCAATGAGTATTATCGCGGGACGGTTATCGATTCAGTTTGGGGCTCGTTTTTTAGAACGACAACAGGGAGGACGGGGGGTTTTATTAGGGGGAATTCCTGGGGTAAAAGCTGCCACTGTTGTGATTTTAGGGGGAGGTGTGGTTGGCACAGAAGCGGCTAGAATTGCCCTAGGGATGGGGGCTAAAGTGCAAATTTTAGATGTGAATGTGGAGCGATTAGCTTATTTAGAAACGGTGTTTGGATCGAGTGTGGAATTACTCTACAGTCATTTATCCCAAATTGAAGAAAGTGTTCCCCAAGCAGATTTATTAATTGGTGCGGTTTTAATCTTAGGAAAACGCGCCCCTAAATTAGTTTCTCGTGAGTTAGTTGCTCAAATGCGCCCCGGTTCTGTCATTGTGGATGTGGCAGTAGATCAAGGAGGGTGTATTGAAACCTTACGGCCTACGTCCCATAGCCATCCGACTTATATTGAAGAAAAGGTGGTACATTATGGCGTTCCTAATATGCCCGGTGCTGTGCCTTGGACAGCGACCCAAGCCTTGAATAATAGTACCTTACCTTATGTTCTTCAGTTAGCGGATCGGGGACTCAAAGCATTAGAATTGAACCCGGTTTTAGCCAAAGGTTTAAATGTGGAAAATCACCATTTAGTCCATCCGGCTGTTCGGGAAGTTTTTCCTGATTTAGTTTAAAGGAACAGCTTAACTGGGAATAGGGAATAGGGAATAAAAATTTGGATTAACGGGAAATTCCGACTTGTTTTAAAACTGTTAGGGGGTGATAGGATTTCAGCCATTGTAGTTGTTGGGAATTTCTGACTAATAATCCTCCCGCAAACCCTAAAGAATTAATTGAAATACCCTCAAACTCTTCTTGAGATCGAGGAACAATCATCATCCAATTTCGGGTGGCTAATAAATTATAAGCTCCTGATTGAAAGGGATGATCGTCAACGGATAAACCCACGGCTGATAATAATGCAAAATACAATTCTAGGGTAAAAATTGAGGCTTCTGATGGGGTATGAATCCAATTGGGATTAAAAGAGGCGATCGCATGAACAAATGGAAATTCGAGAATGATGCCAATAGAATTTTTAAATTGTACAGAAGTGATCGCGGGTTCAATGGGAAGATTTAAGCCATCGGGAACTAAGGGGAAAGGAACTAATTGTAAATGTTTATGCCGTTGACTTGCTCCCGCTAATTTACCCCCATTATAAAACATTAATCCATCAATTTCTGCTAAACCCATCCACATAGCTGCAAAATCGGCTTGAGTCAGCCAGGTTTCTTGTTCTTCAAATTCGCGGGTTACAATTAATAAATGATGCTCAACTACATTAAATTTATTCAGTAAACATAAATGAGTTTTCGATAAATCAGCAACAAATAAATCTTTTTCATAAGGAAGAAAAGGGTTAAACTCTTTCCCGGATTTCTCTATTTTTTTTTGCTGTTTCTTCGCTTGTTCCTTACGCGCTAAGTTAGCTAAAATTCTGACTAAAAAGCGAATATCCCCCTCTTCAATAAAATCATAATCTGTTGCAATTGATTGAAGAGCACCACAGTTGAGAGCATATTCAGTTTGAGTAATAATCCGTTGCCATAATGTACCTGTTGGCAAGACTGAGGTTGCTGCTGTCTCTGTTGTCATTTTAATCTAAATTGGAATTGAGGTCTTCTTCCTATCTTAAATTAATTCAGCACTTTATTATCAATAGGGAAAAGGGAACAGAGGGGATAGGAAAAAGTGATTAGCCACCCTAGCAAGTATTTGTAGTCAACATTGAAGGATGGAATCTCACCCCCTTCTTCCTATGAGTCGGGGGTTGAAGCAGAGATCAAACCCATCTAAAATTCCAATTTTGAGTTACCCACAAGAACGGGACACTTTAGTTTTTAATAACTCATCTAAACTGGGGTCTTGAATCTGAAGTGAGGAAGATTCCATCAGAGCATCTGACCATAACTGATGTTCCACAAAATATTGAATCCGAGCTAAAGTAATTGCTTCTGCGGTTGCTTTTTGTTGATGCAGTTGCGTTTCTAATTGTTCTAAATCCTGCTGAATTTTCTGGTGTTGATGGGTTTCTATGACTTTAAAAGTTAAAGAGTCACGGGGAAAATCACTGATATCAGGATTAGAGATATCATAAAGTGATAATTGATAGGTTTCTCCGGGTTGAAGTGGTTCTCCCGTATAGGAAATACTTTGCTTAGAATCCGAAATATTTTGACTCCAAATTAAAGTCTCATTGTCATCAGAATGCAGTTCTACATATTTAATATCCCCTCGCCAAATAAAGGTAGGTTTGTCACTCCAAATTTCACTATCAACCTGATTATTATTAGGTTGGGTTAGAGGAACAATTGTACAAATTTCATTTCCCCGTGAACCCCCAGGAGAATAGACAGGCGGTTCATGATTAGTCGTTGAAGAATCCTGATTAGCAAGCTGATACAATTCTTCCCAAGCAGGGGAAATCTTTTTAAATTCTGAAGGATGAAACGTGGGTTCACTCAAGGCGGGAGAGATAACCGAAAATCCCATTATGCTTACCAAGGTTGTGCATCTCCAAAGAGAACGCACAAAGTTGAACTTAGCCATAAAATTTCCTTTCCACAAATGTCAGAAAAATATACATCCAAAACATCAAGGCTGGTAACACCCAAGGAAGCAAAAGTTCGCCTGTAATATAAACCTGTACACTCACTAATCCATATATTCCTGTTAATCCCACAAACACCAGGATATACTTTATTTTTTGAGGACGAACTGTTGCTAAGGATAAGGTCGCTCCTTTTCCGAATAAAGCGGCAATTAAAATCAGCAAAAGGTCAGGAATGGGAATCACAAATCGTTGCTGAATAAAGTGATGAGTCATGTAAGCATGAACTTCACCTCCCGGTAAGACTTGGCGATAATTGCGTGGTGTTTCCTGAGAATACCAATAATTTAATGCCATAGGTAAAGGAAAATTATCTTGACCTTCTGTTGCAATTCCGGCTTCACCATATCCCCCTGGTGCAATTAGAACGACAAAGGGAGTAGAAAGTTTCAAGGTAGACTCTGGAGACTCAAATAATTGCCAAGCGGGAAGACTTTGATAAACTTGTTTTGGGGGAATTGAAAAATCAATCAGGGGATGAAACCACCATTGCTTTAATAAATATGCCCAATTTGTGATCGGTTGTAAACGTGCTTTTGATGAAAATAACCTTTGATAATCTGTTCCGGTATTATCAATTAAATAGGCTTTTAAATGGGATAGCCAATCAACGGATGAGTCCAGTTGAGGGGCAGGGGTAGATTCTCGTTCTTGAAAGTTTAATTGATACGCTAAAGCCAATAAATAAGCGAAGGGTAAAGGTTGTTGTCGAGAGTCAGGAAGAGGCAGTAAGGTGGTATAGAGGGGAGGATAACCTAATATTCTTAAATCGCCTTGTAAGCTCCAATTAGGACTCGCTAATTCGGGTAAGGTTTCAAACCATCCTCCGGTGGGATTTTTACTCGTTCCAAATATTAACCAAGTTTGATGATTTTGAACTGCATTTTGTAAAGATTGGGATAAGATGGGATCGTTTTGAGGTTGATGACGATCTAATAAATAATCAATGCCAATTACTTGCATATTGAGTTTAATTAAATGATTAATAATCTCAGCTAAATAACTTCGATCCATCGGTCTTGGATTAGAAATTTTAGCTTTTAGAATAGATTTTTCATCAATTAAAATTAGTAGAATTGGGGGAGAGGATTGAGTTGGAATTTGATGAGTTAAATTTCGATAAATTGCTTGAATCAAAATTCGTCGTTCTAATAAAAAATTTTGAATAGGCGTTTGCCAAGCGATAACGCATAAGGTTGTTAGGGCAAGGAGTTCTTTTTTTGTGGGGAACCATCGTTTTAATCGTTGTTTCCAACTGAAGGCTTGTAATTTAAACGGAGGAGCTTTGGGATGGCGGAATAAGGAAGGAATTAAATAGGCACTGGGATAAGTTAAATGTTTTTCTAATTTGAGGAATTGACAAGCGGATAATAAGGCATCATGGACATCATAATATTCCGTTAAGCTCCGAATAAACCGTAATAAAAATTCTTGAGCCACTTGATTATGGATAGGTTCTCGCATAATCGCCACTTGATTTAATCCTAAATCAATCAAGGTATTCGCTAAACTTAAACCATTACAAGAATTAAATAAGGCAAATTGTAAGCCTCGTTGTTTTGCAACAGTTAAGGGTTGAATCAGTTCGGATAAGGACAACGAAACTGAGGGCGCAATCCCTAATTCTCCTCCGGTTAATTCCGTTTCATTACTATGACCAGCAAATAGTAAAATATCCCAACCTTTTTGATCTTGAATAGCTTTAACGACTGCAAGTTTAACCTCCATTACAGTTTGTTGAGGTTGCCAACCGACAAACTGAATTTCTGCAATTGGAGCGAGCGCTCGCACCGCTTCTTTATCAGCTTGAAAATTTAACCCCGTTTCATCTCCTAAAATCACTAATACCCTAACTTTATTGCGGGTTGGTCGATGTTCGGGAGTCGTTGTAACCTGACGAATATTAATTGGTTGACGAACAATTCTAATTTTTCCAGTCGCCGCAAATTCTGTACCAATTTCCCACGCTTCCCAAGGAAGTCGAGCCACATCTATCGGGTCAGTGGTGAGAAACACATCAATATCTAATCCAACGCCACGCGGTAAAGTTTCTAAATTCTGCTTTGATGTCGCTTTAGCCAGAGTTGCTCGAATTTCATATAATTCTTCATGTCTTAACCAGCGATGAAATTCATATAATAATTTTGCTTCTGCTTGAACTAATTTAGCGTGCCAATCTGTTTGGCTTTGGGTAAGTTTTCCGGTCGCTTCCACTCGACCTCGCAGTGCTTTCTGATAAAAACTCAAATAAATATATTGCCACTCTTGATACAGTTGAGTTAATCGTTCAGGATAGGGAAGCGTGACTCCCAAATTTTGCCCTTCCCCCCAAGATAATTGAAATAAGCAAACCTGCTCAACTCGTTGAACTTTGAGATAAAAAGGGGAAACAATGGCATTCATATTTAGGTTTTGAATCTTAATTGAAACTAAATTCAAAAGGCGGTAATGTTTCTGTTATATCTTCCCTTAAACTCACCGTCACCACAAATTTTTCTTGACAGGTTCCGACCACACGAGTAAATAAATAAGAACACTGATCTTCGCGATTTGAATCTTGTTCAACTAAAATTCCGGTGGCGTCACTGACTCGTAATTTCACACCCACTGGTAAATCCGTTCCTGTAGTTAAACCTAATATTAATAATAGCGTCCATTCGGGTTCAATTTCCCATTCTAACGGCCAAGTTAAAGCATATAACCGCAGAGAACGTCCTCCTAAACCTAAATCTCGATAAGCACCTTTGGCTTGGGGAGAAATTTCGACCCCATTTTCTTGGAGTTGTTTGACTAAACTGGAAATTTCAGTTCCGTCACGCAAGGCGGTTTCTGGAGAAAAATCTGGAATAAAAACCCAGGATAAAGCTGTTGATATTATGTCTAATTCCTGGTTAAACCATCCCGCTAAATTTAGCGTCGGTTGTGTTAATAAATTGAATAAATCTGTTAAATAAGCAATAGGATTTTTATGGAATTGAGAAATCGGTTGTGCCGATAAAATGGCTTGGTTTTGTACTTCATAAATCCATCGCAGTAATTCAGGATAACTGAAAATAATCTTTCCCTGTTCCCAAGTTAAAATTTGCCACAATTCATGAAAACTACCAGGTTCTGAGGATTGCAGTTGAGAAAGTTTGCTAATTAATTCTTCTCGAATTTGAGATAATAGTATTGCAGGATTCTGAATTTCCGGTAAAGGAATTGCAGAAACTTCTAAACAGCGTACAAATAATAAAAATTGATCGGGTTCTGTGTTAAACCAAGATAAGGGGACAGAATATGTCCAATCTGCTTTGGGTTCTAAATCAATCTGTGTTTTATGGGCTTGAAAATCTGAATAGGAAATAAACCCATAAATTGAAGTTGTTTCTAATTCTTCTTGAACCTCAATTAAAATATAATAATGAGCCCTATATTCCGGTAATTCAAATATAGCCCTAGGTAAAATAATAGTATCCGTCCTAGAATTTCCCAAGGCGACTAAGCAGATTTTAAATTGATTGACGGCTAAGTTACAAACGGCTTCAATAAAATAAGCTAATTCAGGTTTTTCTAAAGAAGGATGATCTAAATTGAAGACAAGTTCTGATGAACGCTGTTCTAACCAATTTTGAAACCCAAAGAAGGCTAGAGAATTGAGATAGGTTTGCCATTGTTTTCGATCATCGAGAATAGAACGACAATAATCTAAGGATTGATTAATTTGTTCAGAAGATAAGGGTAAGGCTTCAGGGTTAAGCGGTTCAAACTCAAACAAAACCTCTGATTCATCTAGGAAAGAAGTAAACATTATTAATAGCTCCGTCGGGAATTTTTAGATAATAAAGAAATCATGGAATGAATCAATTCTGGACTTTTTTCTCTTAAATCTAAATAGTAGCAAACGCCTTTAAAAAAGGGACTATTTAGGGGACGATTTTGAGCAATATAGGAATCAGATTCAGCTTGTTTAAACAAGGTTTCCAATTCTCCATCTAAGGCTAATTCAATTTGTTTTTCCCACTGTTCTAACTCTTGGGAAAGATGCTCAGGTTTGGCATACTCTAAAATGCGATCGCGTAACTGAAATAATAAGTGATGTCTGACATCAGCGCGAAAGGCTTTAAGCTTTAATAAACGAGTTACTTGATACTGAGCTTTTAATCCTAATGTAGCTGCAATTTCGCTCATAGATTGACCCTGACAATGAAACAGATAAAGGGCGGTTAAAAATTGTTCCGCTTTTTCTCCGTCTCGCTTTTGGCAAGTTGTTAACCAGGTTTCTAAAACTTGAGCAATACTGCTATGTAAACACATCAAAAACTGTTTTTCATACCAGTTTAAAAACTCCTGTTTTTTGATTTGTTCCTCATCGTTTTCTAGGGGTTCAGGGCTAGGAATTTGTTCAATGATGGAATCAGAATCATCAACAAAAATTAAGGATTGGTTGGGTAACTTTCCTCCTCGAATATAGGTGCGATATTGGCGTAATAGAGTCGCTAGATTTTGTAATTTCAGGGCGACGGCTTTAGGAGAAATCCTCTGTTGAATTAAGGTTTCTAACCGTTGAGCAATTTGTTGATATTGTTGAGCCGTTGGCGGTTGACAGCGTTTTCTAGCTCCGGCTTGACGTTGTTGTAAACGTTGGCTACGGTAAACGCTATGGTAGCAAGCTAAAAGCTGTAATCGTTGTTCAACTTCCAGGGACGTTAATTGATAAAACTGGGTTAAAATTTTTTCCAGTTGTTGAGGATGGGTATCATTTAAAATTGCCCAATCACTCACGAGATACACCCCATGCTCTAGTAAAAACTTATTGATTTCACTATTAAATTTAACTCGTCGGTTTGTCCAAGTTGCTAAACTACTTTGCTGGGGATCAAAGGTTTGTAAAATTTCCCGTGCAAAGGATTGATAAGAAGTTTTTGTTTGTCCTAAATGGCGCTGACGATTAATTCCTTCTTCATCCAAAACAAAGGGGAATAAGTCTTGGCTTCTAAAACCATGATAGGTTCCAAATTGTTGAGCTAACTGAAGACAAACCTGTTCAATTTCCCAAGAAATAAAGCATAAAAGACAACATTCTGCATTTTGGCTATTGATATTATTCCCTTGAGAATTGCCATCACGAAGCCATTGTACTAATTGCTTCTGAATGGGTACATCGGGAACATCCGCCTCTGCGAGGAATTCTGGAAAAGCCCTCTCAAAAAAGGCTTTGGCTGCTGCTATTTCCGACCGTTTTTGTCGGCCAGAACTTTCGAGTTTAACCAGTGTCCAATACTTTGATGCTTTACTCATGGATTAGGAACAGAGGAAGTCGGTGTCTTGTTGAATTCGGCTTATAAATCCCAAGCCACCAACAACTCCAACGAGTGATTTAGGACAGAGGGGCAAGGTGATCTCACCCCTCAAGTTTACCTATCTCTGAAGTGATTCAACTTATGCAAGCTCAAACAGAATTAGAGCCCCAAAGAATTTGATATTTTAGGCGTTGGGGTGATTTTAGCTTTGGGTTTCCAATCATATTCCATGTATTGAGCCGTTTTTAAAGCTTTGTCATCCCCTAAAAGTTTAGCAATAACATAAAGAGACACATCAATTCCCGCCGAAATTCCGGCCGCTGTGATAATTTTGCCATTATCAACATATCGTTGATTGTCTACAATAGTAGTCTGGGGAGCAAGCGCTCTTAATTGCTCTAAGGCTAGATGATGAGTAGTCGCAACTAACCCATCTAATAAACCAACTTTAGCTAACAGTAAAGCCCCCGTACAGACCGATACAATTAAATCAGCATAATGTCCTTTAGATTGAATCCAAGCTAAAATTTGAAGTTGATTCATCGCAGCCTTTGTGCCAATTCCACCCGGTATAAAAATTACATCAGGGACGGGACTATCTAATAAGGTGAAATCAGGATTAATACTTAAGCCATTATGGGATTGAAGAGAATTTAAGGTTTCTGCCACTAGATAAACATTAAAGGGTTTATCTTCGTTAATTTCTGAGGCAATAGAAAATACCTCATAGGGGCCAGCAAAATCCAGAATTTCAACGTCATTAAACATTAAAATAGCAATATTTTTTTGAGTCATTAGTTCAGTAATCCTAAACAAAAAGGATAAGGGGTTAAAATATGGTAAAAAAGCGTTTTGGGTTTCAGAATCTTATTCTGGCTATTACAATCATTTTAGGGGTTACGCTGGGTTGGAATAGTTTGACCTTAGCACAAGGTTCAGCCACTCAGCTTGAATATCGCATGAGTCGATTAGAAGCACAAGTGTCTCAACTGGCAGGACAGATTAATAGTTTGCGATATCAAAGCTCAGGAACAACAGTAATTCAGGTTGAACCAGATGCAACCAGTCCTCCGCCTCAACCGGAAAATCGTTTCCTTTCGGGTGATCCGATGTTTGATCGGTTAGCCACCTTAGTCATAGAAACAAAACAAGATGTGCAACAACTTCAAAAACAAATCGCGGATTTAAAAGCGCGAATAGACACCCAATAATTAACGGTTAAACGGGTCGAGGAGATGTGACTGTAGCGGAATGTCAAATATCCTGAAATCATAGTGCTGCTCGATGATCTGAGAAGTTAAAATTTATTCTCCTCATCTTAGAAGATTGATCAAGAGCAGCACAATCTTTAAAAGTGGATGATGTTAAAACTATACAATGATGCCGAAATAGTAAGCGGCAACTAAAAAGTTAATCCCTAACAGAAGCAGTGCCCAAAACACACGAAAGGTATAAGGGCCACCGGATTTTTGAGTTTTGCTAGTCATAGGTTTGGTTCCTAAAATACGTTGATTTTATTAAATCACAGAAGCAGACGGTTTCAACGAATCAAAGATCGGGCGTCGAAAAGCAGGAATTAATACTCAAACCTCAGTCCCGATTGTGATCTATTCACTAACTTATTTCGTTTTACATGATCCCCGCTTCTATTAAAAGTTATAACAGGAGTCTGGAGACAGAGGTGAACCATTAATCATCCCCCCATCTCCCTTTCCCCCCATNTTGACCGAGGGTAATGCGATCGCATCCCGCCCCGCGTAAATCTGTTAAAGTTTCAATAATTTCTGCTTCCGTTTCCCCGTGCCCTAACATTAAACCGGATTTTGTAGGAATTCGAGGATCAAGCTGTTTCACAATTCTTAATACATCGAGCGATCGCTCATATTTTGCGCCCCGTCTGACAGGCGCTTGTAACCGTTGGACAGTTTCGACATTATGGTTATAACAGGCAGGTTGAGCTTTAACTACAGTGGCAATGCGTTGATATTGAAGGGCTTGGGGATTCCCCCCACCTTGCCCGCCCCAAAAGTCAGCCGTTAGAACTTCAATCTGAGTCTCTGGGGTGAGATGTCGGATGGCATCCATGGTCGCGACAAACCAGCCTGACCCCGCATCGGCTAAATCATCTCGCGCCACAGAGGTTAAAACCACATACCGTAACCCTAAAATTTGTACCGCTTCCGCTACCTTTTGGGGTTCTTCTGGATCAAGGGACATGGGTGCATGACCCTTATCCACCTGACAAAAAGCGCAGGAACGGGTACAAGTTGGCCCCATTAACAAAAATGTTGCGGTTTTCTGAGCATAACATTCCCCTCGATTTGGACAACGACCTTCTTCACAAATGGTGTGAATTTGACGCTGTTTGATAATTCGTTGTACCGCAGAGAGTTCACTCGCTTTACCCAGGGGACGGCGTAACCAATAAGGGAGCGGTTCAACAAAATTTTGAGACCGATTACGATAAGATTGTTCAGCAGAGGAATGGGGAGATGGGGACATACTTTTACAGATGAGGATAAAACATTTAACTCAAAAGTTTCCCGGCAAGAGTCAGGCTTTAGGCCGAATCTCTTCAGACTACTGGGGTCAAACCAGACCAAAGCCAGGTTATTTTACCCAGAAATGGGCTTGAAAGCCCGGTGCTTCTAGGACGGCTTTTTGAGGATTTATGATAAAATTGAAAAGTCTCAACAACAGCACCCTACCTAACATTTTTGGAGTTAGACTCTATGCTAACAGTATAAAAAAGAAGCGTACATTAAAGACGCTGAGGGTGGGTTGAAAAAAATGGGCAGCGATTCCCAAGGGACAAAAGCCAAAAAACTAAAGAAGTAGCTAAACCTGAAAAGTTAAAGCTTTTCCAATTAAGGCAACTCAAAACGTAACTTGGGTGTAAGATAACGCCCTGGTTCAATATTCGAGTAAGTCTCTGGAGATATAGCCTTGGGAATATCAACTAAGTTAGGCTTGTTCTGATGTTCTGTAGAACAATGAAACGGTTTAAGTAGTGCTCGTGAGAGCCTAGTTGATTGTAAGGTTTGTCTGGGAAAGAGAAACCCTGAACAGCAATATTTTAGAATCTCCGTCTTGAAGTGCGGAGAAAACCTTAAGCATCATTATGGGAGTCAGTCGTGGCAGGCCGGAAAATACTGGTAATTGACGATAGCAAAGTCATTCGGGTGCGAGTTCGAGAAATGTTACCCCCTGGTAACTTTGAGGTATTAGAAGCCAAAGATGGCAAAGAAGGTCTCGAATTTGTTCAGAGAGAACATCCTAATTTGATTATGTTGGATTTCCTCCTGCCTAAGTTAAGTGGCTGGGATGTTTTTAGGCAGATTCAAGCCGATGAAACCTTACGGCGAATTCCGCTTGTGCTGATGTCAGGGCGGAAGGAAGAAGTAACTGAAAAAATTTCAGAACCGTTTCAATATTTTGAGTTTATTGAAAAGCCGTTTGAAAAGAAACAACTGCTTGATGCCATTAAATCCGCGTTTCAGAAAGCGAATTTACCCCGTCAACCGTTACCTAAGTCTGGGCCTGAGACTTCTCCCGTTCCTGACTCTGTTCCTACACCTGCTTCTGCTGCAAGTGGAGACGCAGCAGACATGGCAGCGATGAAGGCGGAAATGGCGAAGATGAAGGCAGAAATAGAGGCTCTGAAAAAACAAGTGTTACAAATCAAAACCTTTATTCAGAAGAAACTGAAATAGGCTGTTGACTGTTGACTGTTGACTGTTGGCTTGTTAATAGACAATAGACAACGGACAACGGACAACGGATAACAGATAACGGATAACGAACATGATATTGGATGCTTCATTTTTAGCAGAGTTAAATGCCTCGATGGATTCGTTATGTGAACGAATGGATCGATTTTCTCAGGTGAAGGTTCTGGTGGTGGGGGATTTAACGTTAGATGAATTTCTCACAGGTCAGGTAGAACGGTTATCGCGGGAAGCTCCGGTGTTAATTTTGCGTCATGAAAATACTCGCCAAATTCCTGGGGGAGGGGCAAATGCTGTTTACAATTTGGCAAAATTAGGAGCATCGGTAAAAGTTGCCGGGTTTGTGGGAAAAGATGATCAAGGCATCGCTTTGTGTCGAATTTTTGAGCAGGCAGGAATTGATATTAGGGGAATTTTAATTGATCCTGACCGTCCAACGGTAACAAAAACTCGCATTTCCGGTCATGCCCGTCAATCCGTTACGCAACAAATTGTTAGGGTAGATCGTAAATCTGATGAGTTACCCGATTTAGAATTACAGTTAAAATTAGCAGAATATATTCGGGAAAATATTGATACCGTTGATGCGGTGGTTTGTTCAGATTATGGGGATGGAGTTTTAACCCAAACGATCATTGAAGCGGCATTAAAAGCTCCTCTCACTATTGTAGATACTCAAAAAGATTTACATCGGTTTGCCGGGGCAACGTTATTTACTCCTAATCTTCCTGAAGCGGAAAAAGCCGTCGGATATTCTATTATAAATTCACAAACGTTACAACAAGCAGGACAAGATTTATTAACGTTAACTCAAGCCCAGGCGATGTTAATTACGCGGGGGGAAGAAGGCATGAGTTTATTTGAAAAAGGGCAACTTTTGCAGATTCCAGCCTTTAATCGCACCGATGTTTTTGATGTGACGGGTGCAGGGGATACGGTTGTTGCTGCATTAACGTTAGGTTTATGTACAGGTTCGTCCTTGTGGGAAGCTTCGGTTTTAGGAAATTTAGCCGCTAGTTTAGTCGTGCGTCAATTTGGTACGGCAACAACAACTATTGAGGAAATGAAAGAAGCTTTGCGATCGCTTTTAAACTTAGAATAAGAGGGAACAGGGAATAGGGGGACAAGGGGACAAGGGGATGAGGGGATGAGGGGATGAGGGGATGAGGGGATGAGGGGATGAGGGGATGAGGGGATGNCCCATCCCCCTGTCCCCCTGTCCCCTACTCCCCACACCCCACTATCCCTTGTCCCCCAGTGGCGCAGACTTGTTCTGCCATTCCCAGGGCGACGGCATCAAATACAGGTGCGGCCCATTGTCGTCCCGCTTCAATAGACCCGGCTCGTTGAATAATTTCTGCGGCTTGAGCGACTTCAATAATGGCAATTTTAGGATTATATTCGGCGGCTCGTTCAATCATGGGATGCCATGCTAAGGAATGACCCTCACGGTTATTTTGACCTCCCCGCACTCTTGGCCCAATATTGACTAAACGTTGTTGTTGATAAAAGGGTGCTAAACGGTTTTGAATGCGATATTCCCACCACAAATCACGGGGATGAAGTCCCGTTACTAACATTTGCGCTCCTGGATGAGGGTTAGCTGCATTAGGAATATTAGCATCGGCACTTAAAACCACCGTTTGTACAGAAGAATTTCCCTTATGAACTCCCGCAATAAAATGTTCTAAAGCTTGAAATCCATCAATCGTTTCTCCATACATAGAAATGGTCGGAGTTAATACATAAAACTCTAACGCTTCTAAGCGTCGTTTCATTTCTTCAACGGTGATAGAATTCCACACTCGACCGACAGAAACACCATTCACACTTGCCCCAGATTGTAGTCCATTCCGGGTATATTGCATCGGTAAAATAGCAATGGGTTTATTGGTATTAATCCGAATCGGAGCAACATCGGCATGAGTCCAATTTTCCCCCGTATAATTGTAGCGAACTCGATAAATCCCTTGTCCGGCTTCATATTGATATGACCGACCATCTTCTAAAATAGCAACGGTTTCTGTGGGGTTGGAATTTCGACATTGAACAATAGAAGTTGGGGAGTTTGTTGGACAGGAGTTTAGAGTTTGGGCTGTAACCGGGTAGGAAAAACCTAATATTAGGGAGGTTAGACTGAGTGCAATCTGGGTTTTCATGGAGAATTGACACGTTAATTGAGAAAGCTGTTAAAGCTTCAACAAAGAACTGTAGCATAAATCAGGAAAACTGAACAAACCCCAAAATTTTTTTTGGCAAAGTGTCAAACCTCAACAACTTGTTTAATGAAAGTTTTGAAGCTTAAAGTCAGTAAATAAGCGAAACCTGCGACTAAAATAATGGTTGCACCCGATGTTAAGTTAAAAAAGTAAGAAATTCCTAAACCGAGGGTGGTGAAAATCATTCCTAAACTACTGGATAATACCATCATTTGTTTTAAATCCTTCACAAATTGTCCTGAAATCGCAGCCGGAATAGTTAACAGGGCAATCACCAAAATTAAACCGACCACTTTCATCACCATGACAACGGTTAAGGCAATGGCAACAATTAACATTAAATACAGTTGATCAACGGGTACATTTCGAGTTTCGGCAAAAACAGGGTCAAAGGAAATGGCAACTAACTCTTTATAAAAGAGGATGACCATAACTCCAATTAGAATATCTAATCCCAGCATTAGAATTAAATCGGATTGAGGAACAGTAAGAATACTGCCAAATAAATAACTCATCAAATCAACTTTATAACCGGGCGTTAAATCAATTAAAATAATGCCAATTGCCATTCCAATCGCCCACATCACCCCAATAATGGTATCGGCTCTTTGTTGAGTTTTTCGATAGACTAACCCCATTCCTAATGCAGAAAAAACAGAAAATGCGATCGCTCCAAAAACAGGATTAAATTGAAAAAAATAACCCATGCCAATACCCCCGTATGCTGCGTGAGCAATTCCGCCACTGATAAATACAATTCGATTGACAACAATAAATGTTCCCATCATGCCACAAGCGATACTCACTAAGAGTCCGGCTATTAAGGCATTTCGCATAAATTCAAATTGAAATAATTTAATTAATTCTGTTATCATTTTTTGTTCTTGATCAGAATTCAATCGTTTTATTCTATAATTTTTTAGGGTGTTTTTTATTTTCTATTTCTAATTTTCTATTTTTTATCTCCTCTTTTAATCACTAATTTACCATAATCAGTCCTGAATCCAAGGGGGTCTACAGATACCTGAAAAGCAGGATTTTTCAAAAAAGAGGGTGTTATATGAAGCCAGATTAGCCTTGTGTAAAGATTAGGTAAAAGTGCTTGCATCAGGCAATTAGATGAAATAATCTAAACACTAAGGATTTGCATTAATTGACACCCTAATGTTGCTGCTATGTTCAGATTACCAGACTCTAACCTTAACTCCCGTTTAGCCTTTTTCCCGGTCGGATCTGCTGAAACAACATCCTCAGAGATTGCTTTTTTTGCTGCCGATGTTCCCAATTTACCTATCCTCCTCAATGGTTTAATGCCGGGGGTTGAAGCGATTATTCTTGAGGCAAATGGCACAGAATTGCAACAAATCGCTGATATCCTGAAAACAAAGCAATATCGCGCAGTCCATATTTTTTCTCACGGTAAAGCGGGAGAAATGGGATTAGGGAAAACAACCCTCACCCAAGATAACATCTATAATGATGCCTCAATTATTCGAGAATGGAAACAAGGTCTAACTCCCCGGTCTGAGATTTTATTGTATGGATCTAATATTGCCAAGTCTTCTAATGTTTTGATTACGATACTATCGGAACTTACAGAAGCTAATATTACCGTCTCAAACAATTTTAATACAAATTCGTCTTTAGAGGGAGATTTGGGCTTAAAAGTCCATACTGAAAGCATCAAACCCCCCCTGGCAATCCAACTGTTTGCGTTTCAATCCCCCCTTTTACCATTATCAATTGCCTAAAAAAACAGGCTACTGATAAAATTGTGGCTAAATTTATTAAAATAAAGCCCCAATAGAACGCCCCATATTTTCCAGTTTCATCGCTTCTATTGCTGCGGTTGGTTCATAACCACAGTGAACCATACAATCTGCACATTTGGGATTTCCACTCGATTTTCCGTATTTTGTCCAGTCGGTTTTTTCCAATAATTCTTGATAACTGGAATAATACCCTTCATTTAATAAATAACAGGGTTTTTGCCATCCTAAAACACTGTAACTTGGGCTTCCCCAAGGGGTACAATCATAATCTTCTTCTCCGATCAGAAAATCGAGGAATAAGGGATTATGATTAAAATTCCATTTCTTTTTCCCTAATTTATAGGGAGATAAAATTTCACGAAATAAGGCTTTGGTTTGTTCTCGTTTGAGGAAATGGTCTTGATCCGGTGCCCATTCATAACTATAACCGGGAGAAATCATCATTCCATCCACACCCAAAGTTTCCAGAAAATCAAAGAATTTCTGCATTTCCTGGGGGTTAGTTCCTTCAAATACCGTTGTATTGGTTGTGACTCTAAATCCTTTTGATTTTGCGGTTTTAATCGCTTGAACTGCAATATCAAACACGCCTTCTCGGTCTACACATTGATCATGATGTTCTTTTAATCCATCTAAATGCACACTAAAGGTTAAATAGGGAGAGGGTTTAAATTTATCTAAACTTTTTTCCAATAAAATTCCATTGGTACACAAATAAATAAATTTTTTGCGGGCGACTAACCCAGCTACAATTTCATCAATTTGCGGATGTAATAAAGGTTCACCCCCAGGGATAGAGACCACAGGAGCACCACATTCTTCAACGGCTTTAAAACAATCTTCCGGCGTTAAATTTTGCTTGAGAATTTCTTTCGGATGTTGAATCTTTCCGCACCCAGAACAAGCTAAATTACACCGAAATAACGGTTCTAACATTAACACCAGGGGAAATTTTTTCCGCCCCATTAACCGTTGCATGAATAAATATTTACCAACGGCGATCGCTTGTTCAATTTGAATAGCCATTTTTCTCCTCTCACCTGAAACTTATTGTGATAACATAAACCAATTAACGGCATCTTTCAAGGCAGTTTTAATCGAAGATTGAGGTAAACCCAATTCTTGAACCGCTTTTGAGGCATTATAATACATCGATTGTCGGGACATTCTCACGCCATCTAAGGGGATAGAAGGGGTTTTCCCTAGCCGTGATAAAATCATTTCATCGACCCAGGCAACGCTTAAGGGAAGCCAAATCGGGATAGTTTTTTGAGGGGCGGGTAAACCTGTAATTTCTGATAATAAGTCTAAAAATTCTTTTAAGGTTAAATTTTGATGACCTAAAATATAACGTTCTCCCGTTTTTCCTTTTTCTAAAGCGAGAAAATGACCTTGGGCGACATCTCGGACATCAATAAAATTTAATCCGGTATTCACATAGGCGGGCATTTTTCGGTTCAGGAAGCGTAATATTAACTCCCCTGTGGGTGTAGGTTTAATATCCCAAGGCCCAATAGGGGTACTGGGATTAACAATCACAATATCTTGACCTAATTTTACCGCATGATGGGCTTCTTGTTCTGCCCAATATTTAGATTTTTTATAATATCCGACTAAATTCTCAACGGGACTTTGATAGGTTTCATCCACCACAACGCCGGGTTTTACCCCAATAGCAGCAACGGAACTGGTATAAATCGTGCGTTCAATTCCCACTTGTCTGGCGGCGGCTAAAATATTACGAGTTCCGAAAATATTATAGCGTTCTAATAAGGATTTATCCTTCTGCCATAAAGAATAATGGGCAGCACAATGGAATAAAACTTGACAGCCTTTTAAAGATTGAGATAAATTAGAATTTGTTAAATTTCCTTCAACAATTTCAACATCTAAATTCTTTAAGTTTTCTAAATTACTATTAGGACGAACTAACGCTCGAACCGCATAGTTATTGTTTAATAATAGTCGAACTAAATTCGCTCCAATAAATCCCGTCCCACCGGTTACAAAAGCTTTGATCATGAGGGTTGCTTTGAGAAAAAAAGAAGGAGGCGTGAACGCCTCACAACGATTTTAACGACGTCTTCTAGCCCCAGAGGAAGAACGACTGCGGGAACCACTGCCAAAACTAGGTTTGCGTTGTTGGGTTGAGCCTTTATTGGGGGACTGACGTAAATCTGTTGCGCCAACACCCGAACCCGTTGAACGGCTGGAATTGGGGGAAGTCCGACGATTTACGGAGGAATTCGGACTGGAGTTGCGGATATTTCCGGTGGTGCGTAAGGTTGTACGATTTTTCACCGCCGCTGGGGGACTATTATAACGAGTCCGATAGTCGTTCACCGCTTGGTTATAGCTAGAACCATACCCTCCATATCCGATTAAAGGGCCTCCCGATACATACACCGGAGGGACATAATAACGGGGGGCAAATAATGTATTAGCGATGGCACTTCCAGCAAAAGAGGCGGCAAAAGGTGTCCAGAAACTCGATTCTTGGCGGACAACAATGGTTTGGGGTTGACCTGTGGCGGGGTCAGGCTGGGTTTCAGTGACGTTATGAACGTATTCAATCCGAAAATCGGGCGTTAAATAAAAAACGGGTTGACCGTTATTAATATCTAAGTTGCTTTTTTCTCCGGCTTTGATTTGTTCATCCGTTAACTGTGCCATCTGTAAATTGGAGGTTTGATAGGTGGCAGATTTACCCGCAGGAGTATTCAATAACATCAGGGTATAGGTTCCATCCACATCATTATATTGAGCTTGTTGAACGGGATATTTACCCTCTTTAACTTGATTGGTTGGAGCCGATACAACCGGAGTTGATTGTTGAACCCTAGATGAAGTTGTTGAAGACCCACAGGCAACTGTTGTCCAACAAAAGGTGAGTGAAATGAACAGAATTAAAAGCTTTTTCCACATAAACCAATTAACTTTTGTGAACATTGACTTGCTCCAACATTAAACCAAAAATCGGTTGAGTTAGATAAACTTGTTGAAAGCAGGAAAACCGATGCTATTCCTTAAAGCGGAATCAGTTCCGGGAAATTCTGCAATAATTGATCATTGGTTAACTCATCTCCTAAACGAGCCGGAGAAAAATGAATTTGAATTCCTCTGAGTCTGCCTTGATAGTGAAGATTAATTAATGCTTTTAACCCTCGATTCATCGCCTCCATACTCGCTAAATCTGTTTCTAAATCGGGAACTTCTCCTTCACTAACTATTGTAATCATTACCACTAAATTGTGGGTGATGGGTAAGGACAGAGGTTGATTTTCATACATCGGTTGAGATAAGTCAGGTTCGCTCAAATACCGTTGGCCAGAGTCGGTGAACAGTTCGTTAAAGTAATCTGCGGCTTCTCCTTCGTTCCAAACTACATCCCCTTCATTCGATCCTGACTGCCAATAGGTATCATACTGAAGTAGACTTTGGCAAACTTGGACTAATGCTTCTCCGGCCACCTCCAAGTCTCCCTCGGCTTCAATGACGTTTCTGGCGGCTTGGTTGAGTACCCCTAATAGTGGCGCCACCTCATCACCGCCTAAATGCAGAAACAAACGACTGACCACAAACCGGGTTTTTCCTATCATGCGATTAAAGCGATCGCCTAAAGGAGCCATAATTGGATCACTCCCAAATCATTATTACTATTTAATTAGCATATCGTTTTAGGCTATCCTGTTGTCAGCCATCCGTTCTTGATTTTAGGGTGGTAATGTTCTCTGATATTAATTCTTATGAACTCAACGCCTTCTGCAACGGTTTCTCCTCCAGAAAAGCTCAGTTTATCTACAAAATTAGCCTTTGGTGCGGGAGATTTAGGCCCTGCAATTACGGCAAATATTTCTGTATTTTTTGTTTTGGTTTTTCTGACTAATGTTGCGGGTTTACCTGCGGGATTAGCTGGAAGTGTGTTAATGGTAGGAAAAATTTGGGATGCTATTAATGATCCCATTGTAGGGGTTTTAAGCGATCGCACGGTTCATCCTTGGGGAAGACGTTATCCTTGGATGGTTTTTGGTGCAATTCCCTTTGGAATTTTATTTTTTTTACAGTGGATCGTTCCTAGTAATAATAACTCGGTTTTGTTTTGGTATTATGTGATTATTGGGATTTTATTTAATACGGCTTATACTGCTGTTAATTTACCTTATACCGCTTTAACCCCTGAATTAACCAAGGACTATAACGAACGAACCAGTTTAAATAGTTTTCGCTTCGCGTTTTCGATTGGGGGTAGTATTTTTTCTTTAATTTTAGCACAAATTATTTTTGGCTTTTTTCCCAATGCCCCTTATCAACGCTATTTAATTTTAGGAGCGGTTTGTGGTTTTTTATCTGTTCTCCCACTTTTTTGGTGTTTTTTAGGAACCCGTAAACAAGTTTTCTCTCGACAAGTTGGAGAAACGATTGAGGATAATTCCGAAAGTCTTCCTATTGCTGAACAAATTAAAGTTGCTCTCAGTAATCGACCTTTTTTATTAGTGATTGGAATTTATCTCTGTTCCTGGTTAGGCGTTCAATTGACGGCTTCTATTTTGCCTTATTTTGTCGTCAATTGGATGAAACTTCCTGAAACCACTTTTCCCCAGGTTGCCATTGCTGTTCAAGGAACGGCTTTAGTAATGTTATTTGTTTGGAATTTAGTGAGTCAACGCTATGGAAAAAAAGCCGTTTATTTTATGGGGATGGGATTATGGATTGTTACTCAAGCAGGTTTATTTTTCCTGCAACCGGGACAAACTACGTTAATGTATATTCTAGCAATTTTAGCCGGATGTGGTGTGGCAACAGCCTATTTAGTTCCTTGGTCAATGATTCCTGATGTGATTGATTTAGATGAATTAAATACCGGACAAAGACGAGAAGGGGTTTTTTATTCGTTTATGGTGTTATTGCAAAAAATTGGATTAGCCATTGGGTTATTTTTAGTCGGACAAGCCTTAGATTTTGCCGGATTTATTTCCAGTATTCCGGGTCAAATTCCCCCCATTCAACCAGACTCTGCTCTGTTAGCCATTCGCTTTGCTATTGGCCCGTTACCGACAATTATCTTAATTATTGGGATGATTTTTACTTTTTTATATCCGATTACAAAAGAAGTTCACGCCGATATTTTACTCCAACTCAGCGAAAGAAAACGCAACGAAACTCTGGATTAAAATTGCGTAGGAATATGTACTTAAAATCTCTATCTCATCCCTGAGATTGAAAGGAGATTTTTGTTTTCCATTTATTGGATAATGTGGTAATATAGTAAACAAATAATATTAATACCGCCATTGAGTTCCCACAATGACAAATTCCACTTTAAAATCCATGCAACCGACTTCAAGCTGCGACTATTTACAATTATCTCCCGCCGCCTTAGCGTTGATGGCAGACTTTTTTAAAGTGTTATCGGAAGTCAGTCGTTTACAAATTGTTTGTTGTTTAAAATCCGGGGCTAAAAATGTGACCCAAATTATTGAAGCAACGGGATTAGGACAGGCGAATGTTTCTAAACATTTAAAAGTTTTAGCTCAAGCTGGAATTGTTACCCGGACTCAACAAGGCGTGAGCGTTTATTATGAAATTACCAATCCCTTTTTATTTGAAGTGTGCGATTTAGTCTGTGAATCTTTAGTGGCTCAAATGCATCAGCAAAATCAACAGTTAGAACAACTACGGGCTTTGAAAACTGCTGTTTAGTTGTTCTTTTATCCCTCATGGTACTTGATATTATTATGAATGTCGATGAATTTCTCCGAAGATATGCAGCGGCGGAACGTAATTTTCCTGAGATTGACTTATCTTCTGTTGATTTACAAGAAGCCAATTTAGTGAACTTAAACCTCACCAGAGCTAACTTAAGTTATTCGGATTTACGAGAAGCGAGATTAGGAAAAGCTAACCTGTCTAAAGCCAATCTTGTCCAGGCTAACTTAAGTGAAACTATTCTCTGGGGGGCTGATTTAACTGAAGCCAATTTATATCAAGCTCAGTTACGAGAAGCCGATTTAACTGGGGCGAAACTTTTTAAGGCATCCTTAAAACAAGCCCAACTCATGAAAGCGTGTTTATCGGGATGTGATTTAAGAAATGTCAATCTTTTCCAAGCAATTCTTTTTGAAGCTAATTTTCGCCCCAATCATAATCAACAAACGGATTTAAGTTATGCGATTTTAGCGGAAGCCGATTTAAGTTATGCCAATTTTAGTGGGGCGATTTTACATCAAGCTAACTTGGAAAAAGCCAAGCTCTGTCACTCTATTTTTGGGGTTTCGGGTTTAGGGCTTTTAAGCTCTGAACAAAGTTATCATACCAACCTCAGCGAAGTCAATTTAAAAGGGGCTGATTTAAGTTATGCGGATTTAAGTGGGGCTAATCTATGCAATGCTGATTTGCGAGGTGCTGATTTAACTCGCACCATTTTAACGGATGCTAATCTCAATGGGGTGATTATGCCAGATGGTAGTATTCATGATTAAGGATTCTGTAGAAACGGGGCTTTGAACAAGATAAAATTGATGAAAAAACCCAGTTTCTCTCGGAATTAATATTTAGTTTAGGAGTGTAGTTCCATAGGATTATCCTTAATCTTCTACACCCCAAACCTGCTCTAAATCCCAGGTTTTGAGAATCGCAACTTAATGCACTTCTCCCCGTAATGCTTCAGCATCAATGGGTTTGGTAATATAAATTCTGAATAAATTCCATAACGTTGAACAGTTAGAGGGTAATTTTAATAAGAATTTAACCCATTTCGGTTTGTTGCTGGCATCAATTTTTTGGTTGTTGGCATTGTTCTCGGAACATTTTTCGAGGCGGCGGAAAAAGTCGGGATGTTCTGTATCTAAAACCTCTGGAAATGCTCTTAACGAAGTTTCATTGGTTTTGCGAACAACATGACGATTATATTCCTTTGCATCTAATCCCAAGGTATCATAAAAGTCTGCCCGTTCATCAACCGTTAAGGTATGGGTAGCAAAGACCGTTAACAGGAAAAATCTAGCCCATAATCTTCCTTGCCAACTTTGCCACATTTGCGGTTGAGAACGCAATAAAACCTTAAAGAAATCTCCATGTCGGTTTTCATCCTGACACCAACTTTCAAAATAACGGAATAAGGGATAATATTGATGTTCGGGATGGGCTTCTAAATGGCGGAACACTGTAATATAACGCCAATATCCAATTTTTTCCGATAAATAAACCGCGTAAATAATCCACTCCGGTTTAAAGAAGGTATAAGTCCGGTGTTTGGTTAAATACCCTAAATCCAAAGATAAATTAAAATCCGACATGGCTTTATTAATAAATCCCGCATGACGCGCTTCATCTCTAGCCAATAAAGTAAAGGCTTCAGATAACAAGGGATTTCGAGTTTTGAGTTGACGAGATAACTCTTTAAATAATAAAAATCCAGAAAATTCCGAAGTACAAGACCGTTCTAAAAAGTCCACAAATGCCAAGCGTGTTCTCTCATCAATTTGTTCCCAACTTTGTTCAAATTCTTCATCCCGAACAAAATGATGACGGTTATAGTCCGACCGTAACTCCTCTAAAACTGCTGAAAATTCCTCCTCATAGGCCGATAAGTCTAGGTTCGCCATCGCGTCAAAGTCTGTGGTGTAGAAGCGAGGCGTCAGCAATGTCTCTTGAACCGGATTTTTAATACCGGGGCGCAGTTCTTGAGTTCCGGGGTTTTGGACAGTATTCACCATCGCTGCGAGTCCTTAAATATTACTGATTAGTTATTAAACTATATGACTCCGGTTTTGTCTAGTACCCGTTGTCATTTTTTTTGCCTGTAAAGAATTGTAAAGAATATATAACCAATCAGTGATATAGTGATATGCTCATTCGAGTGGTGAAGACAAAACCTTGTTTTCCTCTGTTGGGAATGGGTTAAGTCTTCAGAGAAGTTTCATCTTAAATTCATTGATAAAACCATGACAAACTTAGCTGAAAAACTCAAACTCGGAACCCAACAATCTCATAGCAATGCGGAACATACCGGATTTATGAAAAACTTTTTATCAGGGGGTGTCAGTCGAGATTCTTTTTGCCAACTGTTAAGTAATTTATACTTTGTTTATAGTCAATTAGAATCGGAATTGCAATGCCATCAAACCCATCCGATTATTAGCAAAATTTATTGTCCAGAACTGAATCGCAAAGCCAATTTAGAAAAAGACTTAACCTTTTATTATGGAGAACATTGGCCGGATAATATCACCCCTTCTCCAGCCGCACAAGCTTATGTTTCCCGACTGCGTGAACTTTCTGCCACCGAACCCGTTTTATTAATTGCTCATGCTTATACTCGCTACATGGGTGATTTATCTGGGGGGCAAAGCTTAAAGAAAATTGCCCAATCCATCTTTCATTTAGAAGAACATCAAGGTATTTGTTTCTATGAATTTGATGAAATTCCTGATGTGAATGAATTTAAAAATCAATATCGTCAAAAATTAAATGAATTAATCCTGAGTGAAGACCTGCAAGATGAAATTGTTGCAGAAGCCAATAATGCCTTTACCCTCAATATTGCCATGTTGAAAGATTTAGGAGAAACCCAAACTCCAGTCACCGTTTAATTCAATTTTTCTATTATCTGCAATTACAACTGATTTAGGAGATTCTATCAATGGTTTTTTCGGTAGCGAATGTGGCGTTTGATTTTGATTTAATTCAAAAATATGATAATGCGGTTCCTCGTTATACCAGCTATCCCCCAGCAACGGAATTAAAAGATGGATTTACTTCCTTAGATTGGGAATTTGCCATTACTGAATCCAATCAACGTCAATCGCCCTTATCGCTCTATTTTCATATTCCCTTCTGCCAAAGTGCCTGTTATTTCTGCGGCTGTAATGTGATTGTTTCTAATAATAAAGATGCAGCTAGAAGCTATATCGATTATTTATCCAGAGAAATTGATTTTACCTCCCAGTTTATTGATACTCGTCGCCCGGTCACACAACTACACTGGGGCGGAGGTACACCCAATTACTTATCCTTAGAACAGGTTGATTCCTTATGGGCAACCATTAATAAACAGTTCACTTTTGCAGATAAAGCCGAAATCTCCATTGAAATTAATCCTCGATATGTGGATAGAAATTATATCTTTTTCTTGAAAGAAATGGGGTTTAATCGGATTAGTTTTGGGATTCAAGATTTTAATCCTGAAGTTCAAGAAGCCGTCAATCGAGTTCAACCCGAAGCTCTGCTCTTTAATGTTATGGACTGGATTAAAGAAGCCGGGTTTGAAAGTGTGAATGTAGACTTAATTTATGGTTTACCTTATCAAACAGTACATACCTTCAAAGAAACGATTCAAAAAACCCTTGCTCTCGATCCAGATCGCATTGCAATTTTTAACTTTGCTTATGTTCCCTGGATGAAACCTGTACAGAAAAATATTCCCCAAGCGGCCTTACCCCAACCCCATGAAAAGTTAGAAATTTGGCAAATGTCTATCCAAGAATTAACCGATAAAGGCTATGTTTTTATTGGCATGGATCACTTTGCTAAACCCAATGATGAATTAGCGATCGCTCAACAAAATTCAGCCTTAAAACGGAATTTCCAAGGCTATACAACTCAACCAGAAGCCGAACTCTATGGATTTGGGTTAACTTCCATTAGTATGTTAGAAGATACCTATGCTCAAAACCATAAGCGATTAAAAGAGTATTATCAAGCCATTGATCAAGGAATTTTACCCGTTAGCAAAGGGTTTAAATTAAGCCGAGATGACGTTCTGAGACGAGATGTAATTATGCAAATTATGTCTAATTTCTACTTAGATAAATCTCAAATCGAATCTAAATATCACCTCGATTTTGATACCTACTTTGCCGAAGAATTAATCGAGATGCGCCCCTTAATTGCGGATGGGTTAGTTCAATCCAATTATGATTCAATTGTGGTGACAAACTTAGGCAGACTCTTGGTCAGAAATATTGCCTTTTTATTTGATACCCATACTCCCGCCCAACAGCAACAAAGATTATCCAGGGCGATTTAATTGCCAGATTGTCCAGAATCCGGTAAGGTGGGTTATGCCCACCTTTATTTTTAGGTTGTCATTGGATCTATGACTTATTTTTGGTTTAAATCCTTTCATATCATCGGAATGGTTGTCTGGTTTGCGGGTTTATTTTACCTGGTGAGATTATTTGTTTATCATGCTGAAGCGGAAGAAAAACCGGAGCCCGCCCGCAGCATTTTAAAAGAACAATATGAATTGATGGAAAAACGCCTTTATGGAATTATTACAACCCCTGGAATGGTGGTGACGGTGGTAATGGCGATCGCACTTTTAATTACAGAGCCCAGTCTTTTAAAAGATATGTGGTTGCATCTAAAGTTAGGATTAGTTGCCGTTTTAGTCGCCTATCATTTTTATTGTGGTCGAATCATGCGACAATTAGCCACTCATAAAATTATGTTCACCAGTCAACAATTCCGCAGTTTAAATGAAGTTCCAACTGTACTTTTATTAGTGATTGTGTTGTTAGCTGTCTTCAAAAATAGTTTACCCCTGAACACCGCAGTCGCTGTCACTGGCAGTTTTATTTTAGGGATGATTATTTTCTTTCAACTCTATGCTATACATCGACAAAAAAACAGTCAGCAAGCTATGAGTCAGTAAGGGAATATTAACAGACTATTGAACAGGGAACAGGGAACAGGGAACAGGGAACAGTAATGGGTAGCGTTATAACAGGAAATTCAATTTTAACCTCATCAAAAAAAAGCTGGGCTTTACCCAGCTAAAATCTGTTAAATCTGTTTAAGTTTAATGTCTCTAAATGCCTAATCCAAACTCCTTAGCTTCCGTCAATATCGGGTTAATATCATACCAAAAATGTTGAGCATGATTATATTCAAAAACCCATAAACTTCTGATTAGGGTTTGATATTCAATTTGACCACTCAACTTTTTAGTCGCTGCTACTTGGCGTAACATTTGCCATTCTTCAGCTTCAATGGCTAAGGTTAATTGATGACGACGTTGTAGAATTACCTCTTCTAAGGATTCTCTTGTTAAAGGGGGATCTTCTTTTTGTAAACAGCTATATAACAAAATTAATAAACTCCGAACATGACCGCCACTAATGGTACAAAGACGATCTAAGGTTTCAGGACTATCAAAAATTGTATCAATTAAAGCTGGATAATCTTTCGCAGCCAGACCTGGAAATGCTCTTGCCATTACCATTTGTCTTAACAATTCAATTCCCTCTTGACAAGGTGCGCCATCTTCAAATTTTACCGTCACCATCGGTAAGGTTTTTGGGTCATTCCCAAAACGATTCATCAGTTGTCCTAAATCATTAGAAAAAATCAAACCTAAAGGAATGGTATAAACTACATGACAATTGAGTTTATTGAGTTGTTCACCGCGATCAATAAATAAATATTCGGGTTGAAATCTTCCCGTACTATTGGGGCTATAACTAATCCGATCTAAATTATCAATAATCACCACTAAACCTTGTTTTCCCATCTGTTTTAATTGTTGGATGGAAGGTTCCAATAATTCTTTATTGATAGCCTCTAAAATATTATTGGTTCGGGGTTCTAAATATTGACGTAATAAAGACCGTAAATCTCGACTATCTTTCGTCTTAGCCGTAATATTTCCAATCCCTGTAGAGAGGGAAAATTCTCCTTCTGTGTTAGCAGCCAATGTTCCCAGACCGGGGACGTTAATATCTGCTTTTAAGTCAATTTCTGTATTTAAAACATTAATGACTCCACTTAATAAACTTTTAAATCCTTTCGGTTGTAATTTAATTTTCAAGCTTTCAATACTTTCACTCACTTGACGAGCGATCGCTAATAAAATATCGGTAATATCCACATCCCCCATATCTAAATCTTTACTCGATTCAAAATAAACGACATGGAATCCTTCTTTTTGGAGTTGAGCTTTCAACCTCAATAATTCCGTTGATTTCCCTGAACCTACTGGCCCGGTAAACAGTTGGCAGGTGGGGCGATCAGGGGATAACCGCGTAATTGTTCGTGCAATTTGTTCCATGCACTTACCGCCTCGTGCTGGAGAAAAATCAATATAATATTTTTGATCTTCTGGACGTTCAACATCGAGGGTTTCAGCCGGATTAGAAGCTTTAAAAAAGCGAGATAAATCAAGTTCCATTGTTTTCCCTGAGTGATACAGTTAACAGACAATTTTAAATTCCCGATCATCCTTCTTCAAGGAGGGGACTTTTCTCTTTCTTTCGGAAGATATCCTCCCAATTCCGTACTAAGATTCACTTGAGTTAGTGGGCTAACCACCAGCCAAAACTCAAGCCCAGACCGGAGGTAATCGCTAAAATTAAAAAGGTGTAAAATCCATTGTAGGACGCAAGTAATTTTTCTCCGGCAACCATTTGCGCCACCGTCCCTGCAACCACAGCGATCGCACCCCAAGCCGCAATAATCACCTCTGGCTGCATTCGTTGGATCACCCGCATCATCGCTTGTTTCCCGGCGCCGATCCAAGCTCCGATCCATCCTCCTAAGACTAATCCCAATAAACTTCCGGTTCCCAGTTTCGCCCTAGACCGAAAAATCGCATCTAAAATAATTCCTAACATTAATCCCATTATGGAGCCAAAACCCCCACCCACCAAAGAACTTAACCAGTCTCCCTTTTTCGTTCCGGCGATTAACCCAGCAATTGCCGCAATTCCCATGATTGTCAAGAGCCCAATTACCCCTTTAGCAGGGCTTTCTGAGCCTGCCATCGCCCCTAATCCCAAGCCCACGCCTCCCCAGACTAGGGCGGTAATCATCCCCCCAGCTTCGTTTCCTAACACCCATCCGGCGATCGCTCCGGCAAAGATTAAGGCCATTAACCAAGGTTGACCGGACTCAGAATCTTCACTCGCCGCGATCGTAACCATGAGCCAACCCACGCTGAGAAAGACCCAAACCCAGGAAGGAATCTTCAATGTGGTTAAAATCCAGGCAATGATGGCATAGCTGAGAAAGACCCCGGTTAACCAACCCATTGGTAGAGGTGGGGAAGTTGGGGGCACTTCGACAGGCTTAGTGACCACAGGGGGAGTTGGGGGTACTTCGACAGGCTCAGTAACCACAGGGGGAGTTGGGAGGGTAGGGTAGGGGCTACTTAAATCTGTTTTTAAGGTTTCGTAGGCGTGGCTAATTTCTTTAAATTTGGCTTCCGCTTCCGCTTGTAAGATAGAATTCTGGGGATAGCGATCGGGATGCCAAATCAACGCCTGATGGCGATAGGCTTGTCTGACCTCCTCTAAGGACGCCCCCGGTTCTAGGTTTAAAATTTTGTAGTATTTTTCGATCTCCACGTTTGAAATCTGTTGATCTTCTTTTATTTTCACCTACAGAGGCAGAAGGCAGATCGTTAGAATAAAGATTGTATTGCGCTTGGATTAAAAACGGTGTTGGAACATCCCCTATTACTTTTGGTTGATGGTCATTCGTTGGCATTTCGTTCCTATTTTGCCTTTGGGAAAAGTCGCCAAGGAGGGTTACGCACGTCAACGGGTATTCCGACCAGTGTTTGTTTTGGGTTTTTGAAGTCATTATTAGACGTTATGGCAAGTCAAAAGCCGGATTATTTAGCGATCGCTTTTGATTTAGGAGTTCCTACGTTTCGTCATGAAGCGGATGAAAATTACAAAGCGGATCGCTCTGAAACGCCTCAAGATTTTATTGAAGATGTGCAGAATTTACAAGCGTTATTACAAGCGTTTGATTTAAGCATTGTTACGGCTCCGGGTTATGAAGCGGATGATGTTTTAGGAACCTTAGCCAACCGGGGAAGCCGGGAAGGATATCGAGTTAAAGTTTTATCGGGAGATCAGGATTTATTTCAATTAATTGATCTTGAAAAACAGATTAGTATTTTACATTTAGAACCGGGCAAAGGTAGTGTTCCTACAGAGTTTTTAGCTCAACAAGTTTATGATAAATTACAGATTTATCCTCATCAGGTGATTGATTATAAGGCATTATGTGGCGATAAATCCGATAATATTCCAGGGGTGAAAGGCATTGGGAAAACTACGGCTGTTAAATTATTAGGAGAATATGGTTCCTTAGAAAATATCTATGCTCATCTTGAGGATATTAAAGGCGCAACTCGCCAAAAATTAGAGGAAGGAAAAGCCGATGCGGATCATTCTCAAACCTTAGCGCGAATTATTCAGGATGTACCTTTAGAGGTTGGTTTAGAAAATTTTAAATTACAAGGGTTTGATGTCGCTAAAATTCAACCTATTTTAGAGAAATTAGCCTTTCAAACATTTTTAGGAAAAATCAATCAAATTCAACAGCAATTTAAAGGAATAATTCAAACAGAAGTTACAGAAAATCCGGTTACTGTTGGGGACGATATCGATTTTTGGACACCGGAAGAAACCACAGCTTACCAAGAGCAAAAACGGTTAAATAGTCCTGTGTCTAACATTAAAGTGCGTTTAATTCAAACTTCAGACGCTTTAGAAGAGTTAGTTGATATTTTAAAACAGCATACTGATGTTAACTATCCCGTTGCTTGGGATACGGAAACCACCTCTTTAGAATTCCTAAAAGCGGAATTAGTTGGAATAGGATGTTGTTGGGGAACAGAAGCAACCGATGTGGCTTATATTCCGTTAAATCATACTCAAGGAACAAATTTAGATAAAGTCCAAACGTTAGATCTTTTACGTCCGATTTTAGAAAGTGATCGCTATCCTAAAACGTTTCAAAATGCTAAATATGATCGGTCAATTTTTAGATCTCAGGGCATTAATTTACAAGGTGTTGTCTTTGATCCAATGTTAGCCGATTATATTTTAAACCCGGAAGCTAATCATAATTTAATTGATTTAAGTCTCAGACATTTAGGATCTGAATTAATCGCTCCTAGTTATGATGAATTAGTTCCTAAAGGGAAAACTATTGCAGATATTAATATTAATCAAGTCGCTGAATATTGCGGAATGCAGGTTTATGTCACTTTTCAATTAGTAGAAAGCATCAAAGCCAAATTGATAGATAAGCCTCATCTGATGAAACTTCTAACCGATGTTGAACAACCTTTAGAAGTTGTTTTAGCCGATATGGAATATTGGGGAGTAAATCTCGATATTGAATATTTGCAAACTTTGGCAGAGCAACTCGATAAACAGTTAGAAATTATTGAAAATCAAGCTTATGAACTAGCTGGAGAAAAATTTAATTTAGGTTCTCCTAAACAACTTAGCCAACTGTTATTTGAAAAATTAGAATTAAATACCAAAAAAACGCGCCAAACAAAAACAGGCTATTCAACGGATGTCAATGTTTTAGAAAAATTACAAGGAGATCATCCTATTATTGATGTTATATTAGAATATCGAACTTTAGCGAAACTGAAGTCAACTTATGTGGATGCGTTACCCACAATGGTTGATGCTAAACAACGCATTCATACCAGTTTTAACCAAACCGTTACCGCAACAGGACGGTTATCTTCTTCTAATCCTAATTTACAGAATATTCCGATTAAAACTGAATTTTCTCGAAAAATTAGAAAAGCCTTTACAACGGAACCCAACTGGTTATTAGTATCAGCCGACTATTCCCAAATTGAACTCAGAATTTTAGCTCATTTAAGTCAAGAACCTATTTTATTAGACGCTTATCAAAATAATCAAGATGTTCATACCGTGACCGCTAAATTATTATTTGAAAAAGACACCGTAACATCCGATGAACGACGGTTAGGGAAAACCATTAATTTTGGTGTAATCTATGGAATGGGAGCCCAACGATTTGCACGGGAAGCAAAGGTGAGTAGTGCAGAAGGTAAGCAATTTATTGAACGATTTAACCAACGCTATTCCCAGGTTTTTGCTTATTTAGAAACGGTTAAAAGACAAGCAATTGCTCAAGGGTATGTCGAAACTATATTAGCAAGAAGACGGTATTTTGATTTTCAAGGAAGCAGCTTAAACAATTTAAAAGGAGTTGATATTAATTCCATTGATTTAAGCCAATTAGGAAAAAAAATGGGTCAAAATGATGCCCAACTATTAAGAGCCGCTGCTAACGCTCCTATTCAAGGTTCCAGTGCTGATATTATTAAAATGGCAATGGTACAAGTGCATCAACTATTAACTCAATATCAATCTCGATTAGTATTACAAGTTCATGATGAATTAGTCTTTGAAATTCCTGAGACGGAATGGGAAGAACTTCAACCCAAAATTAAAACTATTATGGAACAAGTGCTTCCTTTAAGTGTTCCTTTAGTTGTAGATATTCACGCTGGACAAAATTGGATGGAAGCGAAATAATGATTTTCTATAAAGCAGCCTAGATCAAGTAGATTTTGTATTAATTATTCGAGATCTATAGCTATCAAAAAGTTCATCAATTTTTTGGGGGTCAGATACAAGTGTTCCCCGTTCATCTCGAAAGGTGCGATCGCGATCGCCCTTAAAAGAAAGCCAATTAAAACTTGTTGTAACAGCAAATTTTCCATCAGATATGAGGATTTTTGCGTGGGTATCTCCAAGACGTTTAAGGATAAAATTACCTTGGTACTGATTTGCTAATTTTTCAAGATTTTTCTCAGCTTGAATATCAGATTTTGAATTTTTATCATCGTTTTCTCCTAAACCGTACCCAATCAAAACTTGTACTCCCCGTTTGAGAAGATTTTCAAACTGTTGAATAAACTTTTTATCCACAGAACTTGCTCGAATCCAAGGAGAGATAATCATTAAACGTTTTTGACTCTCTTTAAGTGCTTGTTCGAGGATAGGACGGTGTTCGTACATTTCTAGCCATCGCATCGGAACTGAAGCTAGAATAGAATCAAGTTGAGCTTGAAGTTCTTTTATTTGCTGTTGTGCTTCTTGAAGCTTTTGATCAAGAATGAGTTTTTCCTGATCATCTTCAGTTTGTTCAAGAGTATTTTGAGTTGTTTGTATTTTTTCTTCTATTTGAGCTTGAGCAGCAAAAACTTTTTCCTTAATCGCTTCAATTTCTTGTAAAGGAGCTTGAGCAACAAATTCATATCCTAAAACTGCTTCAGCTAACTTTCGGGGTGCGCTCTCTTTTAGGTTTTCTAATATCTGAAGTTTTTTGATTCCATTAGTACGATCAAAAATTTCTTCATGATCATTAGAAATAACATCATCAATCGCAAAAGATACCTGAATATTATCACTATCTTTTGCCTTATAAATCAGCATCAAAGCGGGTTGAAAAAATATCGACCTGCGCTCAATAGCTTTCAAGGCTAAAAGGTCTCGCTCTTGCTTAACTCTGGCTTTGCTGGCTCCGTCAATCTGGCGAATAATTTTGTCTACATCTTTGAGTTTAAGATCGGAAATTTCTGGTGACTTTTTTGGAAAGGGATCAATTTCTATAATGTCTTGATTACGCAAGTCTTTTTGCTTAAGTAAACGTGACTCTAACTTTCCGTACCAACGAGGATACCGTAAAAGTCCATCAAAATTGATATCAAATGTTCGCTCTTCTGGAACAATAATTTTAGCCTCGCGGAGTGTTCCTTCACCTTTTTTCGTCAACTTCCAAACCTGTATCTGAGAGCCATCAGGAGCTATGAGGTCTATATCCTCACTCATCCTTAAATTGATCATTGCATCCCTGACAATAGGCAATTCAATGCCAAGAAATCCAGCAATATCCGTTTCAGAGGATAAACCAGCATTAATCGATTTCAAGACATATTCTTCTATTGGTGGAATTGGTTTATGCAGTTGAGTTAGAGCTTGAACAGTAATTTTATAAACAGGTAAACCGACTTGTTTACAACTCACTAAATCGAAGCCTGTACGATTATTGTAGCGACGCAGTTCTTCTGGAGAAAAATCGAGATTTTCTAACTTCATATTTATTTAACTAAATCTCTATTTCGGGTAATAGGTTCATTAATTTAGCAACTACTTCAATTAGGACTTCTGGAGGCATTTTACAAGCAAACTCTGCTTGCCTTGCTTGCCAATCAAAGGATTTAATTTGATCGGCTAAAACAACTCCTGATACTGCCAATCCTTCTGGAATTGCTACTTCAAAAGGATAACCTTTTACTCGGCTAGTAATTGGACAGACTAAAGCTAGTCCAACTCGGCGATTATATGTTGTTTTTGAGATAACAATAGCTGGACGACGACCTGCCTGTTCCCTCCCTAATTGCGGAATAAAGTCAATCCAAATGATATCACCTTGACGGGGAATATACAACTGAGGATTATCAGAATTCATATATTATTATAACCCAATTTCACTATGAATGCTATCAGGTTTGATTGCTTCTAATAATTGCTTCAATTGACTCTCTCTTTGAATTAAACAAGGTAATTTAGCAGCAATAATTTCAATTGCTAAATATTCTATTGATTCTTCTTTTATTTCGGCTAGCAAAGAGAGTTGCTCAAAAAGCGTTTCCGAAATTTCTAATGTTATTTTGTGGTCTTTCATTGAACACCTGCTTATTTCGTAATCTACCAGTTGTAAAATGAGTAATATACAGACTATTTACCCGATAAAGGCTATACAGGAATTATAACCCAGGCTCAGTTAAATCGCAATTTTCACGGTGACATTCAATATACTCTAAAACTCGGTGTAATGGATTCTCCTGTGAAGTTCGACAGAAATGGTGATCTCCCACAATTACTAAACCCACTTTACCTCTGGATAAAGCCACATTTAATCGTTCTGCATCACGCAGAAAACCCACTTTACCTTGTTTGTTAGAACGAGTTACAGAATACACGGCAATATCAGCTTCACGTCCTTGGAACGCATCTACTGTATTACACTCAACTGTTAATGCTTGCCAATTGTTTAATTCTGAATTAAGCCTACGATTAAGTAATTTTAGCTGTGCTGCATACCCGGTTAAAACAGCCACACTATATTTTTTTTCAGCTTTTACTGCTGTCTGATTTAGCTGTTTGAGAAACTCAACAATGACGTTTACTTCACAGGGATTGTTAAAGCTAGAATTTACAGACTGTTCATGAGAATTTTTAAGTTTACTTGTTGTTAACCAAGTAACGGTTTTTGGTAATATTTTAGCCAGGTCTTTATCGATATCTGTCCTGGCACTTTTGAGTTGACCTTCATAAAAGCATTCACTAACTAAATTGCCAATTGGTGCAACCATCCGATGTTGAATCGTTAACATCTTGCGACACCCATCTGGGAGTGTTCTAAGCAGTCGATCAAATAGAGTTTCTCGAATATCATCTTGAGTCAGTTCGTATTCGTCTAAAAAGTCAGAATTTCTGCTAACTTCATCTTTAAAGGGTGGCAGTTGTTTAGGGTCACCAACCAATATCCAGCGATGAGATCGCGCCATTGGGACTAATACTTCTGTCGCCGTAGCTTTTGAAGCTTCATCAACAATACACAGGTCAAATTCTATGTCTTGAATCTCTCTAGGAATTCCGATACAAGTCCCAGCTATTACTTGCGATCGCTTAATTAAAGGTATATTGAATTTGTCATTTCGACCAAACTGCTCAAACCATTCTGTTTGAATTTTTAGCAAGTTTTGTAGCATTTTTGAATCTGAATTATTTTGATCAATGAGTTGATTAATCTGTTCTTGTATCTCCTCAACCGATAATCTCAAAAGTTGATTGATACTACTTCTAGTTAATTCTTTTAACCGCTTGGCTTTTTCTTTCTGTTGCTGTCGCGCTTCTTTTAACTGCTGACGTAGAATGTTAATTTCCACTTCAATACTTTGACATTCCTCTAGCTTATCTTTGGGAATATGAGTTTCTAACAATGAATCTGGATTTTCTATGTCGTAATTTATTGCTAGAATTTCATCTAAATCCTGTTTCCAGGCATTAACTTCTTCCCTGAAAGTTTCAATTTTTATTCCCAGATTTCTCATTTCTTGAAATAGTGTGGCTATTTCACTGTTATGCCCAGAAATACCTCGTTGTGCTGACCAATTATCAATAAATTCCTGTCCTTTAGCGATCGCCGACTCTCTCCATTGTTCCATTTGTTCTTCCAGTAACAGAGAATGAACATTTTCTGATACCCTTTCATGGTTGCCAATTCGCAACAATTTCAAGTTAGGATCTTTCACTTTAATTCGTTCTAATGCGTTATCTAGTGCAACATGAGTTTGTGAACTCAGCAAAATTCTAGTCTCAGGTTTTTGATTAAGAATTTGCAGAACAACTTCTGTAATAAATGTTGTTTTTCCTGTCCCTGGTGGCCCTTGAACAATTAGAAAATCTTCTGTAGAAAGTGCAGCTTTGACAACTTGTTCCTGTGATTCATTCAGAGATTGAATAAACTGCACATCCACTTCTAAATCAGGAATACGAACTTCTTGGGGATTGACAAGTAATTGGCGAATATCTGAACGGACTCCCCTATCAAATCTAATTGCATCTAGGGCATTTTTTTGTCGATTTAGGGAAACCTCAGCAGCACGAGTATCAAAACGTAATTCTCCAGATTGTGGGAGTCTTTCTGATTCTCCATATTTAATATAAAGAGTCAATTTGTCACCGATAACTTGCTCAACATCTCCCTCCAAGATGATCGATTCTTTGGCATTTTTCACATAGCGTGGTTGTCCACCTAGATCATCTTCTGGAAGTTCTGATAATTCAAAGGTAACGCGATTTCCATGATGAGTAAAGTCTTTGTATTTAATCGGTTTCTCTCTATTTTTTTCCCAATCACCCTTCGCTCTAAGAATATCCCACCAAACTTGAAATATTCGTTGCTTTTCTTTCTCATCTTCCTGTTCTTTTAAGTTATCTTCATGCTCTATAACTGCATCCTCTAAATCCCGAATTACATCTTCTGCTTCATATAAATTCCGTGGCTTTCCAAATCTGAACTCGTAGGGAAGAATCCAAGAACGTTCTCGACGTTGTTCTAATTGCCAGTAAGAAGTAGACCAAGCATTCAAAATAACTAGGTGCTGTCGTTGGTTTTGATCTATCTTTATATGATATCGATAGGAAATACCATAAATTTCGTAGTGATCTTCACGGGACGCAGCATCGTTGGTGTCGTCCTTAAATTTAAAGGGACGAATGCCACAACCAGATTCATTATTGATATCTTCAAGGATAAGATTCTTGATCTCAACTTCTGAAGAAATCTTCAATTCATTCCTAAGTCGTTCTAAGCACCTTGGTGTAAGCTCAATAAAGCAAGGACGTTTTTTAATTTCTCCTGTTTTTGTCTTTCTTTGAATAGCATTAATTTCAGCTAACAATACATCTGCATTATGCTGACGCTCTGCGGGGTCTAAGGAAACAGCACGCTCGATTACTTCTACGATTTCAGAGGGTGCATTAAACGCTTTTAGAGCGGTGGAAATATTATTATGTTCTGTTAGTTCAATATTAGTTAAACACTTCAAAACCAATACACCAAAACTGAAAACATCGCGGGTGTAAGTATAGGAACCATCATCAAATTCTGGCGGCGTGAATGTACGCGATACAAAGTCTTTGAGTGTAATATTGGGTTCCAAATATCTTTTAAGCTTAGATATGCCAAAGTCAGCAAGTTTGAGTTTACCGTCAATTCCTACTAAAATATTGCTAGGTTTAATATCCCGGTGTATAATTCCGCGATTATGGGAAAATGCTAAAGCTTCCAATGTGGGTAAGGCTATTGCTTTCCAGAATGAATCCCAATCTTCCGGGGGAGATTCTTTTAAAAGTGTTGTTAAATCTTTCTCCATCCACTCCAGAACCAGAAAATAATTCCCCGTAGTTTCATCCTTTCCAGAATCAAGGAGTTCCACAATTCTAGGGTGTTTTAACTCTTGGAGAGCTAGGGTTTCACGTCTGAAGGATTCGGCTAGAAAATCTGCTTCAATTTGTCCATTTTTGAATTCTTTTACCGCAACTAGCCGTTCTTCTTGGTTGTAGTCTCTTGCGCGGTAGACATCTGCCATTCCACCTGATCGTGGGTTGGGGGATAGAGCATAGCGATCGTTGATGAAGCGAGGTGGCATAACTTAGCTATCAATAGAAGACATTTGTTTATTTATAACACAAATTACATTTTTAAGTCATCAAGCCTTTCTACTGTTAATCATCCGAAATCCTCAAGGATGCGGTGGTAGATTTAGAGTAATCCCTGAATCAATCAGTTGAAAATGAAACGATCTCAAAAACCTTGGCAAATTGCTTGTTTTCTCTATTTTTTGTTGTTATTATTAATTGTAATTACAGCAGATCTAGGAAATTTACCCTATAGTTTATTAGAACAAATTCCCTATTATGATGTCTATGGACACTTTATTTTATATGGAATTGCCTCTTTTTTAACTCATTTAGCCTGGGGAGGAAAAAAGATTATCATTTATCCCCTATTTTTTCCCCTAGGGCCATTTGTTTTTGCCCTAGTCACTATCGCAGAAGAAATGATGCAAACTCTTTTTCCCAGTCGTACCTTTAGTTTACTCGATTTAAGCTCAAGTTTAATTGGGATTATTCTATTTTATTATTTAGCAGAATTATGGATTTTTTATCATAAAAAAAACTGAGGGAATAAAATTACCCTTGCTTATTTAACTCAATTATGAGAAAATTCAAAACATCCCAAACGGGGAATTGAGTTTTGTTAAAATAGCATAATCCCTTAACCGCATGACCCATTCTAGCCCTATTAACAATATTCCTGAGTCTACTTGGAGTCGTCCCATTGGTTTAGGGTGGGAAAAACCTTATACCGTTCGCTACGCCAGTAATTTAGATGATGGCCCTTGGCACGGAATGCCGTTAGGGGGGTTGGGTGCAGGTTGCATTGGACGGTCTTCACGGGGAGATTTTAACCTTTGGCATTTGGACGGGGGAGAACATATTTTTAGAAATCTTCCCGCTTGTCAATTTAGTATTTTTGAAGAAATCAACGGTCAAAAAAAAGCTTACGCTTTATCAACAGAACCGCCAGAAGATGGGAGTTTAGCGGCGTGGAATTGGTATCCTAATCCTAAAAATTATCCTGAACAAACAGGAACCTATCATGCGTTATATCCTCGCAGTTGGTTTGTTTATGAAAATGTATTTTCAGCACAATTAACTTGTGAACAATTTTCTCCAGTTTGGGCAAAAAATTATCAAGAAAGTAGTTATCCTATTGCAATTTTTGAATGGATAGCTCACAACCCAACGGATGAACCGATTACCTTAAGTATATTATTAACGTGGGAAAATACGATTGGATGGTTTACCAATAGTTTAGCGAGTCCTGAAGTCAAAGTCAGAGATGATGGCAGTCCGGTTTATGAATATCAACCCCGATGGGGAAATAGTGCCGGAAGTGTTAATCGATTAGTTGAAGATTTTCATCGTATTGGCTGTTTAATGACTCGTCTAAGTACCCATGAAGAGGTGCGGGAAGGGGAAGGACAAATGGCAATTGCCACCATTATAAATCCTGCGGTTGAAGTGTATTATCAAACCCGTTGGAACCCGACTGGAACTGGACAAGATATTTGGGAATATTTTGCTGAAGATGGCACATTATTAGATCAAGAAAGTGAACATCCGGCCAAAGAAGATGAACGACTTGCAGTTGCTTTAGCAGTTAAATTTACAATTCGACCGGGAAAAACTCGCAAAATTCCATTTTATTTAGCCTGGGATTTACCTATTACTGAATTTGCATCAGGAATTAATTATTATCGTCGTTATACTGATTTTTTTGGTCGGAATGGTCACAATGCTTGGTCAATGATTCGCACAGCGATGAAGCATTCTGATACTTGGCGAGAACAGATTGAACTGTGGCAAAACCCAATTTTACAACGTCAAGATTTACCCAATTGGTTTAAAATGGCACTCTTTAATGAGCTATATTTACTCACGGATGGAGGTGCACTTTGGACTGCGGCAGATGAACGTGATCCAGTCGGTCAATTTGCCGTTTTAGAATGTTTAGATTATCGCTGGTATGAAAGTTTAGATGTGCGATTATATGGGTCATTTTCTTTATTAATGTTATGGCCAGAGTTAGAAAAATCAATATTAATCGCCTATTCCCGTGCGATTTCTCAAGGCGATAATACTCCGCGAATTATTGGTTATAATCAAGCCTCTGCGATTCGGAAAGCTGTCGGTGCAACCCCCCATGATTTAGGAGCACCGAATGAACATCCTTGGGAAAAAACCAATTACACCAGTTATCAAGATTGTAACCTCTGGAAGGATTTACCTTGTGATTTTATTTTGCAAGTTTATCGAGATTTTCGATTAACGGGGGGAACAGATTACGAGTTCTTAAAAGATTGTTGGTCAGCAATGGTTGAAACCCTCAATTATCTGAAAACCTTTGATTTAGATCAAGATTCAATTCCTGAAAATAGTGGCGCACCCGACCAAACCTTTGATGATTGGAGATTACAGGGAATTAGTGCCTATTGCGGGGGGTTATGGTTAGCGGCATTAGAGGCAATGATTGCGATGGGTAAGGTATTAGAAAAGGAAACTGTTACCCCGTCTCCTCAAAGCGTTCTTCCGACCTATCAAACTTGGTTAGAAACGGCTAAACCTTTGTATCAAAAAACCCTTTGGAATGGTCAATATTATCGTTTGGATAGTGGTAGTGGTTCTGATGTAGTCATGGCGGATCAATTATGTGGTCAATTTTATGCTAGATTATTAGAATTACCTGATATTGTTCCTACTGATTGTACAATTTCGGCTTTAAAAACCGTTTATGATTCCTGCTTTAAAAAGTTTCATAATGGACAATTTGGTGCAGCTAATGGTGTTAGACCGAGTGGAGAAGCGGTTAATCCTCAAGATACTCACCCCTTAGAAGTTTGGACAGGAATTAATTTTGGGTTGGCGGCGTTTTTCATGCAAATGGGAATGAAAGCGGAAGCGTTAGAATTAACGGAAGTTGTGGTTAAACAAATCTATGAAAATGGTCTACAATTTCGGACTTCCGAAGCCATTACAGCCGTTGGCACATTTCGCGCCAGTCATTATTTAAGAGCGATGGCAATTTGGGCAATTTATTATCAATACTTGTAACCCCAAAGACACGAAGACACGAACCAGGATAATTCAAGTGAAGTCTTTTCCTCCCTGTTCCCTGTTCCCTGCTCCCTGTTCCCTGCTCTAAAATATGGTAGGTTATAAAAGACGTTTTGATGCTCACAACTTGAAACAAAAACAACCTTCTAGCTATCAGGAATTAATTCCTTATATTCGCACCCAAGGACAAACCATTGCTAAAGCATTAGTTTGTACCCTTGCCTTTACCGTATTCTGGCCGTTATTAGCGTGGTTAGCGGGGCAAATGGCGGGGTATATTGGGGCTGGAAATGTCTCCGCCATTTCTCAATTAGCCGGAGTGGCGGCGGTGGTTTTTCTAGTGCGGGGAACGGTACAATATGGTCAAGATACCTTGATGGCAAAAGCTGCCTTAACGATTTCTTTGGAATTAAGAAAACAAGTTTATCGTCATTTACAACGGCTGAATATTGGCTATTTTGAAACCGCTAAAACCGGGGATCTCGCCTATCGCCTCACGGAAGATATTGACCGCATTGGCGAAGTAATTAATAAATTTTTCCATCAATTTGTTCCCTGTATTTTGCAGTTAATTGTAGTTTTGGGATATATGATTTATCTCAACTGGCAATTAACCCTCGCTACGTTAATTATTGCCCCGTTTATGGCAGTATTAATTGGTTGGTTTGGCGAAAAATTATTAACCTTTACTCGCCATAGCCAAAACCGAGTTTCTAATTTAGCAGCGTTATTAACAGAAGTGTTTGGAGGAATTCGGTTAGTCCAAGCGTTTGCGGCGGAAGAATATGAAATTAATCGCTTTAGTTTAGAAGCCGAACAAAATCGCAAAGCCAAATATTTAGCCGAACAAGTTAAGGCGTTACAATTTGTGGTGGTTGGCTTTTTAGAAGCCATGAGTGTAATTTTATTATTCTTTTTAGGAGGATGGCAAATCTCCCAAGGGAATTTAACGGGAAGTGGGTTTATTAGTTATATTGCGGCGGTGGCGTTATTAATAGATCCCATCTCTTTAACTACGAGTAATTATAGTGATTTTAAACAAGGTCAAGCTTCTTGCGATCGCATTTTTGAACTGTTAGCCGTGCAGCCAACGGTTCTTGAAAAACCTAATGCTTTTATTTTACCCCATGTGACCGGGAAAGTCGAATATTATAACGTTAATTTTACTTATCCTAAAACGGATTTTTCTCAAAGTCAAGATCACAATAAACCGGTTTTACAGAATCTCAATTTATGTGTTAAACCGGGGGAAATGGTGGCTTTAGTGGGGCCGTCGGGGGCTGGAAAAACAACATTAGTGAGTTTATTACCCCGATTTTATGATCGCCAGTCAGGAACTATTAAAATTGATGATATTGATATTCAAGATGTCACCTTAAAAAGTCTCCGGCGACAAATTGGGATTGTTCCCCAAGATATTACCTTATTTTCAGGAACCATTGCTCAAAATATTGCCTTTGGTCAAGCTTATTATGAATTAAAAGATATCGAAGAAGCTGCAAAAATTGCCAATGCTGATTCGTTTATTATGCAGTTTCCGAATGGCTATCAAACGATTGTTGGAGAACGAGGAGTAAATTTATCCGGGGGACAACGACAACGAATTGCCATTGCTAGGGCTGTTTTATTAAATCCCAGAATCTTAATTTTAGATGAAGCCACATCAGCCTTAGATTCAGAATCAGAAGCCTTAGTTCAAGAAGCTTTAGAACGATTAATGCAGAATCGAACCGTTTTTATTATTGCTCATCGTTTGGCAACGGTTAGACGTGCTACTCGAATTTTAGTCTTAGAACAAGGTCAAATTGTGGAATCAGGAACCCATCAAGAGCTATTAGAAAAAGGTGAACGTTATGCTTTATTTTATGCTCAACAATTTGATTCATAAACTAAACCTTTAAACTGCAATCCTTGAGATTAAAACAAGTTTTTAACCTCTTGTTAACCCCTAATCCCCTATTTTTATCTGTTTTGAGCAAAAATTCTATCTTGAGATAGAGGATAAATTACCAAATATTTTTCAATCTAGTGATATCCTTTCCAATCTTTCCGCCTAGGACAGTTAAATTTTCTGTCCTTTGTTATCTTATTAGGGAAACCAGGGTTTTATCGATTAAGTTTCAGGAGTCAATCTTTAACAAAAAGTTTCAAGTTGTGGTTTTTTCAAAAGAGCCAGCTTTTAAACTGTCCATGTTGAGTTGTCAAACCTGTTGATCTCAGCTAACTTAAATTCAAGTCAATTATTTTAATTATGCTGCAAGAACGCCCGATAATTTCCCCTTTATATCGCCAATCTCAACAAAGACGGCAGCGCCTTGAAAAAATAGAACAAATATTAATTGACATTCATCAACGCTTAAATACCATGACTGATGAGAACCGCAAGCTCATAGAAACCCTAGAATTTAATTCTCGAATTGATTGGATTCAAAAAAAGTTAGGTCAATTATGAGTTCGTTAAAAATTTCTTCTGCTATAAGTGAAAGCTGTTCTAAAATTGACCCATGAGGACAGTCCTCATGCAACAGCAGATAGGGGTTAAAAAGCAGGAGGCCGAAATGGGATTAAACCCTTCGCCAGATGATTCAACGTTTAATGCTCAAGTGCAAAAATTGCATCGACTCACCGTTTACACCCGATGGTTAGTCATTGGAATTTTGTGGATTACCGTAGCGCCTTTAAGTATGTGGGCGTTGCGCGGAGAAATTGCCCTTTGGCAAAACCATTTTACTTGGTCGGCGGTTCGTTATGGTTTAGCTTATAATCGTTTTGCCGCTTTGGGGTTGGGGTTGTGTATAGGTCTGACAACAGCAACGTTAGTCTGGCATAGTCGCAACATTTTATTCGGGGTTTCTCCCGCCTATCAACACCGTTTAGAACAGCAAGTCTTTAAAATTCTGAAACAGGGGCCAACTCATCCCTTTTGGAAGTGGATTAGTTCAACCCAGGATGACCCCTAGTTGCTACTCTCAAAATAGTTGATGTTTTATTCTCTAGCTCGAAGATTTTGAACTAACCAATTAAATTTAGCTTGAGCTAAAACTAAAAATTCTTTGGTCTGTTCACTAAATTCTTCAGGTTCTAGTACATCTATTTCATATTCTGTCAGATCATCATAACCTAAACGTCGAATTGTGCCTCGCATCCGACTGGCTAAACATAGGGATAAACCATGATAAAATCGGGCAGCAAATTTAGAATCATGGTGAAGTTTGCTATTGAGATCAAAACGAGAAATAGCTAAAACTTGAGTGGTTTCTAAGGCTTTAACCGTTGCTAAAGGTGGGCGACTATCGATAAAAGAAATTTCTCCAACGACTTCCCCTGTCGTAATTTGGGCTAATTCTCGATCTTCTTTCGATCCTATCACCACCGTTAACAATCCACTCAATACAAAATAAAGGGCATTAATGGGGCGTCCTTCATAAATTAACCGTTCGCCTGGGGGCAGTTTTTCTATTTTTGCTTTATTGATAATCCAGCTTAGATCATCATCGCTGAGTCCGCCTAAAAGAAAAAGTGCTTTTTCTGTTTTGTGAGTCATCTTTTAATCATCATCCTAGGAGTAATTAAGAAAAAAATGTTGAATTTAACCTTGAGGATATAATTTTATCCGATTGCAAAAAATAGGAAAATAATAAACTCTAAAAAAACGGATAAATAAAATGTTATGAATGAGAGTTTATACGGTTCACAAATTCCATGAGATGTTCATGAAACTTAGGAGTTGCTTTCATGTAACAAGCATGACCGGCTTGTTCTAAAATTACAATTTGTACATTGGGCATGAATTGTTGAAGTAACTTTGCGTGATCCAATGGAACAATTCTATCATTACTTCCCCAGATGGCTAAGGTTGGCAGTGAAATTCTTTGCAAATGTTCTACCATCTGAGGGATACCCACGGGAGCAACAGCGACAAATCCTCCTAAGCGGTCTGAATGTTGAGCGATAAAGGGTAAGCTATAATTCCCACTCATCGAAGGAGAGACTAACACGCACCCTGATAAGTTCAGATGATCAATGAGCTCTAATAAAAGCTCAACTCGATTTCCGCTAAAGGATTGAGATTTGCCATATCCAGGGAGATCCACAGCAATAGCATGATATTGGTTTTGACCCATCAATTCTAGGGTTCCAATCTCTTGCCAAGTCTTCGCTTTAAAGCTGGCTCCATGAAGGAATAAAACCGATGGATTTTGAGAGTTTCCTACTTCTAAGAAATGAATTTTTGCTTCTTTAATTTGGATAAAATTTGATAAAACTTTAGTCATTTTTTATCACAAATAGTTTGAATTTGGTTTAACTTGAAATTCAGTAGCTCTTCTATTATAATCAGAAAATGCAACTCAGCCTAAATTTTAATAAAATTGTTAAAAATGAGTTGTTTTTCCTTCTTGCTGTCTTAACTCACGACCCATGAAAATCGGTGATTCCTCAGAGCAATCCTCAACCTCTAATCCCCTAGAGGGTAAACCCTTGCCCCCCATTCCTCTATTTACCATGTTTCGGTTAGGTTTGTATCAAATGGGGTTAGGAATTATGTCTTTACTAACCCTGGGTGTGATTAACCGAATTATGATTGATGAGTTAAAAGTTCCGGCGTTAATTGCAGCAGGGGCGATCGCAATGCACCAATTTGTTGCTCCTGCTAGGGTGTGGTTTGGTCAGATGTCCGATACCAAACCGTTATGGGGATATCATCGCAGTAGCTATGTATGGATTGGGTTAATTTTATTTACCAGTGCTTCATTTTTAGCGATACAAGTGGTTTGGCAATTAGGGGCTAGTATTCAAGCCAATGGATTTAATGGAATCGCTTATTTATGGGCTGGTTTATTAGCGTTTATTTTTGCCGGATATGGTTTAGCATTAAGTGCGAGTTCCACTCCCTTTACTGCCCTTTTATTTGATGTTTCCGATGAAGATAATCGCTCTAAATTAATTAGTATTGTTTGGTCAATGTTAATGGTGGGAATTGTCATTGGAGCCATTATCAGTTCTAAAATTCTTCATCGTCCTGAACTGTGTGGGGCTGCGATTTTGACCGAGAACCCCATAGCAACAACCACAAATTTACCTGAATTACAAGCCTCTGTTACTCCGTTATTTATCATTGTACCGTTAATGGTGATCGGATTATCCGTGATTGCAACCATCGGTATTGAACGTCGGTTTTCTCGTTACCAATTTCGCTCTACTGTTGTGGAACGTGAAGATCAAATTACTTTAAATCGCGCCCTCAAAATTTTAACCGCTAGTCCCCAAACGGGATTATTTTTTACCTTTTTGTTGGTGATGACGATTAGCTTATTTATGCAGGATGCGGTTTTAGAGCCCTATGGGGGTGAAGTTTTTGGAATGTGTGTGTCTGAAACTACAAAATTAAATGCGTTTTTTGGAACAGGAACCTTAATAGGCATTGCTTCAACGGGATTTTTAATGGTTCCTCGTCTCGGTAAAAAAAATACAGTTAAAATTGGTTGTGTCGGAGTTTCAATTTGTTTAATATTCTTCATTATAGCAGGGTTTACCGCTAACCCTGTCTTTTTAAAAGGGTCATTATTAGGCTTTGGTTTATGTTCAGGAATTCTAACGGCGGGAGCGATTAATTTAATGTTAGATTTAACCTTAGCTGAAACAGCCGGAACTTTTATTGGAGCTTGGGGTTTAGCTCAAGCAATGGCGCGAGGATTAGCAACGGTTTTAGGGGGTGCGGTTTTAGATTTAGGACGGGCGATCTTTCAGGTTCCTGTTTNCGCGAGGATTAGCAACGGTTTTAGGGGGTGCGGTTTTAGATTTAGGACGGGCGATCTTTCAGGTTCCTGTTTTAGCTTATGGAACGGTTTTTACAGTTCAAGCCATCGGAATGATGCTGGCAATTATCTTATTAAATCGGGTAAATGTGCGAGAATTTAGCGAAAATACAAAACGAGCGATCGCTAATGTATTAGAACAGGAATTAGATTAGTAATGTTGTTTACTTACGTTATGCTTGCAATTCCACATCAACAAAAACGCCGTTATGATCGCTCATGGTTACATTGCTATCGGAAATATTTTCCCAAAAGCCAACTTGGCAATAGGGTTGCAATTCATAACTGACACAGATGTGGTCAATATTATGTCGTTCTTTGGGCTTAACTTCATCAGTTAAACAAACGAGATTGTTACGTTTTAGCTCCTGCGTTAATAAAGTAATTCCTTTTTGAGTTCCATACCAACGTGAACCATCTCTGGCTTGATTGAAATCTCCGACAGTTATGAGTTTGCAATCAGAGTTGGTTTTCACCAGATGCTCCCAATCATTTCCATGTTGTTCAATTGATCGGTAATGTTCTTCCCAGTTTTTTGATTTTCCATCTATTCCGCGATCACCGTGCCAGGTAATAATTGTCCCATAAATTAACAGGTTGTAACCTTGTAAATTGACTTTGATACAGACAGCTAGAATGGGATCAAATGTTGTGAGCATTTCAGTAGGAGCCTGTATTCTTGACCAGATTGTGGTGTAAGCATTTTGCTCCAATCTTTTATCTTGATATTCAATTGATGAGAACTTGAAGTAGCCCTGTTTTGATAAATCAACAGCAAGATTATTGGTTTCCGTCAAGATCCAAACATCAGCATTTATAGTTTGAATTTGATCTAATACTGCTGGTGTCTTTTTCCAGCTTTTTGGTTTTGGATGCTCCAAATTCCAAGTAACGATCCTGAGTCTTTGGGTCATCATATAGCAATCCTATTTGAAAATATAATTAACGATAAAAGGCAAGTATAAATCTTGACAACCGTAGTTTTTCGGGTCAAACAGGATTCCAAAAGGAACAATACAGCAATTCTATCGACTTTAGGTTATATAAGGATGAATCCAAATCTCAAGAACAAATAAGGATGTTGTGTTTATGTTCAGTTCTCAATTTTCGCGTTCAGGATTGTCAATTTTCCTAGCATTCGGTTTAACAACGGCGGTGGCTATACCTTTACTGCCCGGAATTCCAGCCACGGCTCAATCCTTTCCCAATACCTTACAACGGGATAGAATCTTAGCAGGAACTGTAATTTCAGTAGAGTATCCAGAAGCTGAAAAAATTGTGGTGATGCCGAATGAAACCGTTCCTTTAACGATGACGGTAGCACAAAATGTTGTGACCAGCCAAGGACGGGTCTGGATTCCCGCAGGTGCTGAAATTGTCGGACAATTAAAACCCGCTTCCGGGGGATCTCAATTTGTGGCTAATGAAGTTATTATTAGTGCCAGCCAAAGGTTCCGTTTAGATGCTAATTCTCAAGTTGTGACTCGCACTGAAACCATTCGCAAAGGAGCTTCAGCCCGGTCTATTCTAGGGGGAGCAGCTATTGGAGCAGCCGCAGCGACGGCGATTAGTGCCGTTGTGGGGGATAATGCGATCGCTACTGAAGAAGTGTTAGGCGGTGCGGGACTCGGTGCCATTACCGGAGTATTCGTTGGACGTCGGAAAGTTGATGTTGTGGTGGTTCGTCCCAGTGAAGACCTGAATTTAACCTTACAATCGGATATTCTTTTCCGGTAAATTATAAATTCAATCCTAGAAATTAATGAGGATATCAAACGCTAAAAAATACGGGGTCGCATTCTTCCTGACTTTGGGGTTAATGGTCTTAGTCAGTTGTTGGAGTCCGAATGTCACACAAACGGCTGAGTCTTCTCTGCAACACGCTCAGACCCTGGCGGAAGGGATGACCCAACAACTGATTACCCAAACGCCTCAAACCCCCCGTTTTGGTCAACCCATTGATTGCCAACTGGGTGAAGATTGCTTTATTTTGTTATACCCAGATCGAGATCCTAGTCCCAATGCCGTTGATTTTGGCTGTGGACGGCAAACCTATGATGGTCATCAAGGCACGGATTTTGCCATACCAGACGAACAAGCCATGGCCAGAGGGGTTCCGGTGGTGGCGTCGGCGGCGGGGACGGTGTTACGAGTCCGGGATGGGGTGGTTGACAAACGCATTGCACAGGAAGCGGATAAAACCGCCGTAGAAGGCACAGAATGTGGCAATGGGGTTGTTATTGACCATCGCTCTGTGCCCAATGGTGCGGGGTGGGAAACTCAATATTGTCATTTGCGACAGGGAAGCCTGCGGGTTAAACCGGGGGATACCGTTGAGAAAGGGACAATTTTAGGATCAGTTGGCGCTTCTGGGTTAGCATCCTTTCCCCATGTTCATCTCACCATTCGTTATAACGGGGAAGTGATTGATCCCTTTGTGGGGCCAGGAGCAACGGCGGGATGTAACGTCAGTCGTAACCCCATTTGGGAACAATCTTTAGCTTATATTCCAACGGGGTTAATTCGGGCTGGATTTTCGACCCAACCTCCGACAATGGATGAATTATGGCAGGGTAAATTTAACGAAACTATTTTACCCCAAGATAGTCCAGCATTGTTATTTTGGGTACAGGTTTATGGGGTATTAACAGGAGATAAAATGATTTTTAATCTTTATGATTCCCAGGGAATAAAAGTTGTTAATAATGAAAGTTTTGTGAATGAATCGAGTAAAACTTGGATTGGTTATGTGGGGAAAAAAAATAATCCTCAATCCCCTTTAACCCCCGGAACTTGGAAGGCTGAATATCAATTAATCAGAGGCGATCGCACTTTAGTTAAAGTTCAACGACAACTGCAATTGGAATAGGGAATTACGAATTATGAATTTGAACTTGGGAAAGGCGGATTTAGGGGGATCTGCAAATCGACTATTATCGAGAATTTTCGGCGGATTACCAATCAGGACGATCAACCGTATTTCCCTCATCCCAATCTTCTATATAACGCTTTAATAAAGGTTCTGGATTCACTTCCATCTCCAATTCTTCCTCTTCTGCTTCTGGCGTTAAATTCAGGGGTTCAATAATTTTAGCAAAGGCATCTTGAACAAATTGTTTTACAAATTCATCCCGGCGAGTTAACTGAAATTGTCGTTGTACTACTTCGGTCATTCCTCCATCTCCCCAATCTTGATCATGACGGAAATATTCAATAAAACTTTTACCAGCAATCCGCGTTAAATAAGCGGCACTCACCGCTTGAATAGCACGTCCGACTACCAAGGTTGCAATATTTAATTGTAACGCCGTTGAGACTAACTGAATCACTCCTTTCACCACTCCTAAACTGCCTAAAGTTTTGGCTAAAGATAATGCTAATTCTCGACCCCGATCTATATTTAATTCACAGCCATATATTTTACCAATTTCTATCACCATTTGGGTATTGACTGCTGCTGTTGCAATTAAATCAATTACAGGTAAAGGCGTTACAGCAATGACTCCTGCACCAATCCATTGAAATCGCTCCACAATTTTTTCAGCTTCCCGTTTTCTTTGGCTATCAATTAATCGTCGTGCTTCTTCTCCTAATCGCTGAGATTGTAGTAAAATATTATCAGCAATTAATTCTTCTCCTTCTGCTCTTAAAATCATTGCCATTCGTCGAATTAAGGGCATAATATCTGGTTCTGGTTGTATCATTTCTTCCGTTTCTAATTGAATTGATTGCGGATTTGCAGCTACAGCAATAACATCACTGGGATCTAAAAACGTCTTGACTCGCTCTCGAAGTTTAGCTAAAATCAGGGTTTTATCGCTTTCAGGATATAAATCAGTTTTATTTAAAAGAATCAGCGATCGCTTGCCAATTTCAACTAATGCTTGTAAGGAATGATATTCTGATTGTCTTAAATCATTATCCACAACAAAGATTAATAAATTAGCATCCGTTGCTAACGAACGTGCTAATGTTCCTCGTTCAGAACCCCCCATTCCCGCTTCTAAAATTCCAGGGGTATCTGTAATTAAAATTTCCCGTTCAATTTCTTCTAATTGTAAATGATAGGTTTCTCCAACTTCTGTGGTTCCCATGGGTGCGTTAACTTTTCCCACCATTCGACCCATTAAAGCATTCACTAAAGAAGTTTTTCCCGCCGAACCTGTTCCAAATACGACCACTTGAATATTCCCTTTCGCTAATTCGGAAGCGATATCTTGAGAACGACTTAATAACGCTTGTTTGGCAACTTCATCTTGAATTTGAGTCACCTGTTGTCTTAACGATTTAAGAGATTCTTCCGCCGCTTCGGTTTTATCTAAAGGAATTTTTAAAGGTCGCCGTTTTTTGGTAGATTTTCCTGATTTTTGGAATAATCGAGTATAATAAAAAAAGGCAAAAATAGCCAATCCTAATAATACAATTAATAATAAGAGCAGCAAATTGGCTAAAATCGGATTCGCTGACCAAATTACCTGAGTATAAAGAGCCGATAGGGAACTAATCAGCCAAATCATTAACCCTAAAATCAAGCAAATCCCAAAAATTAACAGTAAATAGCGAGAAATAGGCATACTGCGATCACTTTAACCTCAAATGAACTAATTTTATAGATGCCTTTCTATAGTAACTAACTCAGGAGATAAATTCATCCCCCCTAAGTTCCCCTACCTCCTCACATTCTGAGATTAATCTAAAGTTTACAAGTATCAACTCGTGCAAAAAATAAAGTTCTTGCTTTAATTTCTTGAGAAGACAAGGGAAGCGCATTGGGAGAAAAAAGCTGATAATTGGATTCCATTTTCATTCCTTTCTCAAGTTGATTTAGACGAGGAAGATGGCCTTCTGGTGCTTCTAAAGAAAAAGTTAATTCATTATAATTTTTCCATTTCTCCTTGCCATTTTTTCCCGATTCAATCCATCGAACTAAATCCGTAAAATGAATATAAGCATTGGGATCATATCGGTTTAAAGCATCCTCCTTTAATTGATTTTCGGTTTCCACGAAAATTCGCTTTTGAACACTAAATCCAAATAACCCTCCTGAGTATTTTTTCCATAACTGATCAATCGTTCTTAAATAGGAACAAGACATTTTTTGAATAGCATCTTCATCCAAATAACCAACACTTTCTCGATTCGTAATTTTCAGTAAAACCTGATTTGTTTTTTGATCGGCGGCTTTCCACTTTTTCTGCTCTAGGAGTTTTTCTAACTCTTGAATATATTTAGGTTTCCTCACACAATTTTGTTCTTCATTGAGTAGATTAATTTCAATTTGTGCTAATTGATTTTCAGGAGTGACAACTTCAATAGACCCAAACCCATCACTAATAATTTGATTGATTCGCTGTTTAAATAAATTAAATTCTGTATCTTGAGCAGAATTTTGTTGACCAATCACCTCAACAGGAGGTAAAACTTGTACACGATCTCCTTCAGAAATAGCAGATTCACAAATAGAATTTGGCAAAACATGAATGATTAATGTATTGGGATTTACACTAATATTAAGCTTTTCAATATATCCTCTATATTGTTTGTTTTGTTCTGATATATCATTAGATAACCCCAATAATTGTTGATAGAAATTCAGGATATTAGGATCAGCATTCAGATGGCTTAATAAATCAATCTGAGTCAAAGTTCCATAAACCGTGATCAGTGATCCAGTAAAAAATCCGATAATAAAAGTAGGAAATTGATCTATTACTTTTCCAACCCAGGTATCGGTTCTGGAAGGCGATCGAGAATTTTTCATGTTAAACGGGGGTAGATGCGATATCCATTACCGTCAGGAATAAAAGCCAAACAACTGAAATTCAAAAAAAGGATAATAAACCGATGAAATTTTGGGGAAATTACAAAACCTAAATTTTGTAGAAGCTCAAATCTAAAAGAGATAATGCTTCCAAAAATTTACAGTCTGATTTCCTGATCTGATAGTTTTAGATGAGATTGGTTTAAAAATCGTTTTCTTACACTTATTTGGCTGTCTTAGGTTTGATTTCCTGAATTGTCTCACCTCCTTACACCCAATGAGTAGCAGTTCTGCAATCAAGATAGCCTTGAAAAACTGACCCTGCTAGGAGTCAATTCTAGCATCATATCCTCGAAAATAAACGGTTTTATAGCTATATAAACTCATCAATTTCACGATTAAAAGTTGTTAAAATTACAAAGATTGATCCTTTGATTCTTATTCTTCAACAGTATGAATAATCTGAAATAACCATGAGGATTATCCTCAACCCAAATCTGATTTTTGATCAGAGTTTTTTATTTGCGGTATGTTTTTATACAGAGGGTTTGATTGGGGAATTCTATCGATTGAATATGAATCTTTAATGTTTTTCAGAAATTATGTCTTTAAAACCTTATTAATCTGGATTTAGGGCTAAAGCCCTCACTACGAAGCTTGAAGAATTTGAGCAATCATTGATACTTTTTGGTCGTAGTCTTTTTGAGTTAAAACAGGAACTTTATTGTCTAATGAAATCGGTTGCTGTAAATCAATCCAAGAACGACATCCGCCATAACTAGGATGATAAGGAATTTCATGAACTTGAGAAAGTTTATAGGTTCTCAATAATAGAATATAAAGAGGCTGTTGAGGTTTAAATTGGATGCGATCGCGCACAAAGGTTTCATTCCAAATATGAAACTTGATTAATGAATGAATCAAAGACTCATCTTGAGAATTATTCCATGATAAAATATGAGTAATTTCTGCAAAACTACTAATTTTAACGGTTTCAGGATGCCAACCCGAAGAAACAGATTTTACAAGATGAGCATATTCAGGTTTTAATAAAGTGGGTTTTTGATGTTCAAAGGTGGGATAGAGCAGAATTTTGTTCTGATCAACCTTGAATTTCCCGTTGTGTTCCCGAATTCCTCCTTTTCTCAATAACATAATTGTTTCACCTTGTTCTAAGGCTTGAATGGTAATATTCCATTCTTTAAGAGCATGATTTGTTACAGTTTTCATCATTATAATTATAGATGCTGATTTTCTATTATATTATATATAATAATAACCTGAAACTAGGAAACTCAATATGGAAAAACGAACTCTAGGTCAATCTGATATTCTAATTACTCCCCTTTTAATCGGAACTTGGCAAGCCGGAAAACGAATGTGGGTAGGAATTGAAGATGCAGAAACCATTAAAGCAATTCGTGCTGGTTTTGAGGCGGGAATTACAACCATTGATACAGCAGAAGTCTATGGAGAAGGGCACTCGGAACAAATTGTAGCCCAAGCTTTATCTGATGTCCGAGATCAAGTCGTTTATGCAAGTAAAGTATTTGCTAATCATTTGAAATATGATCAAGTGATTGCAGCTTGTGAACAATCTTTAAAAAATCTGAATACCGATTATATTGATTTATATCAAATACACTGGCCATCAGGCTCTTTCAATTCAGAAATAGTCCCGATTGAAGAAACAATGAAAGCCTTAAATCACTTAAAAGAACAAGGAAAAATTCGAGGGATTGGGGTTTCTAATTTTTCCCGAACACAATTGGAAGAAGCCAGCCAATATGGAAGAATTGAAAGTTTACAGCCACCCTATTCTTTATTCTGGCGAAAGGTCGAACAAGATGCCATGTCTTATTGTATTGAACAGAAGATTTCAATTTTAGCTTATTCTCCCCTAGCTCAAGGATTATTAACGGGAAAATTCGGCCCCAATCATCAATTTGCGGAAGGAGATCATCGATCTAAAAATAAATTATTTGCGAATAAAGACCATTATCAACGGGTACAAAATGCCTTAGAACAATTGCGACCCATTGCAGAACGTTATCAATGTACATTAGGGCAATTAGCGATCGCTTGGTTAATTTCCCAACCCCAAACTCATGCAATTGTCGGGTTTAGAAATGCAGAACAAGCTGAACAAAATACTCATGCTGGTACTATTAAAATCACCCCCGAAGATTTAGCAAAAATCGACAAAATTGGGCGGACTGTTACAGATCATTTAGATGATAATCCGGTGATGTGGGATTTTTAGAAACAGGAATTAATAGGAAAATATTGATTTTCCTAACTCTTAATCCATCAATTCCCCCCTTTTTTAGGGGGGTTTGGGAGATATTTTTAAAACGGGGCTGGAATTAATTGTAATGGCCCTAAACCTAACTCTTGAGAAGGAATAGAACGAACTTCTAACAATGCCATCATATCTTTAAATTGAGGTTGACCCCGTGAAGCTCCGGTTAATCCCATCGCAATAATTAAACCACACCAACCTTTGGTTTTTTTACACCGTTGTTCCCATTTTTTGCGCGCTTCTTGATGAACGGGATCATCTTCGATAAACTCTCCAAATAAATGTAAATCTCCATCTTCGGTTTTCAAAATTCCTAAATCATAATTGCGTCCCGCCATGGGGTCTTCACCCGGATTAAAACAAATACCTTCGAGTCCTCCCGCTTCTTGTAAACTGCGAATCAACAGTTCTGCTTTGGGTTTAGAGGTTTGAATAACAACCACTGGTAAACCATCTCCAATTTCAGGAATTTCCCCCTCGGCGGCTTGATGAAATTGGGTATTACTTCGTAAATATTTGGCAGTTTCCCAAGGAACAACACCTAAACTTAAGAACGATTTAGGAGGAACTAAATCATCGCGTAACCGAGGAACTTCTACCTCTAGTTCTTCTTCTTCTGATTCGTCATCAGAGGTCATTGCAGCTAATTCATCGGCAATATCAGGTAAGGTTTCCACCTTCACCGATACCTGTTTTTTCTCCCCATCGGGTAAATTAATCGGAATCCGATACCGACGGTTAAGACTGGGGAATTGATATCGAACTAATTTTTGAGTATTATCGCGTAAAAATCGATGTAGTGCTTCTAATGCCACTAAAACAACAGCCGCTTCTTCATCATACAAAATTGAACGTAATCCTTCTAAGGGATGAAGATTACCAAAATTCGGTTGAATTTCCGATAAAGGTAAGCTGGCGAGGTTAATAAAATCATCTTCATCTTCGTCTTCATCCAAATCATCTTCTCGATCAAAGGTGACAAATAAACAATCTTGAGTTAAAAAAGCTTCTTCTAAATTATCATAGGATTTATTTTTCACAACTCGCTCTCGAAACCGTTTTAACGAGTCCAAAGAACGATACATTAATACCCCATAATCCATCCCCAGTTTACCCAAGGTAGAGATATATAAGGTATCAATTCCAAAGAGATTCAATTCAATGGAAATAATTTGATGTTCTCCTAAGCGTTCCCAAGGCGCATCTTTCCAAATCTGATAAGCTTTTTCTGTAACAATTTCCGCATATTGCAGAGGGAGTTGAGGGGGGCGACTTTCCGCCACTTCTTGCAACCCCCGAAAAATTTCATCAATTAGAGGTAAATCCGGGACATATTCAATCACAATTTCTAAATCTTGCAGAACACCCCGCAGGAAAAATTGAATTTCGCGATCTTTAACGACTATTTTTTGAGGACGAGCGACAGGTGCGGGACTTTGGGGATGTTCCATTGCTCGTAATAACGTCCGCACAATTGCTTCTGGCCCCATATCCGTTGGAACCATATCCATTGCTCGCACCATCCCCTGAGAACCGTCCACCCAAATAATACATTCGCCCGGTGCTTCGGAGTCTGCATCAATACTAGGATTCGTATCCGTCGCCATGGGACGTCGATCCCCTTCCCACACACTGGGAATTTGGGGTAAATTTTGAAGCCGACGAAGGGTTGAGTGATTGAGACGTGCCATCAAATTAATCTTCTTGTTGGGTAGTTTCACCAGTTATGATGATGCCGCACAACCAATGGCTGAACCTGCCATATTGTAATGCAATGCTTTCTCCATCTTATAAGAAAAATTCCTGAAAACTCCGTCACTTTAGGCCAGGAGAGCCAAAATCTTACACCACACCCTTACCAAGGACTCCCAACGATTGTAAACCCTGACCAATAGTAGGGATGGGAAAAATCTCGGTTCATGTCAGGTAACTGAATCGGAGACTTTTCATCCACTTGTATATAATATCCTTGTAACGCCTCAAGTTCAATGTTGGCTTGACCTTGAATCATCGAAATTTGCGCCTGTCTTAAAAATTTAGGGTAGATGGTAGAGTTAATATCCCTACCGTCTTATTGTATGGGCGGCGGGTTCGGAATCGGAGAGGTTTCCTATTTTTGAAATACTTTGTTAAAGCAATGGGATAATACTATCATTTTTTTGAATAAACTCAATAATGGCATTAACGTTTTTTACAGTAAAGTTGTCTAAAAGCTTATTAATTTTTCTTTTTAATCGGCTATCTAGCAGGGCTTCAGACATATAGAAGATTTTTATAAGTGATATTTACTATAATAACGATTCGAGAATTCAGCACAACTAATGAGGGAAAGTCTCCAAACCGATTTATCCCTAATTAGAGATCCATTACCCGGCAACGGTGGTCTGCGATAAAATATCAGGAATACAGAAGCCGGATCAAAACACCATTATTTTTTGATCAGTTAAAACTTTACAAAAGGAGTCAGGCCAACCCATGACACAAGCGACTCAAACCCCAACGCAAGGGGTTCAGATGACGGAATCAGCGATTAAGCAAGTTCAATTTCTGCGCGAAAAGCAAGGAAAAGATCTTTGTCTGCGCGTGGGAGTCCGCCAAGGCGGTTGTTCTGGAATGTCATATTTAATGGATTTTGCTGACCCTAGCACCATTCGAGAGGATGATGAAGTCTTTGATTATGAAGGGTTTCAGGTGGTTTGCGATCGCAAAAGCTTACTCTACATTTACGGCCTAGTCCTCGATTATACAGATGCTTTGATTGGGGGTGGGTTCCAGTTTACAAATCCTCAAGCCACTCAAACCTGTGGTTGTGGTAAATCCTTTGCGACCTAAGAGTTAAGAAACCGGGTTTCTAGCAGTTGTTGTTTGATGAGCATCAACCTTTCTGATTCAGAAACCCAGTTTCTGTCTGAGTCATCAAAATTTTTATAGATTGCTTTCGCGTTTTAGATTATAATTAAAGATTGGCAATTAGCGATAGGTCATGAATCCGGCAGAAATCAACCGGTTTAACCTATCGCTATATTTTGAATGTACAACGACTCTTGACACACCTCGCCCTATAAGTGCGAGGATTCTTTAGAAGGAGATAACCCGATGGTCATTGCTCGAACCACAACTCCCAAAACCCTTCTTAGGCGTGTTCTAGTGTCGTGCGACAGGCGATGCCAATTGCCTCTACTCTCTCGCCCCGAAGGGTCTGAGCCTACTTTTAAGTCGTTTTTCACTCACTCGCTTAATCGTTTCTGCTTGTGGGGGCTAGAACTAGAGTGTCAACACCGGTTCAACCATTTCGGTTAAACGCCCTTTAACTAGAGCGTCCCACCACTGGGAATCTCACCCGTCAATTAAGGTCATCGTGGCTTTAATTATTCTAATCCTAGTTCAAATTAACGTAAAGCCGTCCTTCTAGGACGGGGTTTCTACCCAAAATTTTCGATGACAACTCCAGAAGAATTATTTAAGGAAGGTTTTGAACGGTATCAAGCGGGTGAAGACCCAGAAACATTGATTCCGGTGTTTAAAGAAATTTGTAATCAGGCTCCTAAAAATAGTAATGCTTGGACAAGTTTAGCGTGGTTATATTTGTTAGCAGATAAACCCAAATTAGCTTATAACGCGGCAAAATCAGCCGTTAAACTCAATCCCCATGATCCTCAAGCCAGAGTGAATTTAGCGACGGCGATGTTGGAGTTAGGGAAAACGGGGGTGCGTTCCCACGTTGAACTTGCGAGTCAACTGGTATTAGTCGATACGGATTGGCAGCAGGAAATCACTAAAAATTTTGAAGATGGATTAACTCGCAAACCAAATTGGAAATCCTTAATAAAAGTTAAACAATGGTTGTTTGGAGGTTAAGGAACTTTTACCTATTTTTGTGCATCTGATGAAATAATCTAGGTAATTATGCACAGAAACTCAGGCAATATTTGAGAAATTTCGGTTGCGGTGAATTGGGGGAAAATGGCTGTTAATGACTGAAAAGGGCTAAAAATCCAGGAACTCTTAGGAAGTATTGAGAAAATGTAACAAAAAATTACATAAATTCATAAACAAAAGCAAAAAACAGTGATAGTATTTGGTAACTTCAGTCATTAACAATCATAATCAACCGTTCACAAAAAACTTGATAGTTAAATTAAGGAGATGAGATGACTATGGATAGCCAAGTTTTTGTCAAACCCGAAACCCGTAATCACAAAGGCTTTTTTGTTAAACAAGGAGCCTATAAATTGAAAACTATTGATGAATCGGGCTGGGCCTTGATCTGCGTTGATGATACCGTTTGTTATTACGTTGATCCTGATAACTTAGATACAGAAGTTTCGGAGGAAACCGTAGAATCGTGATTCAAGCCATCTTATGTGAGCTTAGAATAAAAACCCTATCTAAATTACAGCGTTCTTGACTCCCGCTATACCCACTAGGGTTAGCGGGAGATAATTTTAGGGTAAAAAACAGTGTTTTAATCAAAATTTAAAAAGTAGAAATTCTTATATTAAATCCTGAAATCGATGCTACAGATTATTATCCTATAGCGCTACGCGCAAGGGAACAGGAAACAGGGAACAGGGAACAGTAAGAAGTGAAAGGGTTTGAGAATTCATAAATGTCCTAACCGTAATGCGTAGTGCTATAAACCTTTGTAGAGACGCGCCATGGCACGTCTCTACAGCGACTAGATGCGTAGCAAACATTTAAGGATTTAATATTAATTTTCAAAGCTGTCCCACTTAATCGAAGACAGCTATTTTTTTAGGGAATGATGAAGAAGGGAAATGTTCTGATTTGGTTAACGTTGATTGCGAAGACGAGGATTAAGAAAATCATTTAATCCTTCTCCTAATAGAGATAAACCAACGACCATAATTGTTAACGCCAAACCCGGAAATAAGGTTGTCCACCAAATTCCAGTGGGTAACGCTTCTAAGGCGATTCTTAAATCATGACCCCATTCGGGAACTTCATCCGGTAAACCTAACCCTAAAAATCCTAATCCGCCTAATGTTAAAATTGCATCCGCCGCATTCAATGTAAATAATACCGGAACACTTTGGATTACATTTAAAAATAAATAACGAGTTAAAATTGTCCAAGTATTAGCCCCTAATGCTTGGGCGGCTTCAATAAATAACTCGGTTTTAACCGAAGTCGTATGATTACGAACCACTCGATAATATTGAGGCACATAAGCGACACTTAAAGCCAGCGCTGCATTCAAAACCCCTTTGCCAACAACAAATGCTAAAGTAATGGAAAGTAATAATCCAGGTAACGTATAAATCGTATCCATTAAAAATAATAAAACCCGATCTATTTTTCCTCCTAAATATCCACTCACCATTCCCAAAGGAACCCCAATTCCCACACTCAAAAGCGTTGCTAATAACACCACTTGCCAAGCCACTTGAGTTCCAAATAACGTCCGAGAAAAGACATCATATCCTAAGCGACTGGTTCCAAACCAATGTTGCGGAGAAGGCGGTTGATGGATAGGATTAGACAGAAATTCTGTAGGACTTTGTATCCATCCCCAAGTTGAAAATAACGGGGATAATACTGCGATTAATAAAAATAAAACGGTCAGGACTAATCCACAAAAAGTCATAGCCGTTGACACAGAAGGAACCTGAAACCCCCTCAAAGGGCGAAAAGATGTAACACTCATTAACTTTAAGATGTTGTGTTTGACATTAGATTACCAAAAACAGAGCCAGGGAAGCAGGGTGAGAAAAGCAGAAGCAGAGGGAGGGGAAATCATTAACTTAAGTTTCGTTGAGCGGTACAAATAATGTGATAATGCTTAGTGAACGAAGATCGGGCTTGCCGTTGTCAAGCGGAGTGAGTCAGGTTTTCCAGTCAATCAGATGCAATCCTTTTTGTGATTGATCTCCGTATCTCTTTCGATCTACCCCTGAAAAAGGGGACGCAGTTGAAAAACTGCAAATAATACTTCCTCCGCGAGTTAAAATCGCGGTTTCCGTTCTCCAGTAAGGTTGAGATGACTCAAATTTCAGGAACCTCGGATGCTCCAAGCATGGGGCGTCGTCAATTCATGAACTTACTAACCTTCGGTTCAGTCACAGGCGTTGCTGTCGGTGCACTGTATCCGGTGGTCAAATATTTTCTACCTCCCGCTAGTGGTGCCGCAGGTGGTGGCGTTACGGCTAAAGATGCTCTGGGTAACGATGTTATCGTCAGTGAATTTTTATCCACCCATAAACCCGGTGATCGCGTTTTAGCCCAAGGCTTGAAAGGCGATCCAACCTACATGGTGGTTGAAAAGGATTCCTCCTTAGCGGACTATGGAATCAATGCGGTTTGTACCCACTTAGGTTGTGTGGTGCCTTGGAACGCCAGCGAAAATAAATTTATGTGTCCCTGTCACGGCTCTCAATATAACGACACAGGTAAAGTTGTTCGTGGGCCAGCACCGTTATCCTTAGCATTGGTTCACGCCACCGTTACGGATGACGACAAATTGAACTTTACTCCTTGGACAGAAACCGACTTCCGCACGGGTGAAAATCCCTGGTGGTCTTAATAAATTTTAGGCTTTAGATTTGGGCTTGGGTTTCTAAAATCTGGAATCTAAATCTAAATATGAAACAGTAGGTTGACTTTGAGAGAGATAGAACAATCTTTTATGCGACAAATTGATCAATGCCTAACTGTACGCCGTTCTAGGCTGTGGAAGTTAGTGTGGGTTGCTGTTGCTGCCGTCGCTTTCTTCTTTGGGGGTGATTTTGCTCTACCCCAGTCTGCTGCGGCTTATCCCTTTTGGGCGCAAGAAACAGCACCCCTGACCCCCCGTGAACCGACGGGACGAATTGTTTGTGCGAACTGCCATTTAGCGTCCAAGCCGACAGAAATTGAAGTCCCCCATTCTGTTTTACCGGATACTGTTTTTAAAGCGGTTGTTAAAGTTCCTTACGATACCAATGTTCAGCAAGTGCTTGGAGATGGTAGCAAAGGAGGTTTAAACGTCGGTGCGGTGTTAATGCTGCCCGAAGGCTTTAAGATTGCTCCTGAAGATCGCATTCCTGAAGAATGGAAAGAGGAAATTGGGGATCTTTATTTCCAACCCTATCGCGAAGATCAAGAAAATGTGGTCATTGTGGGGCCGTTACCTGGGGAAGAACATCAGGAAATTATCTTCCCGGTGTTGTCTCCTGACCCAGCAACGGATAAATCTGTTCACTATGGTAAATTTGCGATTCATGTCGGAGGAAACCGGGGTCGCGGTCAAGTCTATCCGGCTGGAAATTCTAGCAATAATACGCTTTATAAAGCTTCCGTTGCTGGAACCGTTACCCAAGTGACCACCGAAGAGGGAGCGGGTTCCCAGGTGACGATTCAAACGGCGGACGGTCAAACCGTTGTGGATGAAATTCCTCCTGGCCCTTCTGTGATAGTGTCTGAAGGCCAAACTGTTGCCGCCGGTGATGCTTTAACCAATAACCCCAACGTCGGTGGCTTTGGTCAACATGATACCGAAATCGTTCTGCAAAGTTCCACTCGTGTTACTGGGTTAATTGCTTTTATCGCCTTGGTGATGTTAGCTCAAGTAATGCTGGTGATGAAGAAGAAACAGATTGAGAAAGTTCAAGCGGCTGAAATGAACTTCTAAATTTTGATTCATTTTCATGATTTCAACCTGTGTAGAGACGTTGAATCCAGCGTCTCTACAGCTGTTTTGGGGAAGGGAACAGGGAACAGGGAATAGGGAATTACGAATTACGAATTACGAATTACGAATTACGAATAGGCAATAGGTAATTTAATTTAATTTAGGGTTTAAAACTATCATGTCAATTACTAAAAATGAGATTAAAGTTGGATCTTTAGAGTGGTTTTATCGGGAAACAAATCCGGAAAATACTGATAAAATTCCTGTGGTGTTTTTGCATGGATTAGTTTCTCAGAGTTATAGTTGGTTGGTGGTGATGGATGAATTAGAAAAACAAGGATATAAAGCGATCGCACCGGACTGGATTGGATCGGGATATTCAGGAAAACCGGATAAACGAGATTTTGCTTATACTCCTGATGCCTTTATTCAAGGGTTAGAGGAATTTTTAAAACAATTAAAAGTAGAAAAATTTTCTTTAGTTGTGCAAGGCTTTTTAGGTTCAATGGGATTACAATATGCGCTCCGTCATCCTGAACAAATTGAAAAATTAATTATTCTCAATACTCCGATTTCAACTTCTGCTAAACTTCCCTGGAAATTACAACAAATGGCGTTACCGTTTGTGGGAGATATGATGACTCAAGATCCGTTATTAGTGGATCGTACTTTGGAAGGTGGCAGTAAATATGTGATTGAGGATAAAGTTTTAGAAGTTTATAGGAGTCCCTTTTTAAAAGCATCTGCTGCGGGGCGATCGCTCTTAGCAACCTTAAAAAATTTACGGTTAAAAGATGCCCTAACTGAAATTGAATCTGGGTTTAAAAATTGGCATCATCCAACTCAAATTATTTGGGGATTAATCGATCCTTGGTTAGAGTTTACCGATGTTAAAACCTTTGCAAACGGAATTTCTGGGGCTGAAATTGTGACATTAGAAAAAGCCGGACATTATCCCCAAGAACATTGGCCTCAAGAAATCAGTGAAGCTTTAATCTTATTTTTGCGGAAAACGGTGGTTTAGAGAAGAGAACAGGGAACAGGCAACAGGGAATAGGATTTAAAAGTGTCCTAACTGTAATGCGTATTGCTATATAATTTTTTTCAGAAAAAACTAGCTTGAAATTCCCTGTTCTACCGCCTTACCTTCAATTCGGAGGTTCATCGTGGGTCGAAACAGAACGGAGGCGGCTTAATCGATTGGTTGCCCATTTAGCTAGTTCTTTAACTTCAGGATCAGGATCATCCATAGCTCGCTGTAAGATTTGATTCATTTGTGTTGCTAAATCATAAATTCGGGTTAAATCTCGAATAGCATTTTTTCTAACTTCGGCATTTTCATCTTGGAGAGACAAACTTAAGGCGCGGCTCAGGGGTTTTAACGTGCGAGTTCCAATTTCTGAGAGGGCAGCTAAAACTAAACTGCGTTGATTAGAATCAGAATAGATTAATAACTCTAATAACGGTTGAATGGCTCTCGAATCTCCTGCTTGTGCCAGTTCCCAAATTGCATTACTTCTAATATCAGGACTGGTCTGTTTTAAATCATTAATCCATCGTTCCTGGGGATCAAGCCTCAGTCCATAGGAGGGTGGGTGAAGATTGACCGTATCCGTTACAGGGATATTCGCTCCTAGGGGGTTTTCAGAGGTCGTCGGTTGATCGGATGGGGTATCGGGGGTAGAAACCTGTAATGTCGCGTCTCGATAACCATTCTGTTCTACAGGAGCCGGAGGCTGTGACCGTTGGAGAACGGTGGGAGAAACTTGCATCTGTCCCTGGGTAATGGCTTTAACCTGTACCGATGGTGGGGGAGATGGTATTTTTGGGGGTTCAGGGAGATTTTCTGGAACCGTTTGCGCCTCAATATCCACCACTGTACCTTCATCCTCATTAGGAGGACTGATCAGCCGAATTAAGATTAAAATGGCTCCGACCGTAATCACTAAAGCTCCTACCCCTAGGATTAACATCCGTGAGGGGAAGCGGAAAGATGATTTTTTAGGGGGCTGTTTTTGAGGCTTTTTGGCTGGTGGTTTTTCAGGGTTGCTTTGGGCAATTTGCCAGGATAAAGCAGAACGCTCTAAATCTGACCCAGCCGTGAGGGGTCGGGTAAAGAGATGGCTGTTTGTGTCTGTGAGATGTTGGGTTTCGTTCTCAACCTTCGCAACCGCACTCCCACTGAAGCAGAACGTTCCACCACAGTAGGCAATACAAGCGAATACAAATAAGGTCAGGCGATAAAAAGGAGCCATGAGACTCAATTGAGTTTGTGATCGACGCTTAGTGGATATCAGGTAAAACAAAGTTAACAGAGGTTGAGATAAGTTGACACTCTGAGGAAGGTCAAAACCTAGATCATCAGAATGGTGTCAGAAACAATTTTAGGGTGAATAGTAAAGATGTCCTGTTGTTGCAAGAGTTTTGCTCCTAGTTATTATCTTCCAAAAAATCACTTTTTTCCTTAGATTTTAAGGTAGAACTAGGGAGGGTTGAGGGTTGACTGTTGTTGGTGTGGGCGAGTCGCGCTGATGCACCCTACTCCTTGTCTCCTCCTTTCCTCTGTTCCCAACACCCTAAAAATAATGGGAGAATCTTTGTCCCCAGATCGTAAATTTATTACTACTGAACCCCTGTTTATGGCAGGAGAAAAAGCCGAATCTCAAGTCTGGATGGCGATTTGTCAAAGCTTTGAGCCACGAGATTGTATTGCCTATTGGCGTTATCCGATTTTCTCAAAATTGGGAACCTTTCGGAAAGAACCGGATATTTTAATCGTAGATGCAGAATTGGGATTAATTATTATTGAGGTGAAATCAATAACGATTGAGCAAATTCTGGGAATTACAGGTCATCGTTGGGAACTCCAAGAATTTTATACGACCCAGGCGAACCCCTATCAACAGGCAGAACATCAACTCTTTGCCCTACTGGACTATTGCAATTTAGAAGAGATTCTGCATCAGAAGGTTCCGGGTCGTGTCCTCGTCGCCTTACCTCGCATTCTTCACTCTCAATGGCAATACCGGGGATTTGATCGGTTGCCGAGTTCTCCTCCTATTCTATTTCAAGAGGATCTGGGGTTTAAGGGGGTCGAATCTTCGATCACAGCAAACACACCCTTTTTCTCGGAACCGTCACCTGTCAACGGTCAAGATTCCAGTTTAATTGAAAAAATTGAGAATGCACCGTTAGTCACGCGGGGAAGTGAACTTTCTGAGGAACAATGGGGACTGTTAAAGGCGGTCATTAGTGGAACACCGTTATTTCGTCCACCGACTCGTCGCTTTTTTTTCAGCCAAACGGATGATTTAGAAACCGCTTTAACCCGCAGTGCGGTCTTAGCTATTGCTAGACAACGTATTTCTGAACTGGATTTACAACAGGAACAAATTGCCAAAGTGATCCCCCCAGGGCCACAACGAATTCGGGGAATTGCGGGTTCAGGAAAAACGGTGTTACTGTGTCAAAAAGCAGCACAAATGCACCTGAAAAATCCTGAATGGGATATTGCGTTTGTATTTTTTAGTCGGAGTTTATATGATCCAATTTTACAACAAATTGATCAATGGTTAAGGCGATTTAGTTGCAATCAAATCAGGTATGATCCCCAGAATTCTAAATTAAAAGTTCTTCATGCTTGGGGGGCAAAGGATCAACCCGGTTTTTATCGCACCATTTGTCAAGCTGCGGGAGTTTGGAGCCAAAGTGTTCAACAAACAACTCGTTCAAACGCGAATGAAGCCTTAGCAGAAGCTTGTTATCATTTATTAGCATCGGCAACGATTCCCGCTATTTTTGATGCTATTTTAATTGATGAAGGTCAGGATTTTATTGTTGAGGAAGATCTAAAATTTGAGGGAAAACAGCCCTTTTATTGGATGGCGTATCAAGCCTTACGTCCTGTTCATCGGGAAGAAGACAATAATTCTGAAATTCCTCAAAAACGCTTGATTTGGGCTTATGATGAAGTTCAAAGTTTAGAAAGTTTAAAAGTGCCGACGGCGAGTGAATTATTTGGAGATGAGTGGGGACAATTAGTTACGGGAGAATATGGCAACGGAATTAAAAAAACAGAGATTATGTCTCGATGTTATCGGATTCCAGCCCCGATTTTAACGGCGGCTCATGGGATTGGTTTGGGGTTATTGCGTCCGCAAGGATTATTAACCGGAATGAAGTGGGCAGAAGATTGGGAAACGATGGGGTATAAAGTCATATTAACAAATTTGAAAGAACCAGAAAATGATCCCCACAATTCTCCTTTAAAATTGGGCGAAACGATTACCCTTTATCGTCCTGAACACAATTCACCTAATCCTGTATCAGCGTTATGGAAAAAACCTTTAATTGAATTTGAAGCTTATCGTTCTCGTTCCGAAGAATTAACCGCCTTAAGCGATCGCATTCTATATAACTTAAAAATTGATGGCTTGCGTCCCAGTCGAGAAATTTTAGTCATTGTTTTAGGAATGGGATGGGAAGCGATAGAACTTGAAACCAAGATTGCTAACTTTTTAATGCAGCAAGGAATTGATATTTTTATCCCTGGAACACCGGACTGTAATATTCTCAAACCGACTTCTAATAATGCCCATGCGAATCAATTTTGGTGTGAAGGCGGGGTAACTATTTCTCGTATTCATCGAGCGAAAGGACATGAAGCTGATATGGTTTATTTGGTGGGTTTAGATCAAATTGCGGTTGCTGAAAATAATCTTAATTTCCGTAATCAATTATTTGTGGCGATGACTCGTTCACGGGGTTGGCTGAGGTTAAGCGGTTTAGGTTCCTATCCTTTTTATGAAGAATTAGCACGAGTCATTGAAAGCGGAAATACTTTAACGTTTCGTTTACGGTTTCCCCCCCAACGGGATATTAGCATCACCGATGGCGGAGAACTGCTGCGAAGATATAAGAATGGCGATCGCAATTTTCAAGGCGCAAATCTATCCGCTCTCGATTTAACGGGGGTGAATTTAAGTCATGCTAATTTAATTGGAGCGAATCTTCAACAAACCAACCTCACCCATGCTAACTTAAATTACGCTAAATTAGTAGTGGCGAATTTAAGCCAAGCTAACATGACAGGTGCTAATCTACAGCGAGTCAAATGTGTTGGCACTAATTTACAACAGACTCGATTGAATTCTTGTGATTTGAGTCGTGCAGATCTCAGTCATGCTGATTTGAGTCAGGCGCAATTGGTTCGTGCTAATTTGAAGGATGCTAATTTGAGTGGGACAAATTTAACACAGGCTGATCTTTCCTATGCTACTCTTCAGGGTGCTGTTGTTAATGAGGCCAACGGCACAGAAGTAATCCTAACAGGGGCAATATTACCCGATGGTTGGATATTTGCAGGGGCTATCGGACGACCCTCACTGAATCAATTATCATGAAAAGAGTTGAGGATGTTGAGCGCTGAGAGTTGACCGTTGTATGTTCTGACACCCGCTACCTCCACCCGCCACCGCGTACTCAACAAACCGCTTCGTAACTTGCCTTTCTGATGTGAAGGAGTGAGGTGTTAATCACCACACGTCCTATTTCCAGATGACACCCTTTCCCGGTTTCGATAAACAAGAACCCCGCTATGATCACTTTACCTGGCTATCAGATTCTTAACCCGATCTATAATGGTTCGAGAACACTGGTTTATCGTGGGATTCGTTTGTCTGATGGTTACCCGGTTGTGATTAAACTATTACGCAGTGAATATCCAACCGTACCCTCTTTGATTGAATTTAGAAATCAATATCGCATTGCCAAAGCTCTTAATATATCCGGTATTGTTCCGATTCTGGATTTGGAACCCTATTGTAATGGGTTTGCCTTGATTATGGCTGATCAAGGCTATATTTCACTAGCCGATTATTTAGTACAGCGAGAACTAACCTTAAGTGAATTATTAAAAATTGCCATTGAAATTACTCAAATTTTAGAACAATTGTATCAACATCGGGTGATTCATAAAGATGTTAAACTGCAAAATATTTTAATTCACCCGGAAACTTTGAAAGTTCAACTGATTGATTTTAGTATTTCTATTCAACTGAATCATTCCCATCAAGAAGTTGTTAATTCTCAAGGATTAGAAGGAACTTTAGCTTATATGTCTCCCGAACAAACCGGACGAACCCATCGGGGTATTGATTATCGCACAGATTTGTATTCTTTAGGCGTAACACTTTATCAATTATTAACTCGAAAACTTCCGTTTCCATCTTCTGATCCCCTAGAATTAATTCATGCTCATTTAGCCCTGCTTCCTCAGCCTTTAAGCGAAATTAAACCGACCTTACCGATAATGCTCAATAATATTATTTTAAAATTGATGGCTAAAAATCCAGAGGAGCGTTATCAAACTCCATTAGGACTGCGCTATGATTTAGAAAATTGTTTAGAACAATGGGAAAAACTGGGGGATATTCCTCCGTTTCCTTTGGCGACGATTGACTTAAATGATCGATTTATTATTCCCAATAAATTTTATGGACGAGAGCCAGAAATTGAGCGTTTAAATTCGATTGTGAACACGGCTCAATCAGAAATTATTGTAATTACAGGTCAATCAGGAATTGGCAAGTCTTCCCTGGTTCAAGAATTCTATCAAACCGTTGCATATTGTGGAACAGGAGTTTTGCCTATAACTCATTGTGTCACCTTAGACAGTTATTTTATCACAGGCAAATTTGATCAATTTAAAACGAATACGCCTTTTTGGGGATGGGTACAAGGGATTAAACAATTAATTCAACAAGTATTAACTGAACCTTTGGAACAGGTAGAAGCTTGGAAAAAGAAACTTTTAAATGGACTCGGAGATCAAGCCCCGGTTTTAATGGCTGTTATTCCTGAACTGAAAGTTTTATTAAATCAACAGTCTTCCCTGACTGAATCAGAGGTTAATCTTGACCTGAATCAATTTAATCGTTTAATTCAAAAGCTAATTCAAACTTTTGCCAAACCTCATCATCCCTTAGTCATTTTTTTAGATGATTTACAATGGGCAGATGTTGAATCCTTACGATTAATTCAGGTTTTGATGAGTCCTGAACAAAATATTTATTCTACACCTCCAACCTTAGTGCTAATTTTAGCGTATCGGGATGACGAGATCGGGGAAACACATCCTTTAATTAAAATCTTAGAAACCTTAGAAAATTCAGGAATTCCCTTACATCGAATTCCTTTAAATGCTTTAGAAGATTCTGCGATTAATCAACTAATAGCAGAAACATTAGTTTGTTCCTTAGACCGGGCTAAACCTTTGGCAGAATTAGTCAGTCAAAAAACTCAAGGAAATCCTTTTTTTGTTCGTCAATTTCTACAAACCTTATATACAGAAGAACTAATTTGGTTTAATCCGCCTCAATCTTCCTTAAAAAATCGAAATTTATTCGGAGGTTGGCAATGTAATTTAACTCAAATTAAAACCCGTTCGATTAACTCTAATATTTTAGATTTAATTCTTCATCAATTACAACAATTACCTCCAGACACCCAAGAAATTTTAAAAATTGCGGCTTGTTTAGGAAATCAATTTAATGCCGTAGATTTAGCTACCGTAACTGAAAAAACTTATTTAGAAACATTAAAAGCTTTAGAAATTGCTTTACAGGCTCAATTTATTGTTATTGCTAGAGATATTTATCCCTTTTATTCCTTAGAAACTGAAGTATTTTCCCCTCCACACTTTGATCCAAATGAAACCTTACCGTTGTTACAGCCCGGTATTGATAAATACCAATTTATTCATGACCGAGTTCAACAAGCTGCTTATCTTTTAATTCCAACTCATCAACGACAAGCGACTCATTTAAAAATCGGAAATTCGCTTTTAAATCAAATCAAAAAACAATATTTTAATCAATCCATTAAGATTATTTTACATATAATTTCAACCGAAGTTTTATTAAATATCATTAATCAACTCAATTTAGGAGTAGGCTTAATTCAGGATCAAAAAGAACGAGATCAATTAGCCTTATTTAATTTAATAGCCGGACAAAAAGCGAAAATTGCCACCGCCTATCCGACAGCTATTGGACATTTAGCGATTGGTCTGGGGTTATTGGTAACGGAGAGTTGGGAACGAGACTATCAATTAACATTAGAATTATACACAGAAGCAGCAGAAATTGCTTATCTCAGCCAAGATTGGGAAAATTTACACAAGTGGGGAAATATTGTTTTAGAAAATGTTAAAATATTCGGGCATAAAGTAAGAATTTATGAATTAATGATTCAAGCTTATAGGAGCCAAAATCAAGATCACAATGCGGTCAATCTTGCGTTAGCTGTTTGTCAACAATTAGGGTTCACCTGGGGTGATAATTTTAGTGAAGAAAGTTGGCAGGAATTCAAGCATAATTTTATTAAAAATTTAGGGGGAAGAACACCCTTAGCATTATTAGATTTACCCGAATTATCTAATACTAATTTAGTAAATTTATTTAGAATTTTAACCTCTGCTTTTCCTTCTGCTTATCGGGTAATTCCCAAACAATTCCCATTTTGGGTTTTAAAACTGGTTCATTTATCCTATCAACAAGGAAATACAACGTTATCAAGTTTTGTCTATGCTGTATTTGGATTTATTCTTTGTACGCAAGGGGAAATTGAGTTCGGAAATCAAATGGGAGAATTAGCTTTAGAATTATCGCAAAAACAAGCAAATTTTGCAATAATTATCAAAGTTAAACAACTGGTTTATCGGTTTATTAAACCTTGGAAAACTTCCTTAAAGCAGATTTTATCTCCTCTCAAAACTTGCTATTTACAAGCTCAAGAAGCCGGGAGAATTGATGAAGCTTATTGTCTTGCTCAAGCTTATCTTGAAATCGCTTATTTCACGGGAAACGATGTCTCTGAATTGGAGCTTGAATTGAGTCGGTGTTTAAATCAGTTACAAAATTTTAAATCTCCGTCAGAACTATTAATTTTTACAACCTATCATCAAAGCTTGCAAATTTTAAATGGAAAATTAGAGGGAGACACCTCATTAAATTTTACGGGTCATGCTGAAAACGGGACAATAGGAACGACTGAAATTGGATATTCTTCCCAGGAAATTCCTTTTGAACTTAGTTTAAATTTCATGGTTCTGAATTATAGATTAGATAGATTACAACAGGCGAAGGAATGGTCTCAGCAAGCTGAATGCTATTTAAACAAAGACACCTATTTTGTTTTACAACCGTTTTTTTATTGTTATCAATCTTTAATTGATTTAGCAATCTACCCGGAGTTATCGTCAGAAGACCAAGTTAAAATTTCAGAAAAAGTAACTCAAAACCAAGAAAAATTAAAAGCTTTTTCTCAGGGGACTCCGATGAACTTTTCCCATCTATTTTATTTGGTGGAGGCAGAATTTAACCACATTCAAGGAGATTATATTAAAGCCATTGAAGCTTATGAACAAGCGATTATGCTGGCTAAAACCTATCAGTTTATTCAGGAAGAAGCTTTAGCAGAGGAATTAGCGGCTAAATTTTATTTAGATTGGGGAAAAGAAAAAATTGCCAGGGTTTATTTAATTGATGCTTATTATAGTTATGCTCATTGGGGTGCTTTTGCCAAAGTGAAGGATTTAGAATCTCGTTATCCTCAACTTTTAAATTCTATTTTAGCACAACTTGTTATTCCCACAACAGGAACAACAATCAGTAATAATACGACAGAAACCATTATTTCTAGTAGTCATGGAGGTTCGGCTGCTCTCGATTTAGCAACGGTGACAAAAGCTTCTCAAGCTTTATCTCAAGAAATCGATTTAGAACAACTCTTGAAACGATTAATTCAAGTGGTGATTGAAAACGCAGGAGCCGAAAAATGTTGTATTCTTTTATCTAAATCGGGAAAATTAGCGATAGAAGCAATAGCCAGTTTAAATCCGATTAACGGAGGGTCTATTGAGATTGAATCCTTATTAAAATCTGTTTCTGTAGAGCAAAGTAATGCCTTACCTTTATTGATTCTGAATACCGTGATTCAAACCCAAGAGTTTATGATTTTAGCAGATGCTCGTCAAGAATCTCGGTATCGTAATGATCCTTATTTAATAGAACATCAATCCAAATCAATCCTCATGACTCCCATTCAAAATCGGGGGAAATTGATTGGAATTCTGTACCTTGAAAATAACTTAGCAACCGCAGTGTTTACTCCAGAACGATTAGAAGTCCTCAAAATTCTGTTTTCTCAAGCCGCGATTTCCATTGACAATGCTAAACTTTATTCTCAAGTTCGCAATAATGAACAACAGATGACGCAATTCTTAGAAGGAATTCCGGTTGGCGTTGCTGTTTTAGACCCTACGGGTAAACCCTATTTTACCAATCAAAAAGCTCAACAATTGCTCAAAACTAAAGTCACTCCTGGATTATTTTGTGAAGCTTTATCTAATATTTATCAAGCTTATCTCAATTGGTGTCAACAGCATCAATTTGATCAATTAACACCTTATTGTGATTTATATAATCCTACACCCGATACCACGTTTATTTTAGAAGTGAATCAGGGAGAACAAACGATATTGCTTGAAAATTGGGTGACACCGACTTATGATGAAGAGGGGGATTTAATGTATGCGATTCTAGCGTTCCAAGATATAACAAAACGTCAGCAAACAGAACTGGCTTTAAGGCAAGCTGAAGAAAAATATCGCAGTATATTTGAAAATGCCAGTGAAGGCTTATTTCAAACCACCAGGGAGGGGCATTATATCAGTGCAAATCCTGCCTTGGCGAAGATTTTAGGTTATGATTCTCCCTGGGATTTAATGTCAACGGTGAGGAATGTTGAAGAACAAATTTATGTAGATTCTCAACGCCGATTAGATTTTATACAATTAATTGATCAACAAGGGGAAGTTTCAGGATTTGAATTTAAAGCCTACCGCAAAGATGGCAGCATTATTTGGATTTCAGAAAATGCACGGGCTGTCTTTAATGATAAAAATGAATTACTTTATTATGAAGGGTTTGTCGTTGATATTACAGAACGAAAAACTGCCGAAGAAGAACGCTTACAATTTATGGCAAAACTTTCAGAATTGAATCATCATTTAGATGAAGCGTTAGATTCGGAATTTGAACTGACGGATGCAGCGGCGCGATTTGTTCCCCATGAATTTTTATCTTTTTTAGGTTATGAAAGTATTGTGGAAGTTCAGTTAGGGGCAGCAGTTCAAAAAGAAATGTCGATTTTATTTGCTGATATTCGGGATTTTACCAGTCTTTCTGAAGATATGACTCCTGAAGATAATTTTAAATTTATTAATGCGTTTTTAAGCCGTATGGAACCTGCCATCGTCGAAAATTATGGTTTTATTGATAAATATATTGGGGATGAAATTATGGCATTATTTGGCGGGTCTGCTGATGATGCAGTTCGGGCTGGGATTTCAATGATTAGCCGACTGAATGAGTATAATGAAACCCGACAACGCCCCGAACGTCCTCCGATTAAAATTGGGATTGGTATTAATACCGGAGGATTAATGTTAGGAATTGTGGGGGGTAAAAATCGACTGGATAGTACGGTTATTAGTGATTCGGTCAATGTCGCTTCTCGCATTGAGAATTTAACAAAAAATTATGGGGTGTCTTTATTAATTACCCATCCCACTTTTATGGCTTTAGAAAATGCCAACGAGTATGCAATTCGGATTATTGATCGAGTCAAAGTCAAAGGAAAATCCGATGCGGTAACGGTATATGAAGTATTTGATTCAGATTTGCCGGAAATAAAAGCTGGAAAACTTCGGACAAAAACCACCTTTGAATATGGATTAATGCAATATTATTTAGAACGTTACTCAGAGGCTGCCAGATTATTCCAAGAATGCCTACATCACCTCCCTATGGATAAAGTTGCTCAAATTTATTTAGAACGCTGTTTATCTAAAATGTTCTAAGTCTTTGATATGATTTGAACAATCCTTTGTGTGTTGAACGATTACCCAGTATGAGCGATCTGTATATTTCAGCGACGGAATACCACCACAAAATTGAAACCTTAGCCGTAAAAATTTATCAGTCTCAATGGCAATTTAATCAAATTGTCTGTTTAGCGAGGGGAGGGTTACGAGTCGGGGATATTCTTTCTCGGATTTTTGAACAACCGATGGCGATTTTAGCGACATCATCTTATCATGGGCTAGGGGGAAAAGTTCGAGGCGCGATCAAAATTGCTGAACACTTAACTATGACCACAGACACCTTGGGAAGTCACGTTTTATTAGTGGATGATTTAGTCGATTCTGGGATTAGTTTACAAGAATCTATCCGGTGGTTGAAATCCCGTTATCCTCAAATCCAAGAGATGAAAACGGCTGTTCTCTGGTATAAAAGTTGTTCAGTAATGGCTCCCGATTATTTTGTGGATTATCTGGCGGATAACCCTTGGATTCATCAACCCTTTGAATGTTATGAAAACATGAATTTAGCCGAGTTGGAACAGCCGGGTTAAACAAGATGACTAATCGCTTTTTCTCACCCCCTGTTCCCTATTTTCTTTTCCCTTCTGTTCCCTGTTCCCAGTTAAGCTGTTCCCTCTTCCTCTCGATAGATTGTAAAATCTTAATTTTATCGATGTAAAATATTTGATTTTCTTAACATCTGGGGAACACACAATTTAAAAATCCTGTGTTATCTTAAAAAGCGTAAACACTGAACGCATTAAACCGTTTAGGGAGCCAAGGAGGTGATGCCCATGATTGAAAGTAGTAAACGCATGGGTCGCCGGATTGGAAAATGCCGACTGTGCGCCGGGGCTGTCATCTAGTGAAAAGTTTGTGTTCATTTAGGACACTCGCTGACCTAGATAACCGGACTCACACTCAATGATCTTCCGGCAGTCAGGTTCTAATCCAGGAGACCCGCTAGACCGCTCTTACCCTATTGTGAAGGCAAGTGCTAACACAAAGTCTGGGTGAGAGCGGATAGTTATTTTAATCCTACATTTATTGTCATTTTTAAAGTAGCCCATGGTAGGACGACTCAGTAATAGCGAAATTCAACAGCTTTCCCAGCAAGTTCCAGCTTGGACAGTAGAGGGACATTATTTAAAATTAGTCAAACGATTTAAAAATTTTATTGAAGCGATTGAATTTGTAAACAAGTTAGTCGAACCTTCAGAAGTTGCTGGACATCACCCCGATTTAGAGATTTCTTATAATAAAGTCACCATTAGTCTAACAACTCATGACGCGGGGGGTTTAACCGAGAAAGATTTTGCTTTAGCTCAACAAATTTCAGCACTGGGTTAATCATAACATCAGTGCTGTTTTTTTTTTCTGAATAATTTTAGGATAGAGGAACAAAATTTCACCGTATTAATAGTTCGAGGGAAGTGGAGTGAAAGTGTCGAATGAAAATAATTTTTGAGAAACCTGAATTGTTCCATAACTTCGATGAGCAAGCGGAACTCATTGAGAAACTGCTCGATATTGGTACGGCTCTGTCTGGAACTCAAGAGTTAAGTACCCTGCTGAATTTAATATTAACAAAAAGCCGTGAAATTACTTGGAGTGATGCGGGGAGTGTCTATCTTATTGATCACAGTGATAACAACCCCAAATTGCTGTTTAAAGTGGCACAAAATGCGTCTTTACCGAATTTGTCTTTTAAAGAATTTGCGATTCCTTTAACTCCTCGAAGTTTAGCTGGATATGTGGCGTTAAAATCCGTTTCATTAAATATTCCCGATGCCTATAATTTACCAGAACATGAACCCTATCAACTTGATCGCAGTTTCGATGAAAATATTAGTTATCGGACTTGTTCTGTTTTAGTGGTTCCGATGAAAAACCGCAAAGGAGAAGTGATTGGGGTTCTACAACTCATTAACCGCAAAATTAACCCGGATGTGGCAATTACGGCAGAAAATGCGGTAGAAATGACCCAACCTTTTTCGATTTGGGAAGAGCGAATTTTGCGATCGCTTGCCTCCCAAGCTGCTATTTCCATTGAACGAAATCATTTACAAGAAAGTATTGAACATCTGTTTGAGGGGTTTGTTCGCACGTCTGTACAAGTGATTGAAGCTCGTGATCCCTGTACCTTTGGTCACTCAGAACGAGTGGCAGAATTAGCAGTTCGTTTAAGTCAAGAAGTTAATACGGTTAATTCGGGTTCCTTAGCACCTTTTTGTTTTAGTGAACGTCAACTCCAAGAACTTCGCTATGCTGCATTATTACATGATTTTGGGAAAGTGGGTGTTCCTGAAGCGATTTTAACCAAACCGAAAAAACTTTATTCCCTTCAATTAGATGTCATTCGCCATCGATTTGCCTTAGCACAACGCACCTTAGAATTAGAATGTACCCAAACTAAATACGAACATTTGTTGCAGCATTCCGCCCAGAAATTATCATCAGAAACTGAATGTCAGTTTTGTAAATCTCTGCCCGAATTAGATACAAAATTATCAGAATCAATTGCTAAATTAAGCCAATATTGGGCTGTTTTGTTAGAAGCAAATGAACCCAGAGTATTAGCCGAAGATCCCTTAAACCATCTGCGGGAACTGGCTCAAATGACGTATCGAGATTTAGATGGACAAATCAAACCTTTATTAACTTCAGAAGAAATTCATCAATTATTAGTAGAACGAGGCAATTTAACCCCAGAAGAACGAGAAAAGATTGAATCCCATGTTAGTTATACTTATGAATTTTTAAAGCAAATTCCCTGGACAAATGACTTAAAAAATATTCCCACCATTGCTTATCGACATCATGAAAAACTGGATGGAACCGGATATCCTTTGGGATTAAAATTCCCCGAAATTCCCATCCAAGCTCAAATTATTACTATTGCAGATATTTATGATGCCCTAACAGCCGGCGATCGCCCTTATAAAAGCGGATTACCTACTGTAACAGCTTTAAAAATCTTACAACAAGAAGCCGCCAACAATAAAATTAATGCTGATTGTTTAGAACTTTTTAAACAACGAAAAGTCTATGAAGTGTTAGGACATACAATTGATGTGGTTATGGAATTAGCTTGAATAGCAGGGAACAGGGAACAGGGAAAAAGTGATTAGTCATCTAAGCAATTATTTTTAGCAAACATTTAAGCTTGGAATATAAAATACCCACACTAACTTTGAGAAAAGTGTGGGCAGTCGATTCGTTATGGTTGATTGGGTAAGGAAGCGGGATTTACTAACCCATTGGCTGTACTGAACAAATTAATCGGACTTTTGCCATCGGTGATTAACATACTTTGAAGCCCCAACCCTTGTAATAGACGCACTTGTAGTTCTGGCCCTGCTTGGGCGATCGCTCGCAACGTGTCAGGCCCAATCGCCTCCACTTTTTGCCGAAACTCATCCGCTTGAATTTGCGCCAACCGTTGCGCTTTTTCAATTTCCAAACTCATCAACGCTTGCTGATGCGCCAGTTCAGTCTCCTGTCTAGCCCGTAACTGCGCCAATTCCGCTTCTGAACGAATGAGAGCCGCTTCGGCCTCCTGTTGCGCCAAACTCACCGTTAATGCTCCTTGAATTTGTGCGGCTTCTGCTTTCGCTCTGGCTTCTGCCGTGGCTTGTCCCGTAGACTCAATGGCAGCATTTTCCGCTTGAAACGCTAACAATTGCCGCCGTTCCCCTTCCGCAGCACTTTTATCGACAATAATTTGGCGTTCCAGCCTTGCCTTTGCCTCCTGTTCAATTCGTTCTGCATCGTGACGGGCGGCGGCTTCCTGGGCATCGGTGGTAATTTGAATGGCAATTTGTACCGATTTTTGCAAACTTTTCAAAGTTTCTTCATCAACGGGTTCAACGGTCTGAATATCAATATTTGTAATCACCAAATGATTTGCTCGAAATCGAAACTCCTCCCGTACCCGTCCTTCTTCATCAGTCCCAAATACCGCCGTGCGGATAATTCGAGCAGAATTGCGGTGAAATTCATCAAACTTCACCCCCGCAACTGCCCCTCGCACCCGTGATGCGATCGCCTTGCAAGCATCCCCGACAAAATCCGGCACTTGAAACAGTCGCACCGCCGCTTGTTCATCATGACGATTGACGTCAAAATACCAGTTATAGGACAGTTGCAACTGTAAGCGGGCATGATCCGAGGTTTCAACGATAAAAATATCCGTCATAAAATCCGGCCCTAACAACAAAGCCAAGGATTTAATCAAATTGGGTTGTTTGGGTTTACCCCCAGACAAACTCAACACCGTAAACGCTTCATCTGGGTCTAACATGACCAAATCAGGGCCAAAAACTGTTCGGGCGGAGCGATTTTTATAATCGTGAATTTGAACCGCCGAATTTTGCGGAACATGGAAAACAACGGCTCTTGTTTTGTTGCGGGGCGGGCGTGGAGTTTTCCGCGTTACCAGAAGATCCCCATCTTGAACATTGCGATCGGCAATTGGATCTCGCTGTTGCATCAGCAACCCTTCCACCACAGGGGGAAGTTCTTTTTCCCACAATTCCTCATAGGGACTCAACATATAAGCTTGTGGCCCGTTAACTAACTTTAATTCCCCCGTTTGCGTATCTCGTACATAAATCCCTTCATTCTTATCTAAGGGAATCGCTTGTCGCTTTTGAACCACTTCCACTTCCACCGGAGGAATATAATCCCTCGGCCCTGTAATCATCCACAGATCCCCCGGTTGCCGGATTGTAGCCGTTGCCCCCGTACCTTCTGTAAAGGATTCTCTGGCTCGTAACAACAAAGCTTCTTGCTCACTTAAAATATAAATATACTGAATTCCAGCTTCCAGTCGTTCCCCTGGATGTAAGAAAAAAGAGGTTCGTCCTTGACGCACTTCCCGTAACCCCAATTGGGGTCTACCCGTCTCGTCAATGGGGTTCAGTACCACACACCATTCATGATCATCCAGGGTGGTAATTTGAACTTCCCCCACCACCTCTTCATAAACATCGGGAATATGAATTTCTGCATCGGCTAAGGTGACTAACCATTCATCCCCCGCCCGTCGTTGTCGTCCCAAGACATCCTGAAACGTGCGTTTAGCTCGCAGATGCAAGGCTTTGCGTTCGGTTAACACATAGGCATTGATAATATCAATCACTTCTTCATCGACACCGGGAAGATAGGCCCCTTCCTCCCGCACCAGCCATTCTTCTCCAGCCCGACGACGATGACCTTGGCGATCCACACAAGCTTGGCGGGCGAGTAACCGTAAAGCTTGGTTGGGTTTAATCACTTTAGCTTTGACCGTTTCCACCACTTCCACGTCCACACGCGGAATATAAGTGGCTGGCCCTTCAAACAACCATTCATCACCAGCCCGACGGTCTAGGGTTTGTTCTTCGGTGTCTAGGGTTTGAATTTCGCTAAAGTCTCGCAGTGCCCGTAACCGTAAGGCTTGATTGGTTTCAACGACGTGCAGGCGGGTAACATCCCCGATTAATTCTTCTCCGGGGTACAGGGGAAAGGGATCTTGAGCAAAGCGAATTTCTTGATCGCCATAGCGCAGGCGAATTTGACCATGTTGATCCGCTAAGGGTTGACCGTCTTCATCTCGCAAAACCGGATTAGTAATGATGCAATAATAGCGAGGAGGGACAACGATCATGGACTCTGGACGTAAGGCAAGGCGATCATGATCCCGAAGCGTAATGGTTTGGGGGCCAACTTCCAAACGAGTGACCCCGGTATTGGTATCGAGAATATGGATATATTGTTGGGGTTTGAGGCGAATAACTCCACTAGCGGTTTCAGGACTATCCATCCGGTTGTCCGCCTTGCGTTCTCCAGTCAACATGGTTGTGGCCTAAATACTGTAAATCCACTATCTTCTGATACGAATTAGAGTTGTGTGATAGGGATCACGGTCGTGTTGGGGTTTGGGTCAATGGGTTTGAGAAGAATAATTTTTTAATCAATATAATAGGCTAATGTTCTTTTCTGTTTGAAAATCTATTGGCTGATGTTAAAATCAAATGGGTTTAATTATGTTAATCCTCATAAGCCACTAAACATAAAGACCTGAGTTGCTTAATAAAATGTGTTTTTTTGTGTTGAGATGTAAATTAATGTTTCAGTCTAGCAAGAAGCTTTTGGCCATTCTTATCTCAAGCTTATTTATCATCGTTCATTCAGGATTTATAGGAACAGCCGGAGCTTTGGCTAATAGACTCACAGTAACAAATGCTAACTCACCGACTGTGATTTTAGTTAGCGATTTTGCCATGCTTAATGATGTTGGTCAATTAATTGAAAAGACGAAAGTAGGATCTCTCAATAAGATTAAAGGCTCACAGGCTTTTCTTGATGAACAAGTTCAGCACTTGATGGAAAAGGAAGCTGAAATGGCAGATCATTTAAGTGCTGAAGCAAAAGCTTTGTTAAGTCGGGCCAATATTTCACAGATTATTAGTAATATTGGTACTTCAATTGAAGAAAATTTAACTCTTAGTAAAAAAAGTATGCAAGATCTCAGTGATTTTGTTGCTAGCAGTCAGTTTATCGAAGCCAGTAAAAATGTGTTGGAACAGCAAAATATTGCTAAAGATCGAGTTTTAGAAGAAACGAATCAATTACTCAAAGCGAAGGCAGAATTAGGTTTACAAATCCTCAAAAATACTCAAACAACAATGGGGGATACATTAATTTCATCAAAGCAAATCTTAGAGGATGCAAGTAAAGTAACTGGTGATAAATTGCAGTATAGTCAAATGCTTGTTCAAGACTTTGGCAACAACATTAAGACAATGAATTTTTCAGATATTTCAGCCAAAACTCAATCATTGGTAGATAATATCAATATCCCAGTCAATCAACTTATTTTAGACTCTATATCTTTTGCAGGTGAACAATTGCTTGGAGGTAACAAACAACTCCAAAAAGATATGAAAATTTTTATGGAATCAACTCCAGAAACAATGTGTCAAGCGTATCTGGATATGTCTCAAGGGGTTGATAGCTTACCTTGGAAGACTATTCAAAAAGGTGGAAGTGCAACATTTACACTATTTCGCTCTATAACAGCTGCTTCAGCGGCTGGTGCAGGAGCGTTATCAGGTTATGCCGGAATCGCTTCTACTGTTTCTCAGTTGGGTTTAGGTGGCTTAACTCAGTTAGTTGCAGGTTGGTTGGGTAGTAGTGCGACTGGAGCCGCTGCTACAGCAGTTGTGACTTCAGCCGTGGGAGGCCCTCTTGTTATGGGAACCTTATTGGTTGGAGGAACAGGTGCATTTGCTTATGGAAGCTACCGATTTGGTCAATTAATTGCAGGACAGTTAGACGATTGGGCTAAAACTAACTGCAAGTAAGTTGATAACATAGCGACTCATTTTTGTATCCTAATGGGTTGGCTTAAACTGTTCTAAAATCCCATTGATAAAAGTTTCACCATCAAGGGGAGGATTTTCTTCAGAGGTGGATACAGCCGCATCGATTTTAGCTGCCACATCTTTAACCCATTCTGCCTCAGCCCTTTGCCATTCATCCAGTAGGCGCAACGCAGTTGAGATGACTTGTTCAGGGGTTTGATATTTCCCAGATTCCAGTTGAGTTTGAATAAATTGTTCTTGGTCAGAGGTGAGATTAATGCTCATTTTTGTGTTGCAACAAGGTTCATCCCTATAATAGCTAACCTGATTTCTAATAATTCCAAGCACAAAAACATAGGGGCAACTTTCGTCACCCCTATGGTTAATTATTCATTATTTCACGGATGATCAGCCAAATTTCCCGGCCGTTGAAGCCAGTAGGAATGCAGCATAGGTAAGGATATAGCCCACCGTAAAGTGAACTAAACCCGTTAACCATCCTTGAACAATTGACAGCGAAACGGGTTTGTCTTTCCAGATCACGAGGTTTGCCAGAGGGGTGCGTTCATGGGCCCAAACTAACGTTTCAATCAGTTCTTGCCAATAACCTCGCCAAGAGATCAGGAACATAAACCCAGTGGCCCAAACCAAATGTCCGAACAGGAACATCCAGGCCCAAACCGAGAGGTTACTGGTTCCGTAGGGGTTGTAACCATTGATCACCTGAGCCGAATACAGCCATAGGTAATCGCGCAACCAACCCATAATATAGGTTGAGCTTTCATTAAATTGAGCGACGTTTCCTTGCCAGACCCCTAAATGCTTCCAATGGAAATAGAACGTTACCCAACCAAGGGTATTCAGCATCCAGAAGGTAGCCAGGAAGAAAGATTGCTCCCAAGCCGACGTTTGACAAGTCCCGCCCCGTCCAGGGCCATCACAAGGGAAGGTAAAACCGAAGTCTTTTTTATCAGGCATCAGTTTAGTGCCACGGGCATCTAACGCACCTTTGACACAAATTAAGGTGGTGGTATGCAGACCCAGGGCGATCGCATGGTGAACGAGGAAATCACCAGGGCCAATAGTTAAAAACAACGAATTCTTACCAGAATTAATCGCTGCTAACCAACCCGGCAACCAAACATTCCCATGATTTGGCCAAGCGGTATGGGCAATACTGTCAGGGTTCGCCAGTAACACATCCATTGCATAAAGGGCTTTACCGTGAGCCGCTTGAATGAACTGAGCAAATACAGGTTCAATCAAAATTTGCTTTTCCGGTGTCCCAAAGGCGACAACCACATCATTGTGAACGTATATACCCAGGGTATGGAATCCCAAAAACAGAGACACCCAACTTAAATGAGAAATAATCGCCTCTTTGTGATTCAAAACCCGATCTAAAACGTTGCCTTTGTTTTGGTCGGGGTCATAGTCCCGTACCCAGAAGATGGCAGCATGGGCAAAGGCTCCGACCATGAGGAACCCAGCAATATATTGATGATGGGTATACAGCGCCGATTGGGTTGTATAATCCCTGGCGATAAACGCATAAGGTGGCATCGAATACATATGCTGCGCCACCAGCGATGTCACCACACCCAACGCAGCCAGATGAATTCCTAACTGGAAGTGCAGGGAGTTGTTATAGGTATCATACAAACCTTGGTGGGGTAAGTTGAACTGTCCTTCGGTGGGAACCCCAAACAACGGATCTTTCGAGTTCAACATCTCTTTAATACTGTGGCCAATGCCGAAGTTGGTTCGGTACATATGACCCGCAATAATAAAGATCACCGCGATCGCTAAATGGTGATGGGCAATATCCGTCAGCCATAACGATTCAGTTTGGGGATGAAACCCACCCAAAAACGTTAAAATCGCCGTTCCTGCCCCGTCCGATGAGCCAAAAACGTGCCGTGCTGTATCAGGATTTTGGGCATAAACCCCCCAATTTGCAGTAAAGAAGGGTTTGAGTCCGGCTGGATGGGGTAACGTGGTCAAGAAGTTATCCCATCCGACGTGCTGGCCACGGGATTCAGGGATGGCAACATGAACTAAATGGCCTGTCCACGCTAGACAACTGACCCCAAATAAACCCGCTAAGTGGTGGTTTAAGCGAGACTCCGCATTCTTAAACCAAGACAAACTCGGACGATACTTGGGTTGAAGGTGTAACCAGCCCGCAAACAAAAACAATGCCGCCAAAAGCAGGAGGAACACAGCGCCTTGATAAAGCTCGGCGTTAGTTCTCATCCCAATGGTATACCACCAATGATAAACGCCCGAATAGGCAATATTAACGGGGTTTATAGCTCCGGCTTGGGAGAAGGCTTCCACCGCCGGTTTGCCAAATTGAGGATCCCAAATGGCATGGGCAATGGGACGAATGTGCAGGGGATCTCGAATCCACTGTTCAAAATTTCCTTGCCAAGCGACATGGAACAGGTTGCCGGATGTCCATAAAAAGATAATTGCCAAATGACCAAAATGGGAGGCAAAAATCTTTTGATAGAGATTTTCCTCGTTCATGCCATCATGGCTTTCAAAATCATGGGCCGTGGCAATCCCGTACCAAATTCGGCGAGTGGTTGGGTCTTGAGCCAGACCTTGATCAAATTTTGGGAATTTCGCTGCCATGTATTTACTGACTCCATCAGAGCGAATCCAAGTTGCTAAAGATGAGCCAGTGCATCCGGGTTAATATTAAAAAAAACCCATTCATTAATCACAGAAAGGGATAGAAAAAAATCAAACCCGACTGCACTAGCAACACCCAACTTTGGAGAAATTGTGTTTCAGCGTTGAAACGAAACGCTACAATTCATCACCAACTTTATCGATAAAGATGGCAATCTCAACCCTCAAAAGAGGACATTTTTTACTTAAAAATCCCATTAAATAATCCAAAAAGGAGTTAAGGGATATTTAGCAATATGAATCCAGAAAATTTCAATTCCCAAGCTTAACTTCATAGAGAAGTAATCAATACTTTACCGATTTCTGATCAATTCATTTTCTAACTTAAGGTAGAGATTTTGTTAATTTCGCTTGTAATCAATGATGAGACTTCTTCAATGGATGAGTTTTATCGCTTAATTTACAAACCGAATTCACAAACAGATCATGCTGAAGTTAGATGAGGGGAAACAGTCATCCCTTCAGAATAGATGAGTATTAGCTTTAGCTTACCTCTTTGTTATTCCTAACTGCCATGTCTCAAATTTTATATATTTTTAATCAAGTTTCACCGATCCTATTGCAGATTGTTTGCTTTAGTGTTGCTTGGTTATTCGTTTTTTCGTTAATCTGGAGTACCTATAGAACACTGACACAAGGAATAACCAGCGTTAAAGAATTACATAAAATTCCTTGTTCAACCTGTAAATTTTTTACCGAAAATTATCAATTAAAGTGTACAATTAACCCCAAAATTGCGTTAACGAAACAAGCCATTAACTGTTCAGATTTTTCGGATTATCAAACTTTAACTTCTTACCTGGGTGAACAAGGTAGAAGTTAGCTTCTCAATCCCAGTTGAGTTAGACGTTAAAACTGAATCCCAGAACAAATAATATGCCTAATAGCGTTACACTGAAAATGAACAAACGTTGGTTTGTGCGTTGGTTTTGATGCCAAATTTCTTGATAACTGAGTTGATAATCTTGAATCATCAAAAATGCAGGAGGGCTGAAAAAGAAAGGCAAAAACCGATTCAGAAGCAGTCCGATTAAAAAGTTGATATCCCATAACTTTCGACGGAACCAATTTTGGTTATATTGCCAAGGAAATGTTGTTTGAGCTAAATGAATTAACGCTTCAATATCTCCAGAACGTCGAGCTTCATATAGGGGTAAAGCCAATAACAGATCATCCTGGGTTTCTTCGAGAACTTGCTGTAAAATATAAACATCTTCTAACGCTGAGTTGACCCCTTGACCAATATCGGGGGGAAAACAATGGACTGCATCTCCTAATAAGAGGATGGCAGAGAAAGTTTGATCAGATTTCAATAAAAAGTGTAATCCCGAACAAAATTGAGGAACAGGAAAAACACCGCCTTGACTGTTGACAAATCGTGTAATTTCAGACTCAGAAATAATATCACGAATGGATAATTGAGGGAAAGATTGTTCTAAAAAGCGATATAATTCTTCATTCGTTTTTAAAGTCCAAATTTTATGATTAGGATAAGTAATAATATTAGCGGTTCGAGGTTCATCGGGATTTTTCATGGGTAATAAACCCAAAGAAATTTTCTTCTGACCTTCTACGGTTTTACCCCGAATTGCATAAGCCATGGTACAAACAGATTGATCATCTAGTTGGTTTGAAAGCGGAAATTGAGGCGGTAAGGTTAATACTTGATAGCGCAGTCCTGAACTAGCGGAGGGAAAATACTGCATTTCAAAGCGATGATGATCAGGTTTTTCCCAGTCGTTTAGGGTTTGACGAACAATAGAATTTAAACCATCACAACCAACTACAAAACCAGGTGTAAAACTCATTAATTCACTATTTTTTGATTCAACAATTACCTGCAATTGTTCCTGTTTTTGCTTTAATTCAATACATTTTGCTTCAAATAAAACGGTGATTTGCTGTTGCCAATTGCGTTCAATTTCTTCATAAAGTAGAGAAACAAAGGTTCTTCGAGGCAACCAATAAGCTGTTTTTCGATTAGGATTAATAAAGGGTAATTTTATCGTTTTTCGCTTTCCATTGGGTTGAATTAACGTTAAGTAAAATTCTTGGCTGGAAACACTTATTTCTGCTAAATTTGGAGTTAATCCCAGCCAATCTAATAATTTTTGACCTCGACCATCAATTTGATAGTTAAACGCTTTATCGGGTTCGTAATAGTCAGCCGTTTTTCGTTTTTCTAAAACAGTAATTTCTGTCCAGCCCCGTTTTGCTAACATTAAAGCGATCGCCAATCCCGATGGGCCGCCCCCAACAATTACAACATTTCGACATCCAGATTTATCAGTTAACATCGGTAGAACTTGAATTCAATTGTGTTTATAATCATCTATTATCGTTGCAGACTCCGAGGATCAAGGGCATCTCTTAACCCATCTCCTAATAAATTAAAAGCTAATACCGTTAAAATAATTAAAATTGCAGGAGGCCAAATTAACCAAGGTTGTAACACTAAAATTGAAGCGTTTGTTGCCGAAGACAGTAAATTTCCCCAAGAGGGATCGGGTTGTTGAATTCCTAAGCCAATCAAACTTAAAACCGATTCTGCAATAATAAAACCGGGAATTGATAATGTTGCTGAAATAATCAGATAGGTTGCAGTTTGGGGTAGAACATGACGAGCAATAATATATAAAGAATTAGCTCCAATAGCCCGTGAAGCTTGAACAAATTGTTGTTCTTTAATAGATAAAACTTGTCCTCGAATCACTCGTGCTAACCCAGCCCAACTAATAAAAGAAATAATCACCACAATCAATAGAAAACGCTGGCTACTGGTTATTTGTGGGGGTAATACGGCGGCTAAGGCTACTAATAAATATAATCCTGGAATCGTCATTAATACTTCAACAATTCGCATGGTAAAAGTATCTAGCCATCCGCCAAAATAACCGGAAATTCCGCCAATAATCATTCCTAACGGGAACGAAATTAGAATTCCAACTAATCCTATACTGAGACTAATTCGACCTCCAAAAACAATCCGACTAAATTGATCTCTGGCTTGTTCATCGGTTCCCAGTAGGTTAATTTGTCCAGCCCCGACTGTTCCAAATAAATGACGATCAAATGGGATAATTCCTAATATTTTATAGGGTTCTCCCTGAACGAAAAATCGGACAGGACTGGGTTGACTTTTATCAACATTAAGTTGACGAATTCCCGTTTCAATATCCACCGGGCCTTGAGTTGTAGGGTAAACATGGGGGCCAATCCATTGCCCTTTTTGGTTATACCAATAAATTTGAGTCGGTGGCAATAATGAAGCGTTCAGTTGCGACTGATAAGGACTATAAGGCGCAACAAAATCTGCTGCAATGACGATCAGATAAAATAATAATAAAATTCCGGCTCCAAATTGAGCTAAAGGATTCGTTTTAAGTCGTTGCCACCATTTCATAGTTCAGATTTTTCACTCAAAGAATTGTTGAAAAACTTGTAGAGTTGTGTCTCTATTTTTTTTATTTTACACCTTTAAGCGTTCCTGTTCGGCTAGAGATAAAGTTTCCGTTGGTGTTAAGTCACTTTTTGAATCTAAAGGATTATAAAAAAAGGAACCAGTTTGAGGGGGTAAAGTGGGATCAACAACCACTTCAATAATACTTTTAATCACCCCTGCCATGGGAATTGCCAGAATAAATCCTAATAATCCTCCTATTTTTCCTCCTAATAATAAAGCACTAAAAATAATCACAGGGCTTAATCCGGTTAAATCTCCCATAATTCGAGGAGCAACAATATTATCCTTAACTTGTTGAATGGCAACGGCAACGGCTAACACTTGTAAAGCCAGCCACCAATCAATAAAAGCCACAATAATCGTAACAGTTCCAATCCCTAATGTGGCTCCCACAAAGGGGATAATTTCCAATAATCCAATCACAACAGCAAATAATAGGAAATAGGGAACTTTTAACATTAAAAAGGCAACGGTTAAGGTGACAGCCATAAAAATTCCCTGCAAGGTTTGTCCTAAGACAAATTTTTTCAAATTCCGTTCTAGTGAAAAGGTTAAAACCTCGCGAATTTGGGGGGATAAAATAGTGATTAGGAGGTTCCATAACCGTTCCCCATCTAATAACATATAAAAGGCAATGACCAAAATAAAAATTAAGTCAAAAAACCAATTAAAGGTTCCTAGCACTAAACCTAAACTTCCGGTGAGAATCGGTTCAATGGTTCCTTGAATTCGAGACAAAAGTTGCTGTTGTAAAATTCCGACATCAAAGGGTAAATTTCGGTCAGCACTCCAAACTTGAAATTCCGCTAACTGTTGCCGTCCTGATTCTATTAATTCGGGTAATCGAGTAATTAATTGTCGTCCTTGATTAAAGACAGGTGGGACAAGAGTTAAGGCAATAATTACAAAGGTTACAATCGCAATTAAATACACTAAAGCGGCGGCAATTCCTCGCGGAATAAAGCGTTCTAATTTTGCCACAGCGTAGTTCAGAAGAAAGGCAATTAATCCAGAGGTAACTAATATACTGATTAATTCGCCAACATAACCTAAAAATTGAAAGCTTAACCAACTCACGACTAAAATCAGTAAACCCGTGAGTAAACGACTTTGTAAAGGCGAAAAAACAGAATTCGTCATGGAACTCATAGAAAATTTAAAATATAAAGTAGTTTACCCTATTTTGGGATAGATGACCTGATGGAACATTAAAATTTTATCCTTCAACGATTAAACAGATTAAACCATGACGACCTCCTTGATGGTTTCCTCATGTTCAACCAGGAAGACATTGGCGTGCAGGTTAGCAATAATTTGTTGGCCTTGCTGAGTTAAAGATAAGTACCGTAGACTATCTTTAATATAGGGATACACTTTATGCCAATAAAATTGAGGGTAATTTCTTCGCAACTCTCCGGCATTATGATAGCCTGCTTTTTGATTAAATCCTGTTTCTTCAAACTCATAAAATAAGGCACTAATTTTTTGAAGATATCGAGGATCACTCAATTGACCAATTAAATCCGCCGCCCGCACTAAACCGGGATAATGTATTGTATCTTGATGATCGGATTTTTGAGGAACCGGAAATCGTGTCAGTTCAATATTAGATTGAATCACATCTGACTTAATTAAAGGATGTCCCCCAAATCGTTCTCGAATAAACAATTTAGCTCGATCAACATGATAAGGCATTAAACTCGCATCTGTACATCCAAAGGGCAAAAGTACCCTGTTTTCATCACATCCTGTAGCATAATATCCCTCTCGATCTTGGCGACAAACCCCTTTAACATAACCAATATCATGACAAACTAGAGAGAGCATAAAATGTAGCCAATCTTCGCTAGAAACCCCACCTTCGCGGATATGTTTTCCGCGTAAAATTTCTTGACCGACTAATGTAACGATAATTGTATGTTCAACATCATGATAGAGGGCATCGCTATTGGCAATATTTTCTAAAGCCATCCCTCCAGCCCAAGCGACAATATCCCCATAATGGGCATTAAATCCCCCATAGGTATGATGATATCCTGAGCGAAGTTGTTCAACAAAGTTATCAATTAAAAGTTGAGTTGCATTGAAAAACATAGGACATTTCCTGGCACAAATCGAGGTTTTGAGTTACAGAGAAAGCAGTGGTCAGCTTTTTCTTCCCTTGTTCATTTTTCTAGCATAGTTTATCGGAATCTGCCATTTTTCTTAAGAATGTCAATTTTGCCTGATCCTTGGTAGAATTTCTCTAATTGTAAATTAAAGTTGATTTTTAATTGAATTGTAAATAAAGGCGTGAAAGAACAACCCATGAATTCTCAGAAGGTGCTAACTCAACTTTTTGCTAAATTACAAGATTTTTTAACTAAAATTGCCAAGATTTGTCAATCTAATGGGATTATTTTTGCCTTAACAATGGGGGTACTGAGTCGCAGTATTATTCTGTTGACGTTTTTTGCAATTGCTTTCTTTTCTCCTGTTTCTTCTCAGTGGGGTTGGGAGGTTTTTTCAGCTTGGGATAGTCCCCTCTACCAAATTATTGCCACCTCTGGATATGAAGTCATTAATCAGACCGAACCGGGCGGAAATGTGGCATTTTTTCCATTATTTCCGTTATTAATTCGAGGATTAATGAATTTAGGTTTACCCTTTGAAGTAGCAGGCGTTTTAATTAATAATTTGGCTTTTTTTGGAGCTTTAATTTTACTCTATCAATGGGTGGAAATAACCAATAATTCTCAAGCTGCCCGTTGGGCAACAGCTATATTAGCTTGGTGTCCTTTATCGATTTTTGGCACTGTTATTTATACGGAAGGTTTATTTTTATTTTTGAGTATTGCTGCTTTAAAAGCTTTTGATTTAGAAAAGTATCCTCAAGTAATTTTGTGGGGGAGTTTAGCCACGGCAACGCGCATTACTGGAATCGCTTTAATTCCAGCTTTTCTAATTACAGCTTGGCAAAAACGAAAACCTGCGATCGCTTATTTATCCGGTTTATTAAGTGGCTGTGGTTTATTATTCTATAGTCTCTATTGTTGGATAAAATTTAATAATCCCATTGCCTTTATTACCGTTCAACACACCCAATGGCAACGCCAAACCGGATTTGATAGTCAAGGCTGGTTGAAAATGATCATGCAAATTTTAATCGGTTCTCAAAATTGGAAAAAAGGTACAATTGTTGATCCTTGGCATCCTTTCCTGGTTATAATTCTTGCTATCATAGGTTATCTACTTTGGCGATATCGTGATCAATTAGGAGAGGTAAAATTTGACTATAGTTTCTGTTTTTTACTGTTTATTTTATGGTTAATTGCAGGTGATCCCTTACTCAATACATCGATTATTTTAGGGAGTGGTTATTTACTGTGGTATTTACGTTATGAACTCAGTTTAGTTGCAGTAAATTATGGCTTCTGTGCGTTAGGTTTATTGTTAGCGTCTGGCGGTACAATTTCCCTCAGTCGTTTAGCGTATGGGATTGTTTCTGTTAGTTTAGCTTTAGGGGTAATGCTATCTCATCATCGTCGTTGGGGTTATGTGACCTTGGGATTTTTCACCCTGTTACTGATTAGTTTTTCAGTTCGCTTTGCTCAACATCTTTGGGTAGCTTAAGGGTTTATAGTATGAAAAAATAATGATATAATATCAATTTGAGCAAATTACAATGGAAAAAGATGATCAGCACCCAAAATCAACAAAAAAGTCCATTTCTTGTCCGTTTATTCCTAACGTCTACATTATTAACTTTAACATCAGCCCTTAATATTATTCCTCCCGTCCTCGCACAACGAGAAATAGATTTTGCTACCCAAGGTTGTCGCGGTGTTCCCCAGGAAGCATATTTTATGACAGAGAATTATCACATTAATATTTGTCAAGGACAATCGGGTTTATTCATGGCGGTAAGTTATCGTAATGGACAACTATTTGATCGGTTTTCTGTACAACAACAGCGAGAGGGTTATGCAGGAAATTCTCAAAAAGCATCCTATCAAGTGAACTCCAGAACCTTCACAATTCAACCGAATAATAATCAAAGACCAATTACAGAACGGGTACTGAGAACCCAAGGAAATCAAAGACCCCAAGAATCAAAAGTAACTGGAACAATTACTTACCGTCAACGCATTGCATTACCTCCGAATTCAACTGTTGTTGTTACATTACAAGATACAACCAGTCCAAATCGTGCACCTCGAAATATTACTCAACAAACTATTCCATTACGGGGTCAACAGGTTCCGGTTCCCTTTTCTTTGATTTATAATCCCGCCCAAATTCAACAGAATGGGATTTATAGAATTCGGGCAGAAATTTATGTTGATGGTCGATTAACTTGGGCAAATATGGGTCAAGATCGGGTGATTACGGGGGGAAATCCGAATAATATAGAAGTCATTGTACAACAGCTTAATTAGATTTTTTAGGGTGTTATGAGGAAGTATATTCTCCTAAATTTTGATGTAGAAGAATTTGATGCTCCCCTGAAATATGGAGAAAAAATAAAACCTTCTGTCCAGTTTGATATCTCGTTAATGGGATTAAGAAATATTCTGTCTTTACTGGAACATTTAAAGATTCGGGCGACATTTTTTGTAACGGCAAATTTTGCCTTACACCATCCTGAATTAATTGAAGCGATCGCGAGAACCCATGAAATCGCTTCTCACGGTTTTTATCATTCTAAATTTTCCCCGGAAGATTTGTGGAAATCTAAACAAGTGTTAGAAGAAATTTCGGGACAAACGGTTTCTGGGTTCCGTATGGGGGAACAGCAAATTATTAATGAACAAGCGATTTTAGCATCAGGATATCAATACCATTCTTCCTTCAATTCTAATTATTATCAGGGTAAACGTCGCACAGTTCATTATTGTGATCATTTACTCAATCTTCCCATCTCCGTAACACCCTTTGTCCGCTTTCCCCTCTTCGGGTTAAGTTTCAAAAATCTTCCCTTTCCTTTAATTCAGTTCGCCTCTCAAATTACCCTCGATAGCGATCGCTATCTCAATCTCAATTTTCATCCTTGGGAATTTACCGATATTTCTAAATTTAAACTTCCCAATTCCGTGAAACGTTTATCAGGAATTCATTTATTAAATCGACTAGAAAAGTATTTAATTTGGCTGAAAAAACAAGCCGAATTTTCAACGATTTCCGACTGGATCAACCGCATTAAACATCAGAAATATGATATTCTTGGATAAAAATCCCTTTAAACTTCATCCGGTATTAACCGCAATTTTCATCAGTAGCTTGATTTTATTTGCTTGTAGCAGTTTACGTCATGCTTTATTTCAATCTAATGCTTATGATTTAGGAATTTTTGATAATGGTATTTATTTAATAAGTCAAGGACAAGAACCCTTTGTCTCTTTTCGAGGATTACATATTTTAGGAGATCATGCTGCCTATATTCTATATATTATTGCTTTATTTTATAAAGTTTATCCTGATGTTCATTGGTTATTTGCGATTCAAGCTTTTTCCCTTTCCTTGGGTGCATTACCGACTTATCAGCTATCGTTACAAGCAGGTTTAAAGGAAACCCAAGCTCAAACCTTAGCTTTTGTGTATTTATTATATCCATTAATTTTTAATGTTAATTTATTTGATTTTCACCCTGAAGTAATTGCTTTACCTGCAATTTTATATGCAGTTTTGTTTGCTAGAAGCAATAAGATTTTAGGATTTATTTTCACAATTTTTATTATTTTAGGTTGCAAAGAAGTTTTATCTTTATTATTAATCGCAATGGGAGTTTGGTTATTCATCTTTGAGAAAAAAACCCGTTATGCTATTGTCTCAATCATTTTAGGACTCTTCTGGTTTTTCCTATCTACAGAATTCATTATCCCCCACTTTTCCCAAGCCCCTCCTATCGCCGTTGGCGTTTATAGTTTCCTCGGTAATTCTCTCGGAGAAATTACTTTAAATATTATCTTAAAACCGGGATTAGTATTAAGTAAAATTTTCACCTTAGCCAATTTAGAATACTTAATTTTACTTCTAATTCCCCTAATTTGGGGCCTATGGGGACGACATTTAACCCCCCTAATTTCTGCCACACCAATTTTATTTTTAAATCTGTTAGCTGAAAATCTGCAAATGAAGAACTTAACGCAACAATATTCCTTGGCGATTTTACCCTTTCTGATGTTAGCAGTTATTGAGAATTTGGCGCACGGTGAAGGATGGTTTAAACAGAAAAAATGGATAATTTTATGGTCTTTAATTGCCTTTTTTGCTTTAGCAAAATATGGTTATTTTACCTCTAAATATTTAACAACCCTGGATAATTGGCAAGCAACACGGGAAGCCCTCGGCTATATTAAAACGAAGGATAATATCTTAACAACCGATAAAATTGCCCCCCATCTCACCCATCGTCCCCATTTAGAACTCGCTATTCAAGGACGAGAAAAACTTGATTTAGAACCCTTTCAATACGTCTTATTAAACCAACGTCACCCCGGATGGCCGAGTTCTCCTGAATTAATCATTGGGTTAGTAAAACGTTTGCAAAATAACCCTAATTTTCAATTAAAATATTATCGAGATGAGGTTTTGTTGTTTGAAAAATTTTCTAGGGAATAAACAAATTGAATAACGACCACAGATGGTGGCTTTCAAAAATTAAAGCTACTGCCCAAATTAAAATACTGATGCCAACAGCAGCAGCAGAAATGTCTTTGATAGCGCGAATTCTCTCATCATACTGTTGTTCCAAAAAATCACATAAACCTTCAATGCTACTATTGAATAATTCAGCGATTAACATTAGGCCTGTAGCTAGAAAAATCAACATTAGATCCTGCCATTGACTAAAAATCACAGCAATGACTAAGACGACGACAGATACAATGACTTTGTAAGCAACACTAAACTCCGTTGCGATCGCAATATGAAGACCTGCTAAGATTACTTTTAGCTTGCGAATCGGATGATAACCAGATTGGCGGAACTTGCTAGCCATAAATTTTATCTGTAGCGCCCCTTTAAGGATTTCATCTTCAATTTTCGTAGAATTTTCACAGAAAATGTTATCATTAATCATTAAGGGCGAGTGTTCCCGCCCCTATATTCTCGCTTCTAATTATTTAGATTGAGCTTGGGTTCCTTGTTTTGTTTTAGCAATTTCACCCTTGAGAATTTCTAACCCTTTAACATATTGAGGATCATCCGTTGTTCCTACTTTTGTCCGATCTTTTCTTAACTCATCTCGTTGGGCTTCGGTGAGTTCAACTTTAATATCTGGTTGAATTCCTTCATGGTTAATATCTCGACCACTGGGAGTAAAATATTTCGCAATGGTTACGGCTAAACCTGAACCATTTCCCACCCCTCGGACAGATTGAACTAACCCTTTCCCAAAGGTTTTTGTTCCCACTAAAACCGCCCGTTTGTTATCTTGTAAAGCACCGGATAAAATTTCACTGGCGCTGGCTGAACCTCCATCTACTAAAACCACTAAAGGTTTATTGGTTAAAGCGCGATTATTTGCTTTTTGACGGTCTGTTTCCCCTTGACGATCAACCGTAGAAACAATATCGCCTTGATTTAACCACATCCGAGCAATTTCAATGCTAGAATACAGTAATCCCCCTGGATTTGAACGTAAATCAAGGATATAACCCGCCACATTTTGTTTCTCTAAATCATTAATGGCTTCGCGCATTTCTTCGGCGGCATTAGCGCTAAAAGTATTTAAGCGAATATAACCAATTTCTCCCGCCGAACTGGGATTTTTAGACGAACGAACCGGATGAATTTCAATGCGATCGCGAGTAATATTAAAATCTAAAGGTTTATCTCCCCGTAATATTTTAATATTAACTTTTGTTCCCACCGGCCCCCGAATTAAACTCACCGCTTCATTAATATCCATTCCCTCAGTGGTGCGACCATCAATTTCACTAATAATATCTTGAGCTTGAACTCCGGCGGTAAAGGCGGGAGAACCTTCAATGGGAGAAATCACCACTAACTTTTTCGTCTTTTCATCTTGGGTTAATTGAATGCCGACCCCGGTTAATTCCCCAGAAGTATCAATTTGCATATTTTTGAATTCTTCGGGGTTCATGAAGCGCGTGTAGGGGTCGTCGAGCTTCTTCAACATTTCCCGAATAGCGGTGTAGGCTTGTTCGTCGCTGGTGTAGTTGCGGTTTAAATATTCAGTGCGAACAGCCGTCCAGTCCACTTGATTAAAGGTTCCATCGACATAACTTTTATGGATCACCTGCCAAACTTCGTCAATTAACTCCTTGGGACTTTCCCGAAAGGATGCTTGACTCGAAAGATGAATTCCCGCCCCTGCAACCGCTACAGCCGTTAACATCACTGCCGTTGCACCAAGAACAAGCCCACTTCTTGAAATAACCATCTGTTTGTTGAACCAGAAAATATAAATTTCAATATCAATACGCCCAATGTAGCACAGGTTTCAGTTGACTGTTGACCGTTATAGCGCGTAGAGCTAGGGAACTGTGAACTGGGAACAGGATTTAGTAGAGACGTGCCAAAAGCCTACGGCATGGCTGGGCCCAGGCGCGTCTCTACATGAATTAAATTGTCTCTACATGAATTAAATTAAGGATCAACCCAACGGCCATCCGCTTTAATTAAGTTAATTAATTCTTCTACCCCTTGGGTTTCAGGGACTTTTTTAATCTCTTCTCGACCGCGATAAAGAGAAATAAAACCGGGTTGTTTACCCACATAACCATAGTCTGCATCGGCCATTTCTCCGGGGCCATTGACAATACATCCCATCACCGCAATATCTAACCCGGTTAAATGTTTTGTGGCTTCGCGGACTTGATGTAAAACTTCTTCTAAGTTAAATAAAGTGCGACCGCAGGACGGACAAGCGACATATTCCACCATCGTTTTCCGCAGCCCTAACGCTTGCAGAATACTATAACAAACGGGAATTTCTTTTTCAGGTGCTTCGGTTAAAGAAACCCGAATGGTATCGCCAATTCCTCCAGCTAATAATGTACCAATTCCAGCCGTTGATTTAATCCGACCATATTCTCCATCTCCGGCTTCTGTCACCCCTAAATGTAAGGGATAATCCATCCCTAATTCATCCATCCGTTTGACCATTAAACGGTTCGCTGCGACCATCACCGGAACCCGTGACGCCTTGAGGGAAATCACAATATTTTGAAAATCCAAAGATTCACATATTTTAATAAATTCTAACGCCGATTCCACCATGCCTTCGGGAGTATCGCCATAAGTAAATAACATTCGTTCTGCTAAAGAACCATGATTCACACCAATTCGCATGGCTTTTCCTTGATCACGCAAAGAAACCACTAAAGGTTCTAAGGTTTGCCTAATTTTATCGCCAATTTCATCAAATTCAGATTGAGTATATTCGGTGCGATCGCTTTTCGGTTTTTCAAACACATATAACCCTGGATTAATTCGCACTTTATCGACATATTTTGCCACTTCCAGGGCGATTTTCATGCCATTGTGATGAACATCCGCCACTAAGGGAACAGGTTGATATGTTTCGGCTAATTTCTGTTTAATTTTGCCAACAGCCGTCGCATGACCCACACTCGGAACCGTCACCCGCACAATTTCACACCCAATTTCATGCAAACGACGTACCGCCGCCGTCGCCCCATCAATATCCATCGTATCTTCATTAATCATCGATTGGACAACAACCGGATGACCTCCCCCAATGGTCACAGTTCCCACCTGGACAGGACGAGTCTTGCGGCGGTGAATCATCGTATCCACCGGAGTTTGATCGGATGTCGGTTGAGTTGGAACAGGTAAAGTTTGCATAGTTAATAATAGATTTCTGTCAATCAGCGATCAGAATAGTGTCTCCTATTAACTAATAGATTGCCATAAAAGGGGCATTTGGGGAATGACCCGGGCGGATACTGAAGGGGTTAGGGAGGAAAGACAGAATTTATTTTACAATTTAAACTACGCTTAACTTTATTTTTTATTTATAACCTTAATCAATTAAAATCACACTAGGGATTGCACCAATTCAGAAGGAATCACAAGACCTATGTACATGAATGATTATCTTAAAGACAAACAAGCTGAGTTTATTCATCGCCTCAAAAATGGATTAAATAGTTTACTCTTTTATGAAAGACCGGGAATTTATGGAGAGATTAAAACCCTTTCGGGTCAGGACTTAAACCCCATTCGTCAACACGCTTGGGATATGGTTAGAAAATATCGGAAAGCTGACCCTCAAGTGGTTTTCAGAAATACGATGATGGGAAAACTGGGAGAAGAAATCGTTAAGAAATATTTAGGAGATTTTGTCGGTAATATTAACTATGAAATTATCCCAGAAACTGGCGATGGTCTGATCGATCTCCGTATTAGTACGGATTATTCGATTGGAATTCAAGTGAAAACTCGCTATAGTTCTCCAACAATGGCGCAATGGTGGGTGAGTTGGGAAGAAATTACTAAAAATCAAGCTATTGTTTGTATCTTAATTTATTCTAATTCTCAGACTATTGTTAAATTTGATGAGTTTAAATCCGAATATTCTGCTATTATTGCTGGGTTTCTTCCCGCTCGTTTACTTCAAAAGCGCATTGAACAAAAAGAAATCAGTTTAGAATATTATCAAAATCACAGTATTGTTAAATTGCAGATTAATGACTTACATTATGGCGACGGTCTAAGGAATTTCTTAAAAGGCTTAACCAATAATCCTGATTTTTACCTAGAATCTGGGTTAAATTGTGCTGAACAACAGGGAGATTATCAAACCGCCATTAAAAATTATACGAAAGCATTACAACTACAACCTACTTATGCAGATGCCTATCGTTATCGCGGAATAGCTTATTTTAAAATAGGTCAAAAACAGGCAGCCATTGATAATTTATTAGATGCTTCCGATTTATATTCTAAACAAGGGAATATTAAGGCAGTTCAAGAAATTAATTTCATGATTCGAGATGTTCAAAAAATCAATGAACCTCTCTCAACAGTCGAAAAATGGAATTGTATCCAAACTCTAAAACTCCATTCCGCTAATATTTTTTGCTGTACTATCAGCACCAACGGTCAAATTTTAGTCACCGGAAGTAAAGATAAAACCGTTAAGGTTTTAAATCCTCAAACTGGAGAACTATTGCACAGTTTTATCGGACATCACGATCATATTTATGCCGTTGCTATTAGTCCCAATTCTTCTATAATTGCCAGTGGGAGTTGTGATAATACTATAAAACTCTGGAATTTACAAACCGGAGCATTAATCAAAACTATTAAGCTTAATTCCCATTATATTACCAGTTTAAAATTTACTCCCGATGGCGAAAACTTAATTAGTGGCTGTTGGGATTATAGCGTGCAGTTATGGAAAGTCGCCACTGGAGAAAACCTCAGAACCCTTTATAAACATTCTGGGGGTGTTGATTGTGTCGATATGACTTCCAATTGGGATTTTATTGTTAGTGGGGGAAGGGATAGAAAAGTGATTATTTGGGACTTGAGAAATATGAAAATTTGCCGAACTTTAATTCAACGATTTTATATTCGATCTTTAGCTATTAGTCCCGATAATCAATTTATTGTCACCAGTAGCGATGACGGTAAACTCTTTATTTGGAATCTGCAAAAAGGTCAACTTATTCGCACGTTAAATCATCATAAAAATTGGGTTTATACCGTTGCAATTAGTCCCGATGGCAATAGAATTGTCAGTGGTAGCGCTGATCAAACCCTGAATATCTGGAATCTACACACTGGAGAATTAATCGAGAGTTTAAACCCTCAAGGCGGTGCAATTTATTCCGTTACTTTTATTACCCCCGATGGTCATACTTTCGCTAGTAGTCATGGAGATGGAAGCATTAAAATTTGGAAACAGAGTTAGAGAATAGCTAGAGATTTCGTTATTATGATTAAAAGACAACCTTAAATCGCAGCACCCACCATTGCAATTTTCCGGTATTCTTCGGCTGCATTTTGGCAAGCTGTAGCACAGCTTTGACAGTGAGTATTATTGTGTTTTTGACATTCTTTAGCGCAAGCTTCACAAATTTCTAAACAAGTCCGACACAGAGGCGCAATAAAGCGGGAACCACGACTCATAAACCCTGCAATTGTCCAACATAGTTGTCCAATAGAAATAAACATTACTAAAACTACTATAGCAATCCTATTTGAGTTGTATCCAAAATTTCTGCTCAAAAGGGAACAGGGAACAGGGAACAGGGGTAATACTTCTAGCTGTTTCATATCAGTTTTAAATTATCACAACCTATT